>CAZCVP010000053.1:0-39842 GCA_964501915.1 uncultured Enterobacterales bacterium
CCCCGAGACCGGGTGAGGAGGCGAGCCTGTCCGCATCGCCACCTCGCGTTCATCTGGGCCTACACCAAGGTCAACAGGCAGCCACCCGCCGTCGCCGACCTCCAGCGCACCTTCGGGGTCAGCCGCCACGGCCCAGAACATGGTCGTCCGCCTCACCGAGCTGGGCCTCATCAGCCGGGTTCCCCGCACACCCCGGAGCATCGAGGTGCTTGTCCCTCCAGAAGAGCTGCCCCTCCTCCGATGACGGCGGCGGCTCAACGGACCAGAACCCCTGTGCCAAGGTACTAGGCGCGCGGGCGCTCGTTTCTCGCCGCCATGTGGACATGCGCCGAAGATGTGAGCGCCTGGCGCGCCCCGCTGGGCGAGGCCTCGGCCGGTCGCTCGGCCCGGCCCGCGTGAGGCGAGCGGACGGTGGCGGTGTCGTGGTGAGGGGTCTGGTGCCAGCTCACGGACGCTCCAGCGCGTCCGCCGGCCACCCCCCCAACAACCTCACCTCCGGCGTCAACCACACCCCGGAGCGCTCCCGCACCACACAGCGGGCGTGGGCGATCAACCAGCGGATGTCCTCGGCCGTCGCGCCGCCCTGGTTGACGATGAAGTTGGCGTGCACGGTGCTGATCTCGGCGCCCCCGCGCCGGGTGCCCTTGAGCCCCGCGGCGTCGATGAGCCGCGCGGCGTGGTCCCCCGGGGGGTTGGTGAAGGTCGAGCCGCAGGAGGGCCTGTCCAGCGGCTGGGTCGCCTTGCGTCGGGCGAGGAAGGCCTGTCGCTGGTCCTTGCGGGCCTCGACGTCCGCGTCGGTCAGCGCCAGGTCGACGAAGGCCACGATGGCACCCTCCGGGAGATCGGCGTGGCGATAGGAGAAGTCCAGCTCCTCGGGTGTGAGCACAGCCACTTCGCCACCCGGCAGGACCACCGTGACCGCCTCCACGAGATCCCCGGTCTCCCCGAGGGCCGTGCCGGCGTTCATCACGACAGCGCCGCCGACGGTCCCGGGCACACCGGCGAAGGGCTCGGCCCCCGCGAGCCCCGCCCGGTCGAGGCGGGCCAGGAGCACGCTGAGGCGCAGGCCGCCGCCCGCCTGGCCGCGCAGGCCCTCGAGGCGCAGGTCGGCCAGCTCCCCGGTCAGGCGAACCACGAGCCCGGCGATGCCGTCGTCGTGCACCAGCACGTTGGACCCGTTGCCGAGCACCGTCACCGGCCCACCCGCAGCCTGGACCTCCCGGAGCTGCTCCAGGGTCGACACCTCGACCCAGACCACCGCCGGGCCACCGACACGCCAGTAGACGAGCTTGTGCAGAGGGTGCTGCCGAACCACCGTGCAGCCCAGCCCGGTGAGCCTCTGGAGCAGCTCGTCTTCGATCACGGACGGCAGGTCGTTCCCTTCAGTTGAGCCGATCCAGGCTGGCGCCATCGTAGCGCACCCCCCCCTGGACGACCTCGACGATCTCCAAGGTCGCACGGAGATCGTCGAGGGGGTTGCCCTCGAGCAGGACCATGTCCGCGAGCTTGCGCCCCTCCAGGGATCCGAGGTCCCGCTCCAGCCCCAGGTACCAGGCCGCGTCGATGGTGGCCGCTCGGAGCGCACCCTCGGCGCCGAGCCCCTCGCCCAGCGCCCACAGCTCCCAGTGGGGCCCGAGGCCCTGGAGCTGCCCGTGGGCCCCGAGCACGACGGGGACCCCGGCCTGCTGGAGCTCGGCCGCGGTCCGGGCGACCGACTTGTGGTGCCAGTCCCCGTCCCGCACCTGCGCCGGCGTGCGCCGAGCGACCCGGTCCACGACCTCGGACGGCGTGAAGCGCAGGAACTTCTCGTCGCCGAGCAGCTCTTCGGTGCCGTAGAAGTAGCGCTCTCCGGAGGGGCCCCCGTAGGCCACCAGCAGCGTCGGGCTGTAGCCGGCCCCCGTGGCGGCGTAGAAGCCGATGACGTCGGCGTAGAGCGGAGCGACCGGCAGGGCGTGCTCGATGCCCGTGTGGCCGTCGCCGAGCATGGCGAGGTTCATGAACAGGTCGCCGCCGCCCTCGGGGTAGATGTTCAGGCCCTCCTCGCGGGCGGCCTGCACCAACCACTGACGCTGGTCGCGCCCCGGCTGCTGGTAGTTCTTCACGCTGATCGCGCCCATCGCAGCCATGCGGCGCACGTGGAAGTAGGCGTCGTCCAGGGTGTCGACCCGTGAGCGCCCCCGGGCCTTGGCGCCGTAGATCACGGAGCCCGTGCTGTAGACCCGGGGCCCCCGCTCGAGCCCGGCCGCGATGCGCTCGGCGGAGCCGAAGACCACGTCGTCGGGCGCCGAGGGGTCGTGCACGGTGGTGACCCCGTAGGCGAGGGTGATCTCGTGGCGCCAGGAGCGCTGGGGGTGGGCGTCCGACGCGCCGTAGTGCAGGTGGGCGTGCACGTCGATCAGCCCCGGCACCAGGGTGCGCCCCCTGGCGTCGACGGTGCGGAGGTCCTCGGGCGGGGGCGCCGTGCCGACGGACACGATGCGATCGCCGTCCACGATCACCGTGGCCCCCTCGATGACGCCCTCGGGCCCCATCGTGATCGCCCGGACGTTCACATAGGCCCACTGCCCGGTGGGATTGGGCCGGGGCAGGCGGGCCTCCAGGCGGACCTCCTGCTCGCCGATGGTCAGCTCGGGCCCGGTGGTCCAGGTCAGGGTGTCGCCGGTCCAGGAGAGCCAGGTCCCGGCCTCCTCGCTCACCGGAGTCACGGGCACGGGCTGGCTCTCGGGACCGAGCTCCAGCGGCACGCTCGCCGTCCACGGCAGGGGCGCCCGCCAGACCTTGTGATCCTCCACCCAGGCGACCGCCTCCCCCGACGGGGAGACCGCCACCTCGAGGGCCTTCTGCCAGCGGGCGACGACGCGCTCGACGTGCCCGCCGAAGGTGACGACCTGCAGCACGCTCGTCGGCGCCATCCAGGGCTGCTCGGCCGGCTCGTGCTCGGTCAGCAGCAGGCGGGTGCCGTCGGGGACCCAGCCCGGGCGCTGGACCCTGCGGGCGCCGCTGTTCCAGCTCCGCCGCAAGACCGGGATCACCGGGCCCCCGTCGACGCCGGCCACCTCGAGCTGGAACCAGAGCTCGGCGGAGGTGTCGTGACCCCGCAGCGGCGCTCCGGACCCCTTCCACCAGGCGAGCTGTGAGCCGTCCGGGCTCCAGCTCGGCGAGAGGTACTGGGCCCGGGCTCCGGTGAGCATCCGCTCGCTCCCGGTGGCCAGGTCCAGGACCCTCACGTCCCCCTGCTCCTCGTCGTGCCAGGTCGCGTAGGCGATGGAGCGGCCATCGGGACTCCAGGTCGGGGCGAGGGCCCGACGGGTCCCGTCGGTCAGCGGGGTGGCGGGGTCGCTGCCCACGGCCTGGCGCCAGAGCCGTCCGAAGGCCTCGAAGACCACCGCCGAGCCGTCGGGCGAGACCACCGGCCACCGCACCGCCCGGGCCACCACCTCCGCCCCCAGCCCAGCCCTCCGGGGATGCCGCACCGGCTCGGTGAGCACGTGGCGGACCTTGGCGGTGAACGGGATCGGGGTGCGCCGACCGGTACGGGCATCGACCCGCACGATCTGCCCGTCGTCCCACAGCACCAGCTCCGTGCCGTCCGGGGTCCAGGAGGCGTGGGGGTAGAGCCCGTTCAGGGCGAAGCCCTCCTGGTTGTCGCGCTCGAAGCCATCGGCGATCAGCCGCCTCGAGCCGTCCTCCGGGTCGTAGATCTCCAGGGCCGTCGACGAGCCCCGTCGCCGCATCAGCGCGACCTCGGCCGTGACGGGGTTCACGGAGGGCCGGAAGGCGGAGCCGGCCTCGGCGGTGAGTCGCAGGGCCTCCCCGCTCTCCAGGTCGAGCCGGTGGAGGTCGTAGATGCCGTGGTTGGGGTCGCGGTCGTACTGGAAGCGGGCGGGGGTCGAGGAGAAGTAGAGGTAGCGGCCGTCGACGGAGAACGCCGGCTCGACGGGAAAGGGGTGCGCATCGGTGTCGGTGAGCTGGACCCCGTCGCCTCCCTCCACGTCGAAGAGCCAGAGCTCGCACATGCCGATGGAGCGGGTGTCGGTGACCCGCTTCCGGGCCACGATGGTGCGCCCGTCGGGGCTCCAGGCGGCCTCCGAGAAGCGCTCGGGGCGCCCTTCGGTGAGGACCCGGTCCTCCCCCTCGTCGAGGTCCCGGATCCAGATCTCCTGGTTGCCCCCCCGGTCGGACACATAGAGCAGGCTCCGGCCGTCGGGACTCCAGCGGGGGTCCTGGTCCCAGGCGGTGCCCAGGGTGATGCGACGGGCACGGCCCCCTTCGAAGGGGAGGAGGTAGAGGTCGCCCAGCAGGTCGAAGACGAGCTGGGTGCCGTCCGGGTGGACGTCGATGGAGATCCAGGTGCCTTCGCTGAGCTCGGCGCTCCAGGTGTGGGTCGGGCCGTGGGGGGCCTGGATGTCCCAGCCCTCCGGGCGGGCGAGGGCGGCTCCGATCAGCAGGCAGGACAGTGGGGTCATGGCACACCGTGGGGCCCCAACCCCTATCCCCACGCGTCGATGCCAGTCACCCCCACGCCAAGAGGATATACTGAACGCCCATACAGGTGTTCATGGCTGCTCCCCTCCCCCAGCGACCCACGACGACCCGGGACCGCGAGCAGACCCTCGCCTACCTCCGTGAGCTGATCCGCGCCCAGGCTCCGTCTGCCCTGCGGACGCCCGAGCAGACCCGACGACGACGCGAGCCACTGCTCACAGCCCACCCCGCGCTGGATGCCCTCATCGGTGGCTGGCCCCACCCCGGCCTCGCCGAGGTCCACGGTCGGCTGGGTTCGGGACGACTCCAGGTGCTGCTGCCGAGCCTCGTCGACCTCTCTACCCGGCGGCGCACCGTGGCGATCGTCGATCCCCTCGCCCAGGTGAACCCACCGGGACTGGGAGGCATGGCTCCAGCCTGGCTGCTGCTCGTGCGTTGCTGTCCCGAGCAGTCCGGGTGGGCCGCGGAGCAGCTCGCGAGATCGCGGGCCCTGCCGCTGGTGGTGCTGGTGGATCCACCGCGGCAGTCCCGCATCGGCGCTCGCCTCGCCCGAGCCGCCGACCAGGGGGCCTGCACGGTGATCGTGGTCTCCGAGCGCTCCGATGCCCGCCTGCCGGCGACCCTGCGGCTCCACGTCCGCGGCCAGGACCTGCGAGAGGTCGAGGTCCAGCTCGATCACCTCCGGGGTGCCGCCCAGGGCCCGAGGACCCTCCGCCTGCCGCGAAGATGAGGCCGGGGGTCACGAGGCCGGGGCCACCAACCGATTCCAGGGCCAGAGACATGGCCCCGCGTTCCCTCAAGACCCGCCTCACGACGAGCATGACCCTGCTGGGGAGCGTCTCCCTGGTCACCCTGGGTCTCGTCGTCTGGTACGGCGCCAGCGCCCTCGACTGGCGCGGCAGCGTCTACGCCGACCCCACCTCGGCCACCTGGGCCCACGTGCTGCTCCTGGCGGCCGGCGTCGCCCTCGTCGTCACCCTGGTGGTCTCCTGGGTGCTGTCGGAGCGCCTCGCCCGCCCCTACCACGACCTCGCCGAGGGCCTGCGCCAGCAGAACGACTGGGAAGACGAAGAGACCGGGGAGTACGAGGTCATCGACCACGCCATCCAGGACCTGCGCCACCGGCTCACCGACGCCCAGAACCGCGCCAAGCGCAACCGGCGCCTGGCCACCATGGGCCAGTTCGCCGCGGCCATCGGCCACGAGCTGCGGGGTCCGCTCACCGCGATCCGAGGCCGAGCTGATCACGATGTGCCTGGACCGGCCTCAGCGTGCCGAGCAGCTCGCCGAGCAGCTCCAGGACGACGTGGACCACATGGTCGAGCTGCTGGAGTCCCTGGTGGACTTCGCCCGGGTCCGCCCGCCCCAGGTCGAGAGCGTGGAGCTCGAGGACCTCTGCTACGAGGTCCTGTCCGGCCTGAGCTTCTCGCCCGCCATCGAGGTGCGCATCGAGGCCCAGGCCTTCGCCCCCCCCGCTCGGGTCGACCGCCACCAGATCCGCTCCGTGCTGTCCAACCTGGTGCGCAACGGCATCGAGGCCATGCCGGGCGGCGGCACCCTCACGGTGGAGATCGCCCCCCACGGCGACCAGGGCGTCCGGGTGACGGTCCGGGACCAGGGCGTCGGCATGGCGACCGAGATCCAGGAGCGCCTCTTCGAGCCCCTCTTCACGACCAAGTCCCGCGGCACCGGCCTCGGCATGGGCATCGTGCAGAACTTCGTGCAGAACAACGGCGGCCGGATCCTCGTGGAGAGCGAGGTCGGGCACGGCACGACCATGACCGTCGAGCTGCCCGCGAGCCACGAGTACGGGGCGCTGCGGGAGACCGCGCACTGACAGGGCGCAACGCTACGGACTGATCGACCGGACCCAGGTCTTGGCCGCGCCGGACATCTTGTTCCAGTTCTTGTTGTCGTGCTTGCTGACCACGCCGAAGAACACCATCGCCACCACCAGCAGCACGGCGATGACCGCCGCGCTCCGATCCGTCCTCGGCTGCTCTTCGCTCATGGTCCGCTCACCAGGGTGTCTCTGTAGAGCACACCGCCCTCCCCGTCCTCCCTAACGCCGCCGGCTCCGCTGGACGCCGGGCCGCCAGCACGGTACGCCGCCGCACCATGGCCACCGCCCGCAGCACCGAAGCCGCCGCCGAGATCAACCGGATCAACACCTTCTTCCCGTTGATGAACCAGCTCGGCAACCGCTGGGCCCGGACCCGACCCTGGGAGGGTCGGGTGATCGGCATCAACGCCCACCTCACCACCCTCACCGGCGCCCTGGTCCGGGAGCTGACCCTGGGGGGCGGCGAGTGGGTGGTCTCGGCCGCCAACGAAGCGACGACCGACATCCGGGTCGTCGAGCTGCTCCGGGAGCAGGACATCGCCGTCCACACCGGGGGCGACCTCCGGAACCGCCACAAGGGCGTGCTGGCCCACCACCCCGAGCTGATCGCCGACGTGGGCTTCGAGCTGCTCGACACCCTGCTCGATCAGGGGGGCGAGCCGGTGGACGAGGTCCGCGCCGCCGTGGAGATCACCCGCTCGGGCGTGACCCGGCTGCGCCGCCGGGGCGCGGTGCCCTTCCCCGTCGTGAACCTCAACGACGGCCGGATCAAGCACCACGTGGAGAACCGCCGCGGGGTCGGCGAAGCCCTGTGGACCTCGGTGCGGGACATCACCGGCACGCACCTCAGCGGGCGCCGCGTCCTGGTCGTGGGCTACGGTCCGGTCGGCCAGGGCATCGCGTCCACGGCCCGCTCCAGCGGCGCGGTGGTCGAGGTCTGCGAGCTGGACCCCATCCGGCGTCTCGTGGCCCACTACGACGGCTTCTCGACCCCCTCCCTGGAACAGGGCCTGTCGGTCTGCGAGTTCGCGGTGTCGGCGACCGGCGCCCGCCACGCCCTCGGGGTGGAGCACCTGGGAGGCCTCGACCACTCCGTCGTGCTCGTCAACGCCGGACACGGCGACGACGAGATCGACATCGACGGGCTGCGTGCGGCCGCGTCGGAGGGCATCGAGGTCGGTCCCACCTGCACGCGCTACCGGCTCGGCCGCGGCCCCTGGCTGTCCGTGCTCGGTGGCGGACACCCGCTGAACATCGTGACCAACGCCGGCTCACCCGAGCCGGTGCTGCTGCACTTCGCGGTGCTGGGTCTGACCCTGGAGTGGCTCGCCAGCGGGCCCGACGCGCCGGCGGGAGAGATCATGGTCCCCCGCGAGCTGGAAGAAGAGGCCGCGCGGCTCGCGCTGCGCGCCCTCACCGAGCGGGCGTGACCCCCCCACCTCCGGTCGCGCGGGCGCTGGCCGCCCTGAGACGGGAGGACTGGGCCGGGGCCCTCGTCGAGATCGTGCAGGCCCTGGAGCAGGTGGAGGACCCCGCCCTGCGGGCCCGCCTGCACGGCTGGCACGCCCAGGCTCTGCACCGCACCGGATCCCAGGCGGAGGCCCGGGCCGCGGTGCGGCGAGCGCTCGGCGCCGCCCGAGAGCACGGCGACACCGACGCCGAGCAGCCCCTGAGGGCGCTCCACGGCCGCATCAGCGCCGCGCTGGCCGCCGAGCAGGCTCTGCGGGCCCGCACCCGGGAGGCACAGCGCCTGGCCTCGCAGCCTCTCGAGGACCTGCTGGCGGTCGCCGAGGGTGCCGGGGGCCGGGCCGAGGTCCTGCTCCAGCGCGCCGACGCCCTCTTCGAGACAGGCCGCCCCGAGGAGGCGACAGCGATCGCGCACCGCGGCCTCGCCGAGGCGCCCGCCAGCGCGACCCGGGAGCAGGTGCTGCTGCGCCTCTGCCTGCTGCGGGCTCGCTCTCCCAGCGCCGAGAAGATCCTCCAGGAAGCCCTGGCGCTTGCCGAAGAGGCCGAGGACCACACCATGCTGAGCGCCGTGGCGCGAGCCGCCGGCGCCCTGGGCCTCCCCCTCCCCGAGCACACCTTCTGAGCCCGCCATGTTCACCGGAATCCTACTGCGGCCGCCGATCCGCGACGTCCTCGGCCCGTTCTCGCTCGACCCACCTCGAGGTGTCCAGACACCCCTTCGGTGGGCGCTCGCTTGCGAGCGGACCGAGCCCACTCGCGGCTCGACGGCCTCGCTACGGATTCCGATAAACATGGCGGGCTGACCATGCGGCTGGGCTCCATCGACATCGGCAGCAGCTCGATCCACCTGTGGGTGGTGGACGTGGTCGACGGAGCGGTGCACTCCGTCCACCTGGATCGGGCCGGCGTCCGCCTCGGGGGGGCCTGGGACGAGCACGGGCCCTGCCTCCAGCCGGCCGCGGTCGCCCCGGCCATCGAGGCCATGCACGAGCTGGTGTCCGCCTGCCGGGAGCTGGGCTGCGACGTCATCCGCATCGCCGCCACCGCCGCGGTGCGAGACGCCAGCGACCAGGCGAGCTTCTGTGCCGAGGTCCACGCCCGCACGGGCGTGCCGGTCCGCGTCCTCTCCGGCGAGGATGAAGCCCGGCTGAGCTACCTCGGCGTCCGACCCCGCCTCCAGCCCGGCCCCGGACCGGACCTCGTCTTCGACCTCGGCGGTGGCTCGACCGAGTTCATGCTCGCCGACTGTGAGCGGGTCCACCGGGTCACCTCGGTCCCGCTGGGCCACCTGGCCACCCGGAAGGCCCTGGGTTGGCTGCCGGATCCCCCCGGAGCCGAGACCACGGCACGCCTCAGGGCCCTCGCCGTCGCCGGCTTCGGTCCCGTGCTCGGCCCCGAGCACCGGGCCGCGAGACGGCTCGTCGGCACCTCGGGGACGGTCTGGACCGTGTCGCGGGTGGTGGAGGGGCTGGCCGGTCGGCCACGCCCCGCAGGTCGCTGCGCGCCCCGCCTGGCGCGCGCCGAGCTCGCCGGCCTGGTGAGCCGCCTGGAGGCTCTGCCCCAGGCCGAGCTGGATCGCCTCCCGGAGATGGACCTTCGGCGTCGGGACAGCTTCTACGTGGGAGCCGTGCTGGTCCTGGCCCTGCTGGACGACCTCGACCGGACCACCCTCTGGACCGCCGAAGGGGGCGTCCGGGAGGGACTGGTGACAGACTTCGTCCAGGAGGTGGGGTGAGCCGCATCGCCAACGTGGCCCGGGTCCTGGCCGGCATCGACGCCGTGAAGCGCACCCGCGCCTACTACCAGCTCCTGGGCGACCTCTTCGAGGCCGCCAGCCAGGGCTCCGGGCACTACAACCTGGGTCTCTGGGAGCAAGACGGCATCGGCTGGACGGAGGCCCAGCTCGCCCTCGTCGACGAGGTCGCCCGCCACCTGCCGACCTCCGGCGCGCTGCTCGACATCGGCTGTGGCGTGGGTGGCCCGGCGCTGCACCTGGCCGGTCTCCACGAGGGCCTCGACGTCACCGGCGTGAACGTGGTGGAGGACCACCTGGAGCGGGCCCGGCAGCGGGGGTCCGAGCGGGTCCACTTCCTCTGGGCCGACGCCGACGAGCTGCCGTTCCAGGACGGCACCTTCGACGGCGCCTTCGCCATCGACATGGCCTTCCACGTGCGGGATCGACGCCAGTTCGTCCAGCAGGCGCGCAAGTGCATCCGACCCGGTGCGCCCCTGGTCTTCACCGACGTCGTGCGACGACCCGAGAGCCGGGAGCTGTTCGACCGCGTCGTGCTGAGGCTGGCCGAGAAGGGCATGGGCTCGCCGGGGCTGGGCACCGCCGAGGAGTGGCGCCACGACATGGCGGGCAACGGTTTCGCCGACGTGGAGGTGGAGGACCTGTGGCCGAGGCTCGTGCCGGGGCTCACCCGCTGGGCCGAGATGCTGGAGGGCACCCTGATGCCCTCCACCTACCCGAGCCCCCTGCTGAAGCTGGCGGCCCGGGCCCTGCGCTACGCAGCAGCCCGCGGGGAGCACTCGCCGCTGGGCTATGTCCTGGTTCGGGGCAGACGCACAGAATAGGCGCCGTCATCGAGAAGAGAGGGGGGCCATCGATGGCCATCGATCGCGCTCCCGTGGTGGACCACAACTTCGTCACCACGGTGGAGGGCCTGGCCCCCGGGCCGCCGCGCAGTGACCTGGACAGCCCGGTGCGGCCCGGGACCGGGCTGACGGCCCGCCGCGCCCTGGCGCTCTTCGAGTCCCAGGTCCGCAGTCGCCACCTGGACCTCGCGGCCCGCTGGCTCAAGGCGCGCGGCACGGGCTTCTACACCATCGGCTCCTCGGGCCACGAGGGCAACGCCGCCGTCGCCGCGGCCCTGAGGCCCACCGACCCGGCCTTCCTGCACTACCGCTCCGGGAGCTTCTTCCTGGAGCGGTCGGAACAGGTCCCCGGTCAGACGCCGGTGCTCGACGTCCTGCTCGGCATGACGGCCTCCTCCCAGGACCCGATCGCCGGTGGGCGCCACAAGGTCTGGGGCAGCCTCTCGCTGCAGGTGCCCCCCCAGACCTCGACCATCGCGTCCCATGTCCCCAAGGCGGTGGGCACGGCCCTGTTGATGGACCGCATGCCACGGCTCGGCCTCGAGCCCCCGGTCCCCGCCGACAGCCTGGTGGTGTGCACCTTTGGCGACGCCTCTGCCAACCACAGCACCTGCGTCGGCGCGGTCAACGCCGCCGGCTGGGCCGTCACCCAGAACCTCCCGCTGCCGCTGCTGCTCGTCTGCGAGGACAACGGCCTCGGCATCTCCGTCCAGACCCCGGCGGACTGGATCGCCGCCGCCTTCGAGAGTCGGCCCGGCTTCACCTGGTTCGCCGGCAACGGCCTGGACCTGCCCCACGCCTACGACGCGGCGGTCGCCGCCGCGGACCACGTCCGCCGCGCCCGGCGACCGGCCTTCCTGCGGCTGAGCACCGTCCGGCTCCTCGGCCACGCAGGCTCCGACGTCGAGCAGACCTACCACCCCCTGTCCCGGATCGAAGCCACGGAGGCCCAGGACCCCGTCCTGGCCACTGCCCGGCTGCTCGTGGAGCAGGGCTGGCGGACCCCGGAGCAGGTCCTGGCCACCTACGAGGAGATCCGCGAGCGGACCCTGGCCCTGGCGCGCGAAGTCGAAGGACGCCCCCGCCTGCTCGACGCCACGGAGATCATGGCACCGCTGGCGCCCCGTCGGCCCGAAGCCATCGCCACCGAGGTGGCGAGACCCTCCGATGAGGGCCAGCGGGTGGCCTTCTGGGGCGGACGGCTGCCCGAGGCCGACCGCCCCCGCCACCTCGCCGTCCAGCTCAACCGCACGCTGGGTGACCTGCTGGTGAAGTACCCGCACGCCCTGGTCTTCGGCGAGGACGTCGCCCGCAAGGGCGGCGTGTACCACGTGACCGACAAGCTGCACCGCCGCGCCGGCGTCGGGCGGGTGTTCAACACCCTGCTCGACGAGCAGACCATCTTCGGCGTGGCCCTGGGCGCCGGACAGCTCGGCTGCCTCCCCTTCCCCGAGATCCAGTACCTGGCCTACCTCCACAACGCCGAAGACCAGCTCCGGGGTGAGGCGGCGACCCTCCAGTTCTTCAGCAACGGCCAGTTCCGCAACCCGATGGTCGTGCGCATCGCCTCCTACGCCTACCAGAAGGGTTTTGGCGGACACTTCCACAACGACAACTCGGTGGCCGTGCTGCGGGACATCCCCGGCCTGGTGATCGCCAGCCCGTCGCGCGGGGACGACGCGGCCGCCATGCTTCGCACCTGTGCGGCGGCGGCCGAGGTCGACGGCGCCGTCTGCGCCTTCCTGGAGCCGATCGCCCTCTACATGACCCGGGACCTCCACGACACCGGCGACGGTCTGTGGACCGCCCCCTACGACCCGGATCCACCCCACGTGCCCCTCGGCCGAGGCCGCACCTGGGGCGTTGGCACCGACCTGACCCTGGTGAGCTGGGCCAATGGCCACTGGATGAGCCTGCGCGTCGCCAGGCGCCTGGAGCAGGAGCACGGCGTCCACTGCCGGGTCCTCGACCTGAGGTGGCTGGCCCCGCTGCCGGTCCAGGACCTGCTGCGGGAGGCCGAGGCGACCGGTCGCGTCCTGGTGGTCGACGAGACCCGGCGCACCGGGGGCGTCTCCGAGGCCCTGATCACGGCCCTGGTGGAGGGAGGCTTCCGGGGGGCCATGGCCCGCGTCGCCGCGCAGGACAGCTTCATCCCGCTGGGGGAGGCGGCCTACGAGGTCCTGGTCTCCGAGCAGGACATCGAGCGGGCCGCCCTGGAGCTGATGGCATGAGCACCGACCTGCGGCTGGGGCTGGTGTGTCCCGGGAGGGGCTCCTACGGCCGGGCCCAGCTCGGATCGCTGCCGGCACACCACCCCGTGATCACCGCGCTGGACACCGAGCGCCGCCGCCTCGGCCGACCCACGCTGACCGAGCTCGACGGCGCCGAGCGCTTCGTCAGCTCGCGCCACATGGCCGGACAGCACGCGAGCCTGCTCACCTTCGGCGCAACGGCCGTCGACCTGGCCGCGCTCGATCCCGCCCGGGCACGGGTGGTGGCCGTCACCGGCAATTCCATGGGCTGGTACACCGCGCTCCACGCGGCCGGGGCCCTGGACCTGCCGGCGGCGACCCGCCTCGTGGAGACGATGGCGTCCTGGCAGGCCCCCGAAGAGCACGGGGTCGTCGGCGGCCAGGTCCTGGTGCCCACGGCCGGTGAGGACTGGAGACCCGACCCGGTCCTGGAGGCGCGGGTCGCCTGGGCCCTGGAGCACCCCGACGTCCACCTCTCGATCCAGCTCGGCGGCACCACGGTGCTCGGCGGGACCCGCGAGGGTGTGCGGTGGCTGATGGACGAGCTGCCAGGGCAGCGCCGTGGCAGTCGCGAGTTCCCGCTCCAGCTCCCGCTCCACTCGGCCTTCCACACGCCCCTGATGCGACCCACCTCGGACCGGGCCCTCGTCGAGCTCGGCGACCTGCCCCTCCGGGCGCCCTCGGTGCCCCTGATCTCGGGCGACGGCCGGGAATTCCGGAGCTGGGCCGATCCCGCGGAGATCCTCGACTACACGCTGTCGACCCAGGTGGTCACGGCCTACGACTTCTCCCTGGCGGTGGCCACGCTGGTCGGCCGCTACGCACCCGATGGACTGGTCCTCCCCGGGCCCGGTGACACCCTGGGCGCCCCCGTCGCGCAGGTCCTGGTCGGAATCGGCTGGCGTGGGCTGCGGGATCGGGCAGACTTCGAGGAGGCCCAGGCCTCCGAGCGTCCGCTGGTCTACGCCATGGCCCGGCCGGAGCAGCGGAGGTCCGTGACATGAGCCCACTTCGAGACCGCCTCCTGGAGGCCCTGGCCCTCAAGGAGCTGCCCCGTGCGGGCTGGGTCCGGGTGGGTGTCGAGTCCCCCGAGAGCGTGGCGGCCCATAGCTGGGGGGTGGCGTGGCTGGTGCTGGTGCTCGGTCCCCCCGGGCTGGACCGCGGAAAGGCCCTCGCCCTGGCCGTGCTGCACGACCTGCCCGAGATCCGCGTCGGGGACCTGACGCCCCGAGACGGCATCGACCCCGCGAGGAAGTCGCGGCTGGAGAGCGAAGCGATGGCGGCGCTGGCGTCCGGACTGCCGCGGCGCGAGGAGCTGGTCGTCCTGTGGGAGGACTACGAGCACGGCCGCTCGCCCGAGGCCCGCTTCGTCCGGGCCTGCGACAAGCTGGACATGGCCCTGCAGGCCGCCCGCTACGCCACCGCCCAGGCCCTCGACCTGGAGGAGTTCGTGGACTCAGCGCTGGCCCGCCTGGAGCCCGGCCTGCTCAGGGAGCTGGCGGTCGGGGACTGACCGACCCGATCAGATCTTGCGGCGGGCCTCGCGCACCCGCAGGCACAGCACGCCGCGCTTCTTCTCCACGTCGTCGTCCCACTCGGCGATGGCGCGGACGTCTTCCAGTGCGGACGCCCGGTCGTCGGCGCCAGGCACGAGGTTGTTCCAGCCCTCCATCTCCACCAGGTCTTCCAGGCTGGAGTAGCGGCGCACCGTGCCCACCGTGATCGACCCCAGGGTGCCGAATTCCAGGCGGTCTCCGGCGCAGATGGCGCCGTAGTCGTCCGTGTTCAGCAGGGCGTAGACGGTCTTCCGCCCACCCTCCATGGCCTCGAAGGCCTCGACATGGATGCAGGCGTCGTAGGTGGCCATCCGCCGCTGTCCTCGCAAAACGGGGGGTTCGAAGAGCTGCCAACGTAGCACGTCGGCCGCAGGCTGCACGCCCGTATGGCGTCTCGGGGGCACCTGCAGCAGGTGCGCTACCCCGGTGGCCAGGTCAGAGTACGCCCGGCCAACAGGTGGACGTGCAGGTGAAAGACGGTCTGACCGGCCCCCTCTCCGTTGTTGATCACCAGCCGGTAGCCGCCGGCCTCGACACCCAGGGACCGGGCGACCTCGGCGGCGCCCAGGAGCACCCGGCCCAGGATCTCGGCGTCCTCCGGGCCGGCCTCGGCGGCGTTGACGATCGGCTGGCGCGGCACCACGAGCACGTGGGTCGGCGCCTGGGGGTTGATGTCGCGGAAGCCCACGCACCAGTCGTCCTCGTAGACGATCTCGGCTGGGATCTCGCGGGCGATGATCTTCTCGAACAGGGTAGCCATGCCGCCGAGCCTACCCCGTCGAGGGAGCCGGGCTCAGGGCAGCTCGTAGTCCGTCAGCTCCCAGGTCTCCTCGGCCACGGTGCCGACCACGGCGTCGCGGTAGAGCGCGGTGAAGTTCGAGAGATCGCCGACGTCGTGGTACTGCCGGACCTCGAGCACCTCGAAGCTCCCGGCGGGCACCCGGGCGGTCTGTGCCGCCACCACCTCGTAGCTCGTGGCGTAGTCGGTCCACTCGGACCACGCGAGCTCTTCGGTGTCCGCATACTCGGTGGCCGTGCGATAGCGGTAGGACAGGCTCCACATCGTCCCGACGTCGAGGCCCCAGGGGATCCAGGCCCCGTCGGTCTCGTAGTCGTAGATGGCGGTGGGGATGTCCTGGTCCTCGGTCTCGTCGCTGATCCGGCGCTGCCGGCTCTCGACCAGCCAGGCCCCTTCGAAGTCGCAGCCCCAGGTGTGGACGAAGGCCGTGGCCAGGAGCTCCCCGTCGTCCGACTCGCGCTCGCTCACGCCCTCGACCACGATCTTCGAGCCATCGGCCTCGAACTCCACCACCTCGCCGAACCAGTGGACCCAGTCCCCGCCGCTGGCGACCCAGCCCTCGTCCGACTCCCCCTCCCGGTACAGGCCCGGGCGTCCCCACTCGAAGTACGCGGGGCAGATCCCGGTGAGGTCGACGGTGTCCTCGGTGTCCACGTCACCGGTCAGACTGGGGAACAGGCCGTCTGCGCAGCCCAGGATCCCGATGGCCAGCGTCAGGGTACCCACGGTGCCAGTCTACCGAGTCCGAGCCTCAGTAGTCGACGCGGATCGGGAGGATCAGGGTGCCACCCCGGTACTTGGGACCGGTGAGGATGAAGGTGCCGTGGTTCTGGATCGCGACGGTGGTGTCGGCCACCTTGTCCGTCCCTCGGAACATGCGGACACGGACCTTGGCGCGGTCGCCCTCCAGCTCCCTCAGCGTGACCTCGATGCGCGGGCCGTCCGGAACCCGGAACACCAGCCCGCTGGAACCGGGTCCGACGATGCCGCGGGTCTTGGTGACCAGCTCGTAGCGGTCGTGGCGGAGGTAGGCGAGGTGCCTCACCAGCGCCCGAAGCTGGGGGTCCACGTGGGGCTCGCCCTGGCCCGCTCGCACGGCCAGGATGCGCACCTCAGCCTTGCCGGCCGGAACGGCGCGCTGCTGCTGTTGCCCCTGTCGAGCCTGCTGGCGCGGAGGAGGATCAGCGAGCGCGACCGCAGAGAAGCCGAACATCAGCAGCAGGATCACCAGACGCAGCGACCACTTCGTCACAGCTCCTCCCACTCGATCTGCGCCCAGGGGTCTTCCACGTCCTCGGTGGGCTGCTCCTCGATCACCAGGATCATCGGAGCCCCCTCCTCTTCGCCCTGGAGCACGTGGATCATGAGGCCGTCTCCGAGCACCAGCTCCTCGATCTCGGCGTCGTTGGCCTGGGCCAGCTCGAAGACCTCGGCGTCATCAGGACCGGTCGCCGTCCCGGGGACCTCGTCGGCATCGGGCACCAGGAGTCCCACCACCACCAGCAGCGCCGCGGCCATCGCCAGGGCCGGACCCGCGAGGGACCTGAACCAGGAGGGCCTCGGTGCGGTCTCGACGGCGGCGAGGTCCAGCTCGACGGGCTCGACGACAGGCGCCGGGAGCGCCGCCATCACGGCGTCCGCCAGCTCGCGCTGCTCGCCCGCCGTGAGCTGGCTCCGCTCGGCGACCGCGGCCTTCAGGGCCACGGAGACGGGCTCCCAGCCCGGTACGCGCTCGGGATCCTCGAGACCGATCGAGCGGGCCACGCCCACCCACAGGCCGTCCAGGTCGGCGCTCCGTGTCGCTTCCTTCAGGGTGTTCCGCAGGAGCCGTCCGAGCTCGGCATAGGCGGACAGGGCGTTGAGGGCTACCCTGTCGTTCACCAGCGTCTCGGCGATGCGCAGCCGCTCCTGGGCCGAGAGCTCGCCGTCGTGCAGCGCCGAGTAGATGGCTTCGGAGGGGGCCTCTTCCACCGGCGCGGCCGCGACGGTCGCCACGGGCGCCTCGAGGTCGGCCAGGGCCGCCATCACGCTGTCCGCGACGTCGATCGGAGCGTCGGCCCGCTCGCGCAGCGACGCGAAGGCGTCGGACAGCTCGTCGGTCAGGCCGAGGGCCGCCATGACGGGCTCCGCCACGTCGGACACGCCGGCGGCCGCCTCCTCGAGGACCGCGTCGCGGATGAGCGCACCGAGGTCCCGCAGCGCGGCGAGGTGGGTCTCCGTCGTCGGGTCCGCCGTCAGCTCACCCCGCTCCTCGGCCGAAGCCTCCTCGTCGAGCACCCGCATCAGCAGGGCGTCGAGGCGCGTGGGGATGGCGGTGTCCTGGCTCACGTCCACTCCTGAACTCGTAGGCTCAGACGGCGGGGGGTCCGGTTCATTCAAGCGATCCCGGAGGCGGGCAGGTGGCTCTTCAGGAGGTCCCTCAGCTTGCGGCGGGCATAGAAGAGCCGGCTCATGACGGTGCCCTCGGGAATGCCCATCGTGTCGGAGATCTCCTTGTAGGAGAGCCCCTCCACCTCGCGCAGCAGGATGATCTGGCGGTGGTCCGGGCTGAGGTGGTCGAGGGCGTCGAAGATCGTCTCGCTGAGGCGCTTGCGCTCCAGCTCCTTGCCGGGGTTGGCACGGCCGTGGCGTGGGTCCAGGACCCCGTCGTCTCCCTTGGCGGCGATGCCCTCGTCGAAGGCCTCGTGCTGCCGCTTCTTCATCTTGCGGATGTGGTCGATCGCGACGTTCATCGCGATCCGGTAGAGCCAGGTGTAGAAGCTCGACTCCAGCCGGAAGCGATCGAGGTTCTTGTAGGCCTTGATGAACGCGTCCTGGGTGAGGTCGTGGGCCTCCTCCCGGTCGCGGACCATGCCGCAGATCAGCGCGTAGACCCGACCCTGGTAGCGCTCGACCAGGCCCCGGTAGGCGCTGGAGTCGCCATCCCGGATCGCCTGGACCAGCCGGGCATCGTCTTCGCGGGTGTTGACTTCCATCTCGCTCCTCAGTGGGCCTCGGCCCAGGTACGGCCGTGTCCGGCGTCCACCTTCAGCGGCACCGCGAGCTGTGCCGCCGACTCCATCTCCTCCACGACCAGCGCCTGGACGGCCTCAAGGTCGCCCTCGGGGACCTCAAGCAGCAGCTCATCGTGGACCTGCAGCAGCAACCTGGACCCCGGGAACTCCTCGTAGAGCCGTCGATCGACGGCGATCATCGCCAGCTTGATCAGGTCGGCGGCCGAGCCCTGGATCGGCGTGTTGACCGCCAGTCTCTCCGCGGCCCAGAGCTCCCGCTGGTTCTCGGAGCGGATGTCCCGGATCAACCGCTTCCGTCCCCAGAGGGTGGTGGCGTGGCCGGACTCCCGGGCCGCCAGCTTGAAGTCCTCGATCACCCGCGCCACCTGGCTGTAGTTCTCGAAGTAGCCGTCGATGTAGTCCTGGGCGGTCCTGCGCGGGATGCCGAGCTCGTTGGACAACCGGAAGGCACTCATCCCGTAGACGATACCGAAGTTGATGGCCTTGGATGCTGAGCGCTGGGCCGGGGTGACCTCCTCCATCGGCACGCCGAAGACCTCCGACGCGGTGCGGCGGTGGATGTCCTGGCCGGCGGCGAAGGCGTCCACCAGGGGACCGTCTCCACAGTAGTGAGCCAGCACACGGAGCTCGACCTGGCTGTAGTCGCAGGACAGGTAGAGGTGACCCTCGGCCGCAGCGAAGCAGGACCGGATGCGCTTGCCGTCCTCGGTGCGGATCGGGATGTTCTGGAGGTTCGGGTTGTTCGAGGAGAGCCGGCCCGTGGCGGCCACCGCCTGGTGGAAGGAGGTGTGGATGCGCCCGTCGACGGTCGAGACGAAGCCGGGCAGCGGGGTCACGTAGGTGCTGAGCAGCTTGGTCAGCGAGCGGTACTCCAGGATCGCCGCCGGCAGCGGATGGTCGCCCCTCAGGCGGTCCAGGGTGTCGGCGTCGGTGCTCGGCCCCGTCTTGGTGCGCTTGATCGGGGTGAGCCCCAGCTCGTCGAAGAGGATCACCCGGAGCTGCTTGGGGGAGTTGATCGTGAAGGGTCGCCCGGCGATCTCGTGGCAGCGCGCCTGGGCCGCCGCGACCCTCTCCTTCAGCTCCTCGGCGTAGGAGGCGAGCTCGGAGACCTCGACCCCGATGCCGGCGGACTCCATCCGGGACAGGACGGGCACCAGGGGGACCTCGATCTCCTCGTAGACCGACCGGAGCTCCAGCTCGTCGAGTCGAGGGGCGAGCTTCTCGTGGATCAGCCAGGCGACGTGGGCGTCTTCGGCGCCATAGGCCGTGGCGTCCTCGACCGAGACGTCGGCGAAGGTGGGCTCGCCCGCCGAGCCGCCGAAGAGGTCGCCCTGGGGCGCCTGCTTGACCACGTCGCCGAAGGCGATCATGCCGTGGCCGAGGTAGCGCAGCGCCAGGTCGTCCAGGCCGTGGCGGCTGCGCTCGGGCTCCAGCAGGTAGTCCGCCAGCATGGTGTCGGACGCGATGCCGTCGAGCACGTAGCCACAGGCGCTCATCACGGCGTGGTCGTACTTCAGGTTCTGGCCGATCTTGCCCACGGCCGGATCGGCGAGCAGCGGCGCCAGGATCGCCATCGCCCTGGCCTCGTCGAGCTGGCCACCGGGCCCCGGGTCGGTGTGACCGATGGGCACGTAGACCGCGTCGTCCGGGCTCCAGCAGAGGCAGAGGCCCACGAGCCGGGCCTGGAGCGGGTCCAGCGACGTGGTCTCCAGGTCGAAGGCCACCCGACCCACCCGGCGGATCGCGGCCACGGCAGCCTGGAGGTCAGGGGCGGTCCGGATGCAGCGGTAGCGGGACCGATCGATCGCTGGCGGCGGCGCATCCGCCCCCCGCTCCAGGTCCCGGAGGTGGGTGCGGAACTGCCACCTCACGAACAGCTCCTTGAGCTTCGTCACGTCGCGGGGATGCTCGCGGAGGTCATCGAGGCTCAGCTCCAGCGGCGCGTCGGTCACCAGGGTCACGAGCTGGCGGGAGAGCAGGGCCCGATCCCGCTCGTTGCGCAGGTTCTCGCCCCGCTTGCCCTTGACCTCGTCGGCGCGCTCGAGCAGGGCGTCCAGGGAGCCGTACTGGGAGATGAGCTTGGACGCGGTCTTGATGCCGATGCCCGTGACACCCGGCACGTTGTCGCTGGAGTCCCCGGCCAGCGCCTGGAGGTCGACCACCTGGTCGGGGCGGACACCGAACTTGTCCACGACCCCGTCGGCGTCGATCACGAGGTTCTTCATCAGGTCGAGGATGCGGACGTTGTCGTCGACGAGCTGGCAGAAGTCCTTGTCGCCGGTCACCAGGAAGACCTGGAGCTCCGGCGAGGCCCAGCGCCGCGCCATGGTGGCGATGAGGTCGTCGGCCTCGTAGCCGGGCTGGGACAGGCTGCGGTAGCCCCAGGCCTCGACGAGGTCGTCGAAGTGCGGCCACTGGGCCCGCAGCTCCGGGTCCATCTCCGGACGGTGGCCCTTGTAGTCCGGGTAGAGCTCGATCCGGAAGCTGGCGCCCTTGTCGAAGACCACCACGATGTAGTCGGGCTTGTGGACCTCCTCGAGGCTCTTGAGCAGGTTGGCGAAGCCGAGCAGGGCGCCGGTCGGGAAGCCCGCGGCGGTCATGCGGGGGAGCGCGAAGAAGACGCGAAACGCGTGGTTGGACCCGTCGATGAGGAACATCTTGCGAGGTGCGTCAGCCATCTCTGCTCCAGGTCGGGACCGCGCCCGGCCCGTATCACGGGCTGCGTTAGGGGAACGGCCACCGGAGAGCCTCCATGTCCCATGACCTCTTCAATCCGACCGAAGAACACCGGATGCTCCGAGACCTGGTCCAGGAGTTCACCACCACGGAGGTCGAGCCCCAGGCCGCGGCGTTCGACGAGGTGGGCGAGCTCAACCTCCCGCTGTTCCGTCAGCTCGGCGAGCTCGGGCTGCTGGGCATCACGGTGCCGGAGGAGCACGGCGGCTCCGGCATGGACACGGTGGCGGCGGTCATCGCCCACCACGAGCTCTCGAAGTCCGACCCCGGCTTCTGCCTGGCGTACCTGGCCCACGCCATGCTCTTCGTGAACAACTTCTACTACTGCTCCAACGAGGAGCAGAAGGCCCGCTACCTGCCCAACGTGCTCAGCGGCGAGTGGGTGGCCGGCATGGGCATGACCGAGCCCGGCTACGGCACCGACGTGCTCGGCCTGACCACCACCGCCGTGCGCCACGGCGACACCTACGTGATGAACGGCACCAAGACCTACATCACCAACGGCCCCGAGGGCTACGTCTTCCTCGTCTACGCCAAGGTCGACGGCCACCTCACGGCCTTCGCGGTCGACCGCGAGTGCCCGGGCTTCTCCACCTCGAACAAGATCCCCAAGATGGGCATGCGGGCTTCGACGATGTCGGAGCTGATCTTCGAGGACTGCGAGGTCCCGGCCGCCAACCTGCTCGGCAAGGAAGGCGGGGGCGTGACCCACATGATGCGCAACCTGGAGATCGAGCGCCTGACGCTGGCCGCCATGAGCCTCGGCATCGCCGACCGCTGCATGGAGATCATGATCACCTACGGCAACGAGCGCGTCTCCTTCGGGCAGCCGCTGAACCGTTTCGGCCAGATCCAGGCCTACATCGCCGACAGCTACGCGGCGACCGAGGCCACCCGCTGCCTGGTCTACCAGGTCGCCCGCGAGGTGGGTCCGGACCAGCGCAACCGGATCGGCTCCGACGCCGCCAAGCTCTTCGCCGCGCCGGTGGGCAAGCGGGTCGCCGACAACGCGATGCAGGTGCTCGGCGGGGCCGGCTACTGCAACGAGTACCCGGTGGAGCGCCTCTTCCGGGACGCCAAGCTGCTGGAGATCGGCGGCGGGACCCTCGAGTCCCACCAGAAGAACCTCACGAAGGACCTCACCCGCCTCTACTGCGCCTGAGGGCCCCGAGCACCGCCGCCGCGAGCCCGTCCGCGGTGTGGGGGTCGGCGACCGACGCGACCTCGAGCCCCAGGTCGACGCAGGCACGAGCGGTCGAAGGCCCGATGACCACCACGAGCATCCGCCCGAGCCGCCCCCCTGCCACCAGGAAGTGGTGAGCCGCCGAGCCCGAGGCGAACGCGATCGCGTCGATGGGCTCCAGCCCGGCCAGCGCCGCCGCCGCCCCGGCCGGCAGCACGTTGCGGTAGACCGGGATCGGCACCGGATCCGCCCCCAGGTCCCCCAGTCGCTGCACGAGTCCCGGTGGCACGACCTCTGCCCGCGGCAGCCAGACGCGCCGCCCGGTGATGCTCGGGCCCAGCGCCTCCGCCAGGGCGTGCCCCAGCGCCCGCTGCGGGACGATGTCGGCAGACCTGCCGGCCTCCTCCAGCGCCCGGGCCGTGGAGGGCCCGACCGCTGCCACGGTGCCCGCCGCCTGGGCCAGGGCCCCGCCGAAGACCACCCCGTTGACCGAGGTGTAGGCCACCACGTCCTCGGGGCCGACCTCGGGCAGCTCGATGTGGGTCGCCTCGAAGGCCACCAAGGGCACCTCGACCACCGCGACCCCGGCGTCCTCCAGGAGCTCCCTCGTCCGCCGATTGTCCGCCCGGGTGAGGAGGACACGATAGGGTCTGCCCATGCTGGTCATCGCACTCATGATCTCCACGGGATGCTACTCCCAGGCGGACTACGCGGAGGAGCGGGCCACCGCAACCTGCGACTGGTACGACCGCTGCGATCTGCTGCGGGTGCTGACCTACGACGACCTGGAGACCTGCCTGGACCTCGAGGGTCCCGCCGACACAGGCCTGGAGTGCCCGGACTTCGACGCCGCCGAGGCCCAGGACTGCGTCGAGGCGCTGGAGCTGGCCGACTGCTCGGACTTCGCCGAGCCCGAGGCCTGCGGGGCCGTCTGCGGCTGACCGATCAGCCCGCGGCGAGGGCCGCCCGGAGGGCCCGCGCCAGGTCGGTGCCCATCGCCTCGGCCTCGGCGGGACGGCCCGCGCGGACCTGACGGACGATCCGGCCGTCGTCGTCGGCCAGCATGGCTTCGACCGTGAGCTGGTCCCGGTGGTCCAGGCTCGCCAGGGCGCCGGCGGGCACGTTGCAGCCGCCTTCGACGGTGGCCAGGAAGGCCCGCTCCGCCCGGATGCAGGTGCGGGTCTCGAAGTGCTCGACCGTCGCCAGCAACAGGCGGGTGGCGGGGTCGCCGGAGCGGCACTGGATGCCGAGCGCTCCCTGGCCCGGCGCGGGCAGGCAGATCTCGGCCGGGAGGTCCCGGTGGTCGGTCCCGCTCAGGTCGACGCCGACCCGGTTGAGGCCGGCGCGGGCCAGCACGATGGCGTCATAGGGCTCCTCCCGGAGCTTGCGGAGGCGGGTGTCGACGTTGCCACGGATGTCCCGGATCGTGAGATCGGGCCGCACCGCCAGGAGCTGGACACGGCGCCGCAGGGAGCCGGTCCCGACGACCGCACCAGCGGCGAGCTCGTGGAGTGCGGGGCCCACGAGCACGTCCCAGGGGGCCTCCCGCTCCGGCACACAGCCCAGCATCAACCCCTCGGGATCGTCGGTGGGCAGGTCCTTGAGGCTGTGGACGGCGAGGTCGATCCCGCCGCTCCGCAGCGCCTCTTCGAGCTCCAGGGTGAAGAGCCCCTTGCCGCCGATGGCCGCCAGCGGCCGGTCCTGGACCTGGTCGCCGCGGGTCTTGATGATGCGCAGCTCGGTCCGGCACCCGCTGGCGGCCTCCAGCGTGCGGGCGAAGGCCCCGGTCTGGGCGAGGGCCAGAGCACTGCCCCGGGTGCCGATGGTCAGCGTCATGGACTACTCCTCGTCGGACGGGGCAAAGGCCCTGGCCAGGGTCTCGAGACCGGGCTCGTCGCCGCTGGCTGCGAGCTCACGGGTGGTCCGCAGGACGTCGTGCAGGAAGCGCTTGAACATCGAGCGCGTCATCGCATCGACCACCTCGCGCTGGGCGGGCTCCAGCGCCGCGAGGGTGGCGGCGCTGCGCACCAGCTCCTGCCGGCGGGCCTGCTCGGCCTTGCGGGTGATGGTGGCGATCGTCGGCTCGGCCCGCAGGGCACCGAGGCTCCGGTAGCACCGCTCGGCCTCCTGGACGACGATGGCCTCGGCCGCCTCGGCCTCCTCTCGGCGACGCTCCAGGCCCTGCCGGGCGACCTCGGTGAGGTCATCGACGTTGAAGACGTAGCAGCCTTCCAGGCGGTTCACCTCGGGGTCGATGTTCCGCGGCACCGACAGGTCGATGCAGAACAGCGGGCGGTAGCGCCGGCTGCGCATCACCTTGCTCATGTCCCGGTAGTTGAGCAGGTGTCCCCTCGCCGCGGTCGAGGCGATGACCACGTCGATCTTCTCCAGGTAGCGATGGAGCTGGTCGAGGTGGGCGGCCGTGCCGTCGAATTCCCCGGCCAGCTCCGCCGCCCGGGCATAGGTCCGGTTCACGACCACCAGCTCCTCGAGGCCGTGGCCGAGCATCGAGCGGGCCACCAGCCGGGCGACGTCTCCGGCACCCACGAGCATCGCCGTGCGGCCGTCGAGACTGCCGAAGACCTGGCGGGCGAGCTCGGTGCCCGCCCGCCCGACGGAGACGGGCTCCCGCCCGATCCGGGTCTCCGTCCGGACCCGCTTGGCGACGCGGATGGCGCCGTGCATCAGGCGCTGGAGCACCTGGCCGACGCTGTGGGACTCCAGCGCCGCCTGGAAGGCCTGCTTGAGCTGACCGAGGATCTGCGGCTCGCCGACCACCATCGAGTCCAGGGAGCAGGCCACTCGAAACAGGTGAGCCACCGCCGAGTGCCCCTGGAGCGAGATGCTGTGGCGCTCGATGTCGCGGACCTTGAGCCCGTTGACCCCCGCCATCCAGGACACGATGTCGCCGGTCCCCGCTCCCCGTGGAGCGAGGGCATAGACCTCCACCCGGTTGCAGGTGCTGAGGATGACGGCCTCCGACACCCGCTCGAGGGCGTGGAGCTCGCCGAGACGCTCCTGGAGCACCTCGGCCGGCATGGCCAGCCGCTCCCGGACCTCCACGGGGGCGGTGCGGTGGTTGACGCCGACGAGGACGACCTCGTGGCCTCCCGTCACGGGTGCCACCCCCGGTAGGCCAACTGGATGAGGAGGAAGCACACCAGCATGACGGCGAAGCCGACCACCGAGAACAGGGCCGCGACACGGCCCCGCCACCCGCTGATCACCCGGAGCTGGATCGCGACGGCGTACCAGGCCCAGAGCAGCAGGGTGGTGATGATGGTGGGGTCGAGCCCGGCCATGGTCTCCACGCCGTCGAGGTGGGCGAAGACGCCGCCGATGGAGATGCCCACGGTCAGCGCGGCGAAGCCCAGGACCACGAAGCGGGTGTTGAGCTTGTCGAGCTGGTCCAGTGAAGGCAGGCGCGAGAGGCCCACGAGCTTCTTGGTCTTGAGGCGACGGCGCACGCGCAGCCAGGTGACCGAGATGCCGAAGGACACGGCGAAGGCCGCGCTCCCGACCACCATGCCCGCGACGTGCACGAAGAGCCAGGCCCCCGCCGGCTCGTCCACGGCGTGCGCCGACGGCAGCACGAGCCCGAGGGCCAACAGGACCGCGGCCAGGGGCTCCAGCAAGCCGCTGACGAGGTCCATGCGCTCGAAGCGGCGGGCGTAGAGGCTGCCCAACCCGACGAGCAGGGCGAGCGACGCGAAGGTGTCGCCGGGACCGGTCAGTGGCAGCCCGCCGATGCGAACGGCCCAGGCCGCGAGCCCGGCCAGGTGGACGGAGATCGCAGCCCAGCGCAGGGCGGCGATCGCCCGGGGGCGCTCCCCCTCCGAACCCCAGAGGCTCACGGCTCCCACCGCGAGGTAGCCCAGCAGCGCGATCAACAGCAGGATGCGATCGATGGGGCCTCCAGCGGAACCCGGATCGAGCCTCCCCTATCTCCTCAGCTCGACTTCCGGCCCCGCCGGGAGCGGAAGAAGCCTGACGCGGGTTCGCTGGCCTTCTTCTTCTCCTGGACACGCTTGTCCCAGAGCCGGACCTCCCTCAGCGCCTCCCGGTGGTCCGGGTTGCGCTCCAGGATGGCCCGGTAGCGCTTCATCGCCTGCTTCTCCTTGCCCAGCAGCTTGAGCAGCCAGGCCGTGAGGTAGAGGATCTCGATCTTCTCGGCCACGTCCTCGGCTTCGATGGCCTCGAGCTGCATGAAGGCCTCGTCGTAGGGCAGCTCCTTCAGCACGGCGCGGGTGTGGACGTGGCGTGCCCGGGCGAGGCGGGCATCGGGATCGAGGATGATCGCTTCGGCGAATCCGTCCCGGGCGGCCACATAGGCTCGGTTCCGAAAGAAGCCGAGGGCCCTCTTGTACATGACCTTGGCCTTGATGCGGTCGTCTTCCAGGACGTGGGCCCGCCCCGCCCGCTCGGCCTTGATGCGCAGCAGCTCGGCCTTGAGGTGTTCCGGCTCCTCCATCAGGGACTTGTACTCGCCGAGCACCTGGAAACAGAGAGCAGCGGCCCGACGCATCGACGCCTGTTCCCCCAGGAAGCGGTCCGGATGGTAGCGCTTCGCCGCCCGGCGGAAGGCCTCCCGGACGACGTCGGTGGACATCTCCTCGTCGGGGTCGACGACCTTGATGTCCAGGGCCTCCAGGGGGTGCATCTTCAGCAGCTTGCGGTGCTGGCGATGCATGCGGACCACCGCGGGATCGGCCCTCAGGGGATCGGCCCTCAGGGGATCGGACGCCGTGTCGGACCGGGTCACCTCGTCGTCGTCCTCTTCCAGCTCCTCCAGCGAGGGCTCCTCTTCTTCTTCTTCCTCCTCGTCCTCGATCCAGAGCTCCGAGGCCTTGGGCTCACCGAGCTCCATCAGTCCCGAGAGCAGGAGCAGGTCGATGGCCCACCAGGTCTTGGTCCCACGGCTGGGGTTGCCACCCACCATCAGGTCCACCAGCTCGGCCAGGGACACCTCGCGGCCGGCGAAGCGCAGGGCGCGTGCCGCCACGGGGTCCAGGCCCGCGACCGGCTGATCCGCGGGCACGGTGGGACTCACGTGCAGGCTTCGGCTGGCCTTCCAGGCGGTCCGGATGCGCTCGGGGGCTCGCGCCTCCTGGAGACCGGCGCTGAAGGCCCGTAATAGGGGTGCGGTCAGCGGGAAGGAACCCTTGGGAGCCGAGACGTCCTCGTCCCAGGCCGCGGCCGCGCCCTCGGTGTTGGCCACCCTCGCCAGGAAGCGCCCCAGACCAAGGGAGGCGGCCTCCATGGCCTGCGAGGGCGGCAGTCCGCCGGCCACGGCCGCGCCGATGTCGTTGAGCATGTCTCCGGTGTTGATCGAGGCCGTGAAGTGGCGCCCCTCGATGTAGAGCAGCTCCGGCAGCTTGGTCACCTGGACGACCTGACCGTCCTGCAGGGTGACCCCGACCTGCCGTCCTGGCAGGCGGAACCAGAACTCGCCCGTGGCATGATCCCGGATCAAGCGGAAGAACTCCGCAAGTGGTCGTGACACCGGGACCATCAGACTCCGCTGGGTACCGTCCGGCACCACGAGATCGAACTGCGCCGCCAGGGTCTTGTCCCCGGCCCGAACCGATCTTAGTAGAGCCGGCACCGGTTCGCACGACCCCCCAGCGAACCCCCACCCCTCCGACCGAGGAAGCAGCCCCATGGCCAGCGATCTGATCGCCAACGTGACCGACGCCGACTTCGCAGCGCACGTGCTGGAGTCCAACACCCCTGTCGTGGTGGACTTCTGGGCGACCTGGTGTGGCCCCTGCAAGGCCATCGCGCCCACCCTGGCGGAGCTCGCGAGCGACTACCAGGGCCGGGTCAAGGTGGTGAAGGTCGACGTGGACCACAGCCGCCAGACGGCGATGAGCTACAACATCCGCAACATCCCCACCGTGCTCGTCTTCAAGAACGGACAGGTGGTCGGTCAGCGCACCGGCGTCGCCAAGAAGCGGGACTACGTCGAGCTCTTCGAGAAGGGCCTGTAGCGAGACCTCTCTGGACGCCGCTCAGGCGCAGAGCTCCCGCAGGAGCTCGAGCTGCTCCAGCGCTCTCCCGGAGCCGACCGCCACCGCGGAGAGCGGGTCGTCGGCCAGGATCACCGGGAGGCCGGTGGCGTCGCGCAGGGCACGATCCAGGTTGTGGAGCAGCGCACCACCACCGGTCATCACCAGCCCCTTGTCGACGATGTCCGAAGCCAGCTCCGGTGGCGTGCGCTCCAGAGCCGCGATCACGGTGTCCACGATGAGCTGGACGGCGTCGGACAGCGCCCGCCGGACCTCCTCGCTCGTGACGTCGATCAGGGTCGGGAAGCCGGTGGTGAGGTCCCGGCCCTTGACCTCGAGCGTGCGCGGCTCCCTCTCTGGCACCGCCGTGCCGATCCGGACCTTGATCTCCTCGGCCGTGCGCGGCCCGATCAGCAGGCCACGGTGTCGCTTGAGGTACTGCACGATCGCCTGGTCCATGGCGTCCCCACCGACCTTGACGCTGCGGCTGTAGACGATCCCGGCCAGGGAGATGACGGCGACCTCGGTCGTGCCGCCACCGATGTCCACGACCATGTTGCCGTGGGGCTCGGTGACATCCAGCTCGGCACCGATGGCGGCTGCCAGCGGTTCCTCCAAGAGGTGCACCTCGCGGACCCCGGCGGACTCCGCGGACTCCCTCACCGCTCTCTTCTCCACCTCGGTGGTCCCGTAGGGGATGCAGACCACCGCTCGCGGACCGACCATCTTGCTGCGCCCGAGGGCCTGCCGGATGAAGTGCCGGAGCATGGCCTCGGTCACTTCGAAGTCGGCGATCACGCCGTCCCGGAGCGGTCGGATGGCCAGGATGTCACCAGGGGTGCGCCCGAGCATGTCCTTGGCACCCTGACCGACCGCGATGACCTCGCGATCCCCCCTCCGGTTCTGGTGGACGGCCACCACGGAGGGCTCCCGGCAGACGACTCCCCTGCCCCGCACGTAGATGAGGGTGTTCGCGGTGCCGAGGTCGATCGCGACGTCGTGTGAGAAGGCGTCGAGCACGCCGGAGAAGACGGTGGAGAACATGAGCGGCAGCGTCCAGCGGAGGGGAGCAGCAGGCAGGAGGCGGACGAGATCCGCCCACATCCTCTTTACCAGTAATGGAGCGCGCGAACAAGAGTCTTGTCACGTCAAGACCACGAGGATCCTCTCCCGGTCACATGGCGCCGCCCCGGTTAGCAGGGGGCGTTCCAGCGCGGGAGCCTCTTTCCATGGGCGTCATCGAAGGCATGAGAAGCGGGGTCGACACCCCGTGGATGAAGCTCATCTTCTTCATCATCGTCGTCACCTTCATCTTCTGGGGCAGCTACGGCCAGGGCGAGTCCACCCAGCGGGTGGCCTTGGTGAACGGGAGGGTCATCACCGACACCCAGTTCAACCAGCAGCTACGCCGGGTGGCAAACCGCCTCGGTGCCGGCGCCTCCGACGCCGAGCTTGCGGCGGCCCGGCAGCAGGTCATGAGCAGCCTGGTGATGGAGACGGTGCTCCTGCAGGAGGCCGCTCGCCTGGGCATCGAGGTCTCGGACAACGAGATCGCCGACCAGCTCAAGGCCTACACCACCGTCTACGGGACCCTGGTCCGTGTTCCGTTCACGGCCTTCCTGGACGACTTCTCCACCGCCCAGGCCCGCTCCGAGGAGTTCGCCGCCAGGGTCCTCGGCGAGTGGGAGGAGGACGGCGTGCTGCCCGAGGAGGAGCTGGCGCTCAAGGGCATCCAGCCCTACGGGCCCCTCAACCTCGGCACGGACCCCGGCCGCTACGAGATGTTCGGGCTCGGCAGCGAGGTCCTCGACGAGGTGATGCGGGCTCCAGGCGGCGTGACGCTCTACCGCATGTCCACCGTGAGCAACGAGCCCGTGCTCGCCGAGCTGCGGGTCGACTCCTTCCGGGGCGACGACGGCGCCTTCTCGATCGAGCTCTACGAGGCGGACCTGACCCGGGCCGGGCTCACCCGGCCCAAGTACGAGCAGGGTCTGCGCAAGGAGCTGACGATCAACAAGCTCCTGGAATTCGCCCAGCTCTCGGTCTCGGTCCATCCCCACCAGGTCGAGTCCCGCTACCGCGAGCAGAACACCCAGCTCGGACTGGACTGGATCCGGGTCTCGGCCGAAGCCGCTGCACCCGACGTGGTCATCACCGACGACGACGTCGCCGCCCTGGTGGCGGCCGACGCCGACCGGCTCCGCGTCCGCTACGCCGAGCAGCTCGACCGGCGCTTCCGCACCCCCCGGCAGGCGACCTTCTCGACCCTGTTGCTCCGCACCGACATCGAGGGCAACACGACCGGCGAGGTGCAGGCCCGCGTGGCCGCCCTGCGCGAGCAGGCCGTGGGTGGCGCCGACTTCGCCGAGCTGGCCCGCACCTGGTCCGAGGACCTCTCCGCCGGCCGCGGCGGCGACCTCGGCACCCAGGCCGAGGACCAGATCGACCCCGTGCTGGCCGAGGCCCTCTTCCAGACCGAGGCCGGTGGCTTCAGCGAGATCGTCGAGACCTCCCGCGGGCTCCAGTTCCTCTGGGTGCGCGAGATCGCCGAAGCGACGGAGACCTCCTTCGAGGAGGCGGCCCCGCTGCTGGCCCGCGAGCTGCTCGACGAGGAGCGCACGCCGATCGCCGTGGCGGCCCTGGCGCAGCGCCTGCAGGTGGCCTGGTCCACCGAAGACATGCCGCCGACCGAGATGATGCTCGAGCGTGGCCTGGGCCTCGGCACCGCCAGCCAGCTCCCCGTCTCCGCCACCGTGCTGCCGGACCTGGGCTCGATGCCCGACCTGATGGCGGCTGCGGCCGCCGCCGAGGAAGGGGCGGTGCTGGGCGAGCTCTTCGAGCTCGACGGCGACATCGTCGTGGCCCAGCTCCGGGAGCGGGACGAGCCCGACATGACCGCCTTCGAGACCGAGCGGGATGACCTGCGGCGCTCGCTGCTCTTCGAGACCCGCAACCAGTTCATCGAGGAGTGGCGCAGCGACCTGGTCGCCGGAGCGGACGTCGAGATCTACCTCTGATCGCGTCGCCGCAGCAGCGGCAGCAGCAGCCCGAACAGCCAGGCCAGCCCCGCTGAGCCCGTGCCCGCGCCACAGCCACAGGTGTCGTCCGTGCTCCCGATGACCTCGAAGGCACCGGCCAGGTAGGCGTTGTCGCCGTCCGCGTTCTCCACCTCCAGGTCGTGCACACCGGGCGGCAGGGCGGACGGACTGCGCCCCTGGATGGTCTGGCTGTTGAGCACCGTCGCCCCGGTCACCGACAGCCCTCCGAGGAAGACATCGGCGCCGTCCTCGAAGCCGCTGCCGAGGACCACGATGTCGACGGCCTCCCCCTCGCTGGTGGAGCCCGGCGTGACGCTGGCGACGCTGAGCAGGCCGGGATCGGCGTCGGTGTCGGTGTCGGTGTCCCCAGCGCTCGGATTGCAGCTCCCGGCGATGTTCTCGCCGCTCACGCAGAGACGCAGGATCCAGTCGCCGTTGACGCCCAGATCCGAGGACTTCCGCCACTGGAAGGAGGCGCCGAGGTCGGCGTAGATCCAGTTGCGGTCAGCATAGTCGGCCCCGACGTCGGCGTCGTTGGCCGGTCCCGGGTAGCCGCTGTGGTAGTCGTCGAAGCACAGCGAGACGGCGACGTTGCCCTCCTCGATCTCGTAGTACTGGAGCGCCCCGCCGAAGTCCGGCACGGTGATCTCGAAGTCCTCCACGGCGACGGAGCTCATGTGCTGCTCGGAGTTCTGGACGGCTCCGGCCTCCTCCCCCAGCCTGCGCCACGAGGACGGGTCATCCAGCTCGGTCCCGTCGATCTCGTAGAACTGGAAGATCATCGTCTCCTGGATGCCGCTGCCCGCCCCGCCGAAGAGCAGGTCCACGCTGTCCAGGGTGAAGGGGTAGTCGCCGGACTCCGGCACGAAGACGCTGGCGAAGCACTCGTAGGGGACGAAGCCTCCCTGGAAGGTCGCCTCTCCGCCGTCGGTCCAGCCGTCGTTGTACAGGTAGTCGACGCCCCCCGAAGCGGTGGCGAGCAGGGCAGTGAGCAACGTCATCGGGTCTCCTCCGAGCCGGGAGTCTACCCTGCCCGACAGGCCACCCGCGGCAGGTAGCTCGGCTCGTCGAAGCGCCCTTCGTCCCGCTCACCGTCGTGACACCTCACGCAGGTGGACCGACCCGGACGGCCCACCATGCCCCGAGTCGGCGACGTCACGTGGGCATCGCCCGGTCCGTGGCAGTCCTCGCAGCCCACCCCGCGCAGGTGGGTCTCCACGGCCACGCCGCGCGGTCCCTCGGGGTGCCACTGGCCCGTCGCATGGCAGGTCACACACTCCGGATCTCCCTGGCGACCGGCATCGACGAGGGTCGGCCAGGCGCTCGCATGACCGGTCTCCTTCCACTGGAGGTACTGGGGGCGGTGGCAGCTACTGCAGCGCCCGCTGCCGACGAAGGGACCGAGGTAGGCGTCCCTGGAGGCCTCCGACCGGGCGACCAGCGCGTTGACACGGAGCTTGGCCTCCTCGGTCCAGGCCCCGACCTCGGCGTGGTCCTCGATGGTGGCGTCGAGCTCGACGAGGCGGCTGGAGAAGCGGTGGTGGTCACCCCCCTCCAGGGAGGCCGTGACCTCGGCGAGCTCCTGCTCCAGCCGGGCGACCTCGGCGACGTAGTGCTCCCGCTGGGACACAGCGCGCTGCCTGGCGCTCTCCTTCGAGGCCACGGCGATCCGCTCGTCCATGTCCTTGACCCGCTCGCGGTAGCGATCGAGGCGGGTCGCGATGGCCGCGAGCTGACCCTCTCCCGTCCACCCGGTCGCGCCCTCGCGCCACTCCAGCTCCACCACCCCGAGCTTCTTGCCGCGGCTGCCCGCGGCGAGCTGCCAGCCCCCCTCCTCCAGGCGCTTCGGCTGGGTGCGGGTCGAGCCCGCCCCCCCGGTGACGACGAAGTCGAACCCGGGCGTGGCGCCGTGCTGCTCGACGAAGTTCCGCTCCCCATGGACGACCAGGACCCGCAGGTCCACGTCCTGGAGCGCGGCCAGCGCCGCGGTCAGCGCGGATGCGGCGTCCTCGACCTCGCACGTCTGGACCCTCGGTCCGACGAGCCCCACCAGGCCGACGCGACGCCCGCCCGCCTCGACCACCTGGGTGGCCTCGAAGCGACGGTCCTCGCAGACGAGGTTCGCCGCCAGCACCGGGAGCCCGTGCTCGGCGACCATGCGCTGGAGGAAGGGCGCCCCCAGGGCCAGGTCGCCCGCTCCGGGCACGAAGGCGTGGAGGCCGCTGGCCATCAGGGCTCGGACCTGGAGCTCGGCCTTGACCTCCTGGGAGGCCTGGAGGTCGACGGGGACCAGGGTGCGGTGCTTGGAGAAGGCATCGCCGGCGTCGACCTGCACGAGGTCGTGGGTCGCGGCCAGCTCTGCGGTCACGGTGGCACGCCTGGGCAGACCGCCCAGAGGACGCTTGGGTCAGCCGCAGGGCTCGATCTCGCCGTCGAGATCGTGGCTGTAGACGAGGGCCACGGGCCGCTGTGCCGACGGAGGAGGCGGTGGCGGTGGGCTCGAGCAGGCCACCAGGAGGGTGGCGAGGATCATCCTTCCTGCTCGGGGCTGCCCAGTTCCTCCTCCATCTTCTCCCGGCGCTCGGCCTTGTCCTCGTCCTTGTCGAGCTTGCGGCGGTGCTCGCGCACGGCGTCCTTGAGCACCGACAGGACACCGCGGTCCACCAGGTACACGGGCTGCTCGCCCTCCACCTTCGCGTAGTAGCGCTCGATCTCGCGGTCCTCGTGGGTGAAGCGCGACTCGCCCCGCCCCCCCAACAGAAGCGTGCGCTTGTCTCCGGCCTCGGTGGTCAGCGTGACCCGGGCCCGCGGCTGGTCGAGTCCGTAGGCGACGAGGCCGCTCGGTCGGTCGGCGACGAACTCCTCCGCCTTCACGCCAGCGGTGCGCATGGCCACCCGCTCCGGGGTGCTCCCGGGCACCGGCCGGCCGTCCTCCCCCCACTGCCACACGTCGCCCATGTAGCGCAGGCTGACCTGACCGCTGAGGTCTTCGTCGTCGGGGCCGGGCTGGAGATCGAGCTCCACGAAGGAGACCTCGCTGTGATCGGTGCGCATGAACCGGCGCAGCCGGAACTCCGCCGGGTCCTGGAGGTAGTCCTCCAGCAGACCTTGCTTGGCGGTGTAGACCGTGCGCTCGCCCTCGAGCTGGAAGTAGGCGTGGGACTCGTCCTCGTCGTCGGTGACCGGGGAGCCCATGAGCAGGACGAGAGGCTCCCGGGAGCCGAAGCGGACCTCGAACCGCGCCCGGGGCGGCGCCAGCCCGTAGCGTCCCAGGTCTCCGGAGCCATCGGCGGGCAGGTCCTCGACGAAGTCCCGCACCTTCAGCGCCGCCACCCGCCCCAACAGCGACCGGATCTCGTCCCGGGAGGCGTACATCTCCACCGGGTCGAGCATCTCCCACAGCCGCTCTCCGACGCGCTGGAAGCGGAGCTTCCGCCCACCGGGGAGGTCGGCCTCCAGGGCATCGGCGTCCTTGGAGTCGAAGGAGGCGAAGCGCCGCTCGCGGAACTCGTCCAGGGTGAGGGCGTAGTAGTCGACGGCGGACTTCTTGACCGTGTAGACGGTCTCCCCCGGCAGCGGCTGGATGTAGTAGCTCACCGAGGAGGGATTGGGATCGCCGGCCAGGAACTGGAGGGTCGAGGCGTCCCGGAAGGTCAGGGTGACCTCGATGCCGTGCTTGGAGAGGCCGTAGAGCGCCTTCTCGTCGGGGTCCTCCACCACGGTCGCCCGGGCGGTGAGGTCGTGGAGCTGGTGCTTGACCCGGTTGACCATCGACCTGCTGGCGGGGAAGCCGGTGCTCTCGATGATCCACCCGGCGTCGGTCTCGGCGAGCACCAGGCTGTCGCCGGTGCGGTCGACCTGGACGCGGACCACGTCCTGCTTCTCGAAGACGAAGAGCTGCGGTGGACTGTCCGGCAGCACCTCGGGCGCCGGGTCGAAGACCTTCACCAGCCCCCAGACGGCGAAGACCACCACGGCCAGCAGGATCGTCCCTCGAAAGGCCTTCATGTGGACTTCCTAACGCCCACGCCGACCGGCCCAGACCCCGGCGCCCGCCACCACCGTGATCAGCGGCATCAGGACGAGCACCATCCAGCGGATCGCCGACTGGTCGCGCTCGGTCAGGGCGAGGCGTCGCACGCGGGTCGGCTGGCCGATGACCGAGAGACGAGCGTCGTCCCAGAGCAGCCAGCGGAAGGCGTTGACGGCCAGGGTGGCGTTGCCCGGGCCCTCCTGGAGCAGGGAGTTGGTGGCCCACTCCGAGTCGCCGAGGACCAGCACACGGCTGATGCGCTTGCCGGGCTTGACGAGGCCCTCCTCGTCGGGCTGGAGCTCCACCGCATAGGCCGCCACGGCGGGACCCTCGCCGTCGATGTCCGGCTGGTAGACGGCCCGGCCGCCGTCCAGGGGACCTCCCCGCTCGATCCAGCCACTGCGGGAGGTCTCGAGCACCGAGCGATAGCGGGCCCAGTTCGGCGAAGGATCGTCGACGGAGAGCGGCGCGATGTGTGCCAGCACCGCCACCAGGCCGCGATCCGCGAGGTCACTGGTGATGGAGTGGGAGCGATAGCGCAACACAGGCCGATCATTGAACGGGAAGATCAACAGGTTGTCGGCCACCACGCCGCCCCGGACCTGGACCCCCATGCGCTCCAGGATGCTCGGCACGGGCGTCCGGGGGTCGAGCCAGATCATCAGGGCTCCTCCCCGGGCCACGTAGGCGACCAGCGCGTCTTCTTCCGGAGCCGTGAGCTGGGTAGCGGGTCGCGCCAGCAGCACCGCGCTGGCGTCGGGGGGGATGACGGGCGCTTCGTCGGCCTCCCGGTCGCGGAAGAGATCCAGGGTCTCCAGCTCGTAGTTCTCCTGGTCGAGCATGCGCGCCAGCTCGCTCAGGCCCCCGGGTTCCCGCTCGTCGGGATCGAGCTCGCCGTGGCCCCGCAGGGCGTAGATCCGCTTCTTGCGCTTGTCCAGGAGCTGGCTGGCGGCTCGGGCGAAGGCCGCCTCACCCATGAACTCCAGCTTGCGCTCCGCGCCCCGGCCGGTGCGCCGGAACAGGTCGCGGTCCTTGAGATCGACCCGGTCGTCGCCGCGAGCGATGACGAGGTGGCCGTAGTCGCTCACGCCGAGGGACTCGGCCGTGAGGCGCTCGCGGTCGAAGTCGACCAGCGAGGTCTCCACGACCGCCGAGTGGTAGTCGAGCTCTCTGAGCAGGTCCTTCAGCGCCCGGTTCTTGAAGTAGCTGTCCTTCTTGCCCTGCTGGGCCGTGAAGGCGGTGACCCGCACCTCCTGGCCCTCCGCGTCCAGGAGCGAGAGCTTCTTCAGGGTGTCATCGAGCAGGGTGTTCGTCTGGTCCGAGGAGATGTCCACCCGCACCCGGTGCCGATCGGCGACCCCGTAGAGGATGACCACCAGGGCCACCACCAGGAGCGTCACCACGCTGGCGTTCGAGCCGTGGGACAGGCGACGCTGGAGCTGACGGGAGAGCTTCATCAGCGCCACCTGCGGGACTCGAGGGTGCGGTAGGTGAGGAAGAGGAAGACGAAGCAGAACCCGACGAACCAGAGCACGTCGGCGCTGTCGAGGACGCCGCGGGTGAAGGAGCGCAGGTGGGGCAGCAGCGCGACGAGGTCGATGAGGTCCCGGTACTCCTCGCCCAGCAGCGCGTCGGCGTTGCCGACGAGCCAGAAGGGCAGCAACAGCAGGATGCCGCCCAACCCCGCCGCCACCTGGTCGTCGGTGAGCGACGACGCGAACAGCCCCGCCGCCGAGAACGCGGCACAGCACAGGAACATGCCCAGGTAGCTGGTGGCCACCATGCCCCAGTCCGGCTGCCCGTAGTAGGCCAGCACCACCGGGAAGAGCAGCGTGCCGGCCAGCATCACCGTGCACAGGGTCAACACCGCCAGCCACTTGCCCACGATCAGGGCGGCGAGCCGCACCGGGGAGGTCATCAGCAGCTCGAAGGTGCCCTGGCGCTGCTCCTCGGCGAGCTGGCGCATGGTGAGCATCGGCAGGACGAAGAGCAGCGAGATCGCCAGGTTGCCCAGCATCACCCGCAGCGAGGCCTCGCCCGTCAGCGCGATGCCCATGTAGAAGAACAGTCCCGCCAGGAACAGGAAGGCCCCGAGGAAGGCATAGGCCAGGGGGCTGACGAAGTAGACCCGCAGCTCCTTGCGGTAGAGCGCCCAGACGGTGCGCATCATGCCGCCCCCTCTCGGCCCACCACCGCGAGGAAGGCCTCCTCGAGTCCCGGGACCTCGCGCTCCAGCGCCGCCAGTCCCCAGCCTCGCGCCGCCACCAGGGCAGCCACGGCGGTCCTGGGGTCTTCGGTGGCGCGAATCTCGAGGGAGCCGTCCTCGGCGGGGCGGACCTCGTCGACCTCGCCGAGGGCGCCGACGGCGGTGGCCACGGCCAGGGCCTCGTCGGCCCCGGGCAGGACCCGGGCCCGGTAGCGCACGCCACCCGCGAGGGCCCGGACCTCGTCCATCGTTCCCCGAGCCGCCACCCGGCCCTCGGAGATGATGACGACCCGTCCGCAGAGGGCCTCCACCTCCCGCAGGATGTGGGTGCTGAGCACGACCGTGCGCTCCCCGGCGAGCTGCCCGATGAGCTCCCGGACCCCGGCCACCTGGGCCGGGTCGAGGCCCGAGGTGGGCTCGTCGAGGATCAGCACCGGCGGGTCGTGCACCAGGGCCTGGGCGAGCCCGACGCGCTGGCGGTAGCCCTTGGACAGGCTGCCGAGGATGCGGCGCTCCCAGCCGGTCAGCCCCACCCGCTCCATCACCTCGCCGACCCGGCGCAGGCGCTCCGAGCGCGGGATCTCCCGGATCTCGGCCACGAACCGCAGGTACTGACCGACGGTCAGCTCCCGGTAGAGCGGGGGCGTCTCCGGGAGGTAGCCCACGCTGCGCTTGACCTCGTGGGGGGACTCGAACACGTCGTGGCCGGCGACCACCGCCCGGCCTTCCGTCGCCGGCAGGAAGCCGGTGAGGATGCGCATCGCCGTGGTCTTGCCCGCCCCGTTGGGACCGATGAAGCCGAGGATCTCCCCGGTCTGGACCGCGAAGCTCACGTCCGAGATGGCGGTGAGGGGGCCGTAGCGCTTGGTGAGACCGTGGGCTTCGATCATCTCGATTCGGGGGGCGTTCGGCCCGCGGCTCGGTGGGGGGCGCCACGAGGTGTAATGCTTCCACTCGCCATGGCAAGCCGCATTCCCGTCCTGCTCGTTTGCGTCGCCCTGCTCGTGCCGCTGTCGGCGAGGGCGGAGCGCGTCGACCGCGTGGTGAGCGTGGTCGGGGAGCGGGTCGTCACGGAGAGCGACCTCGCCCTGGCGCAGGTGCTGGCGGAGCGGGACCCTTCTCCGGTGCCCGCCCTGGCCGTCACCCGGTCGGGCGCCCTGCAGCAGGTCGAGGACCAGCGCCTGATCCGCGGACAGGCGGGCAAGGTGCGGCTCTACCAGCCGAGAAACAGGGCTCTGCAGGCCCGCCTCGACGCGCTGCGGCGGACCTTCCCCGCCCCCGGCGAGTGGGAGGCCTTCCTGGTCCAGTGGGGGCTCGGCGAAGACGAGCTGCGCATCCTGCTGTTGAACCGCATGGTCGTGGAGAGCGCGGTGCTGCGCTCGGTGGGCACACCCGCGGGGCCGGACGACGACGACTGGCTGGACCGCTACGAGGCCTGGCTGGGGGAGCTGCGTGCAGGGGCCTCGATCTACCGCCCGGAGCCGATCCCGTGATCCGTCCGGCGCGGCCCGAGGACGTCGAGGCGATGGCGGCCCTGGGGCCCGGCTGGAGCGCCGCCCAGGTCGCCGAGGAGCTGAGCAATCCCGATGCCCGCGTGCTGGTGCTGGAGTGCGCCGGCCGGGTCGCCGGCCAGGCCATCGGCTGGGCGATCGCCGGCGAGACCCAGGTGCTGGAGATCGCCGTGGCGCCCCAGGCGCGCCGGCGGGGCCACGGACGCCGCCTGCTGGAGGCGCTCTGCCAGGCCTGCGGAGGGGGCCCGGCGCTGCTGGAGGTGCGGGCGTCGAACGTGGCGGGGCTGGCGCTCTACGAGAGGGCGGGGTTCCAGCGGGTGGGCAGGCGGGCGCGGTACTACGCGGATGGGGAGGAGGCGATCCTGATGACGCGGACCCAGGATCTCGGCACAGGGGTCTCGACTCGTTGAGCCTGGTCCCCCCCGTCACGCCGACGTCACACAGCCGCGCAAGAGTCCAGGCTCCCGACCCGGAGCGCTGCATGCCCCGCCGGCCTGCCGTCTGGTGCCCGGAAGTCCCTGACGGGCCCTCCGCACACGGAGTCCCCCCGAACCTCCGCCTCCCGACATGGAGTCCCTCCGAACTTCCGCCTCTGGCCGACTCCTCTCAGCACCGAGAGCCTCAAATACCTGGAATTCCGTCGCTGGACCCTCTGCGGTTGGTGCGGATCCACCCCAGGCGGAAGAACGAAGGCACTGCGTGTGGCTGGCGACCGAGGCCGCTCACGCGCGCCTCCAGCGCTCCCCCCAGGGCCGCTCCACGGCCGCGTGCCCTCGAGGTGGTCGAGGACTTCCGAGCACGGGCACTATTTGCCCCCGGCACAAGTAGCGCACCGTTGCGCGGACCCCTTCCGCCCCTGTCGGCCCGGGGTCGCGCTTGGAATGACTCTGCCATGCCGGCGGCGACCCCAGACCAACAGGGACGGAAGTCGCCTCGCGCACCGGTACACTCCCTGCCGTGTGAGGTTGCCCCAGGCGCGCGCAGATCGCGTTGGCGCCGTGCCAACGGCATCTGTGGCACCCCAGGCGCGCGCAGATCGCGTTGGCGCCGTGCCAACAGCATCTGTGGCACCCCAGGCGCGCGCAGATCGCGTTGGCGCCGTGCCAACGGCAT
>CAZCVP010000054.1:0-39666 GCA_964501915.1 uncultured Enterobacterales bacterium
GGCGAGGAGGTGCTGGAGGAGGGCACCGATCCGCTGGACGAGGACAGCGACGACGACGGGCTGAGCGACGGCGACGAGGTCCTGGACCACGAGACCGACCCGCTGGACGACGACAGCGACGACGACGGTCTCGACGACGGCGAGGAGGTGAACGACCACGGCACCGATCCGCTGGACGAGGACAGCGACGACGACGGGCTCGACGACGGCGAAGAGGTGGACGACCACGGCACCGACCCGCTCGACGACGACAGCGACGACGACGACCTGGACGACGGCACCGAGGTCGATGACCTGGGCACGGACCCGCTCGACCCCGACACCGACGACGGGGGCGTCGACGACGGCGACGAGGTCGAGCGTGGCACCGACCCGCTGGATCCGACGGACGACTTCACGGGCCTCACCGACGACAGCGTGCCCGGCGCCTACGGCGGAGGCTGGCTGGCCTGTGGCTGTGCGAGCGGATCCGGCGGTGCACCGGCGGCCCCCTGGCTGGTGGCGGTCCTCGGTGGGGTGCTGCTCCGGCGCCGGCGGGGTGAGGCGTGATCTTCGCCACGCTGCTGCTCGGCGCCTCCTGGGCCCAGGATCCGGTCACCCAGGGCGAGGACCCGAGCCTCGACGCCCAGCTCTTCCGCCCCAGCATCGACGCCAGCACCACGCTGTGGACCGACGACTCCCAGGTCGCCACCGAGCTCAGCGGCACGGGACGGGTGTTCCTGGGCTGGGCCAACGACCCCCTCGTCTACGTCGACGACAACGGCGACAGCCAGGAGCTCATCAGCAACCTCTTCGCCCTCGATCTGCTCGGTGCCGTGAGCTGGAAGGGGGTGCGCCTGGGCCTGGACCTGCCCGTCGTGGTGCGGTCCTGGGGCGACGAGGCCGGCCAGAGCGGGCTGGGGGACCTGGGGCTGCACGCCAAGGTCCGCATCCTGGACCACGATCGCTTCCCGATGGGGCTGGCCGTCGCCGGGGGTGCGAGCCTGCCCACCGCCACCACGACCCTGGCCCTCGGGTCGGGGGGGTTCGGCTGGAGCGTGGAGCTGATCGCCGACAAGCCGCTGGGGCCGGTGCTGCTGGCCGCCAACCTCGGGACGCGGGGGCTGCCGGAGGTCCAGGTGGAGAACGTCGTCTGGGACGACCAGCTCTTCGCCCGGCTCGGCGTGAGCTATGCCATCACCGACGCCCAGGGGCTGTCGCTGGATGTGGGAGGCAACCTCACCTACGGGGAGATGACCAACCCGGCCGGGCGTCCGGCCGAGGCCCTCTTGGGGGGCTGGGCCCGCCTGGGCGAGGACTGGGTGCTGCGAGGAGGCATCGGCACCGGGCTGACCCGGGGCATCGGTGCGCCGAAGGCCCGGGCTGTGCTCGCGCTGGCCTGGGAGCCGGCGGAACAAGTCCTCGACAGTGACCTGGACGGGCTCGCGGACACGGTGGACGGCTGCCCGACGCGGCCGGAGGACCTGGACGAGTACCAGGACCGGGACGGCTGTCCGGAGCCCACCGCGCTGCGGGTGCGGGCGGTCGACGAGGGCGGCAACCCGGTGACCACGGCGGAGCTGCGCCTCAGCGGTGGGGGAATCGCCGAGGGCGGCACGGGGCAGCTCGAGACCGAGCTCTTCGGGGGTTCCTACGAGGTCGAGGCGGCTGCAGCGGGCTTCAAGACCACGACCGCGGTGGTCACGGTGCCCGACGGCAAGCCCTACGACGCCGTCGTCACCCTCGTGCCGGCGGCCACCACCGGACTGGTCACGGTGAGGGTCAAGGACACCGACGGCCGGGCGGTCGCGGCCCGCGTGACCCTCGGCGAAGAGCCGGTCCAGGACACCTCGGGTGGGGTGGCCTTCGCCGTCGTCGAGGCCGGCGACCATCCGATCCTGGTGGAGGCCGACGGCTACCACCCCGTGACCCAGCGGGTCGCGGTCCAGGCCGAGGACGAGCTGGTGGTGGTCGTGGTCGTGGAGCCTGACGAGCCCGAGCCACCACCGCGCGTGGAGGTGAAGCGTGACCGCATCGACATCCACGACTCGATCTACTTCGAGACCGCCTCCGCGGTCATCAAGGTCGAGAGCCACGGGCTGCTGGACGAGATCGCCGAGATCCTCCAGGAGCACACGGAGCTCGTGCGCATCCGGATCGAAGGCCACACCGACAGCCGCGGCGGCGAGGACTACAACCTGCGGCTGAGCCAGGACCGGGCGGCTTCGGTGCGGGCCTACCTCATCGATCGGGGGGTCGCCCCCAAGCGCCTCCACAGCGTCGGCTTCGGAGAGACCCGCCCGCTGGACCCCCGCGAGATCGAGGAGGCCTGGTCCCAGAACCGCCGGGTGGACTTCTGGATCGAGGAGCGGTCCGACTGACGAGGTTAGGCACGGCCCGGAGGTGGTGCATGAGCTCTCGACGACTGGGCGTGAACATCGACCACGTGGCGACCCTGCGGCAGGCCCGGCGCTCGCCCTACCCGGAGCCGGTCCTGGCGGCGCTGCTCGCCGAGCAGGCCGGGGCGGAGCAGATCACCTGCCACATCCGCGGCGATCGGCGCCACGTGAACGAGCGGGACATCCGGCTGCTGCGGGACACCGTCAAGACCCAGCTCAACGTGGAGTGCGCCGCCACCGCGGAGATGCTCGGCATCATGGCCACCCTGCGGCCGCACCGGGTCACGCTGGTGCCGGAGCGGCCCGAGGAGATCACCACCGAGGGGGGGCTCGACGTGGTGGGCCAGGTCGACATCGTGCGGCCCGCCATCGCCGCGCTCCGGGAGGCCGGCATCCGGGTGTCGCTGTTCATCGATCCCCACGACGCCCAGGTCGACGCTTCGGCGATCGAAGGCGTGGACATGATCGAGCTGAACACGGCCAGCTACGCCGACCACGGCACCGCCGAGGACCTCGTGCGCCTCGCCGCGGCGACCGCGCGAGGGCTGGACCAGGGTCTGGAGATCGCTGCGGGTCACGGCCTGACCCACCTCAACCTCGGCGCGCTCGTCGACGCCGTGCCGGACATCGTGGAGTACAACATCGGTCACTCCATCGTGTCCCGCGCGGTCTTCGTCGGCCTCGACCAGGCGGTGAGGGACCTGCTGGCCATCCTGCGTTGAGGAGCACGGCATGCCCCTGATCCCGGTCTCCACCTCCGCGGAGGTCCGGCAGCTCGACGCCCACACCATCGGCGGCCTCGGCGTGCCGTCGCTGGCGCTCATGGAGCTGGCCGGCCGTGCCGTCGCCGCCGAGCTGATGACCCGCTTCCGCGAGCAGGCCTCCCGCGGGGTGCTGGTCCTGGCTGGGCGGGGCAACAACGGCGGCGACGGGTACGTGATCGCGCGGCTGCTCCACCTCAGCGGCGTCCCGGTCGAGGTGCTGGGCCTGGGCGGCGACCACTCTCCGGACTGTGCCGTGAACCGCGCCGCCGCCGAAGCCCTCGGCATCCCGATCCGCGAGGAGGGGCTGCCCGAGCCGGCCGGCGTGCTGGTGGATGCGATGCTCGGGACCGGACTGCGGGAGGACCTGCGGGGGACCCTCGCCGAGCGGGTGGGCCGCCTGCGCGAGCTGCCGGGTCCCAAGGTCGCCGTGGACCTGCCAACGGGTCTCTGCGGCGACACCGGGCGGGTCCTGGGGGACGCCGCGGCCGCCGAGCTCACCGTGACCTTCGGTCGCGCTCGGCTGGGGGTGTTCCTCGAGCCGGGCGCCGACCTGGCGGGTGAGGTCGTCGTCGCCGACATCGGCCTGAGCGGCGACGTGCCGGCGTCCGCGGCCATCGCCGACGGTGCGTGGGTGGCGGAGCAGCTCCCGAACCGGTCCGGCGCCTCCCACAAGGGCTCCCATGGGCACCTCGCCGTGGTGGCGGGCAGCGCCGAGCGGGCCGGGGCGGCGGTGTTGCTGTGCAATGCAGCCATCCGATCGGGTTGCGGACTGGTGACCCTCTTCCTCGAGTCCGACGGCTGGTCCCGCCTGAGCAACCTGCGCCCCGAGGTCATGGTGGCCGACTCCGAGGGCCTGGGGGCGGACCGCCTGCGGGACTTCACCGCCCTGGCTGTCGGTCCCGGCCTCGGCACCAGCCGGGTGAAGGTCCAGCTCATGCGGCGGCTCTGGCGCGACGTGCCGCTGCCGGCGGTCTTCGACGCCGACGGGCTGACCGCGCTGATCGGCGTCTACTCCCGGGTGCGCCACGCGCGCTGCGTCACGCCCCACCCGGGCGAGGCCGCCCGACTGCTGGCCATCCAGCCGCGAGAGGTCCAGGCGGACCGGATCGGCGCCGTGCGCAAGCTCGGCCGCGGCCTGCCGGCGCTCCTGAAGGGCCGCCACACGCTGGTCGCCAGTGGCGATCGACCGGTGATGATCAACCGCACCGGCTCGGCCGCCCTGGCCACGGCGGGCGCGGGCGATGCGCTCACGGGCGTGGTCGGTGCGCTGCTCGCCCAGGGCCTGGACCCTTGGCGGGCCCTGGTCTGCGGGGCCTTCCTGCACGGTCACGCCGGCGACCTGGCGGGGGCGGCCCCGATCGTGGCCGGCGACGTGGTCGATGCGCTGCCTCAGGCCTTCCGCACGGTGGGGGCTCGCAACGACCTGCTCGAGCGGCGGCCGCTGGTCTGAGACGGGCGAGGATCCCCTCGACGCGGCCGAGGCGTGGACCAGCAGGTCCCCGAGGGCGTTCCGATCTCGTCGGCCAGGTCCAGCGCCTCCCAGCGTTCCTCCGACGTGCACCGCGTCGGGCGGGTGGTGCTCCTCGCTCACCTCACCGTGATCGGCCTCCGGCGTGCAGACCGGTACCAGACACGGTCGGTGTCACGGGCCTCTGGGTCTCCCGCGTCGGAGAAGGTCGGACAAGAGCGCCTACCGCATGGTGGGTTCGGTCGAGGCGAAGGCCTCCGCCACCCTGGCCTCCATCGCACCGATCTCCTCGTCGGACAGCGTCCCGAAGAACCGCTCCCGCTTCCGCTTGGACAGCCGCCCCTCGTGGTCCAGGCAGACCTCGATGAACAGGGTGACGAGGCGATCCGGCATGTCCACCACCTCCGCCACCGCGGCCTTGGCGCGGTCGAAGCGGGTCAGCCAGTCCAGCTCGGTGCCCAGCTCCCGGTCGACGGCTTCGTCCAGCCAGGCGGCGAGGGTCTCGGCGAGGGTGGTGGCGTCGAGGTAGCGATAGGCCCGGGACAGGTCGCTGTGGACCCTGACCACGCCGTCGCCGTCCAGGGTGAAGTCCAGCAGCCGCATCAGCGGTCGCGAGAAGGACTCCAGGGCCGCGTCGTAGTCTGCCCGGAGGCGCAGCATCACCGCGGAGACCGGCACCACCACCCCGGCGGGCACGACCCGGCGCTGTGCCAGGACCCAGTGCAGCAGCCAGCGGTGCACGCGCCCGTTGCCGTCCTGGAAGGGGTGCAGGAAGACGAAGCCGAAGGACAGTGCCGCCGCCCAGGCCACCGGATCGGCCGGGGTCTGTCGCGTGGCGCCCAGCATCGCCAGGAAGGCGTCCATGAGCCCCGGCAGCTCCGAGGGACGGGGGGCGATGAAGTGGATCCTGGCGGCTCGGCGGTCGAAGGCCTCGCCCACGTAGACCTGGTCGGAGCGCCAGTCCCCATCGGCGAAGCGGGGGTCCACGACTGCGTGCTGGAGCTCGAGCAGGGCGGCCTTGTCGAGCCGATCCCACCGGTGGGCCCGCTCCAGCAGCCAGACCAAGCGCTCGTGCCGGGTGCCGCTGGCGGTCTCCCGCTCGATGGCGAAGGAGGAGCGGGTCTCCTTGGTGTACAGGTAGCGGCTGGCCCGCCGCAGGGACCGTTCCGAGTACCCGCTGGTGACGCGCGCCACCCGGTCGGCCAGGTTCCCCACACCCTGCTTCGGGGTGCGACGCACCATCGGGCTGAAGGCGGCATAGACGTCGACACGGATTGATAGATTTCACCATCCTACTGCAGAAATCGTTGTCGCGCGTCGGGAGCGATCAGCGGTCGTTAGCGCCCCGGGAAGTCGAGTCAAGGTCTGCTGTCCTCTTCGCGCTGAGCCGGAGGGGAAGAGCCAGGCCGGGTCGGTCCGACTCCTGTCCGAAGCGGCCATCGACTTCGACCTCGCCCTCGACCGCGATCTCGACCTCGCCCTCGCCCTCGACCAGGATCTCCGGTGCCGGCGCGGCGGGTCCTGGCCCGAGCCTGGCCTACCACTCCACCGTCACCGGATAGGTGATGACCTCCCCGTCCGGCAGGTCGTGGGGCGGGAAGTCCGCATAGGCGAGCACGTCGGCCACGCAGCGGGCGTAGCGGGCGGAGGCCTGGCCGCGATCGAGCACGTCGACCCGGTCCACCACGCCCGTGCAGGCCACGTTGAGCTCGAAGAGCAGGTCGGCCCGGTCGAGCCCCGGGTCACGGGAGCAGCGCAGCGCCTCCTGGAGCACGGGGTCCAGGGCGGTGCGTGCCTGGGCGAGGCTGAGGCCCTCGGGGGCGACCATGCCTTCTTCACCGGGGTCGGCGGTGAAGGGGATGCACGCGTGGGCCTCTGGAGCATCCAGGGACCGGGGACCGCTCGGGCTCGAGGTCGGCGCCTTGACCGTCTTCCGGCGCGAGCGCTTAGGGTTCGACGAACGCTTCCTTCCGGTCCGGTGGGGGGTGCTGGTGGCGGCCTGGCCGACCTGGAGCACGTCGCCGACCTCGATGAGGTCACCGCTGAGGTCGTTGAGGGCCCTGATCTCGTCGACGCTCAGGTCGTGGGCGCGGGCGATGCCCCACAGCGTGTCGCCCTTCACGACCGTGTAGGCGGCGCCCGCTCCTCGGCTCATCCAGATGCCCAGCAGGACGCCGGCGAGCACGGCCAGGCCCAGCACCGCGCCCACGAGGGCGAGGAGCCGTCGCCTGGAGCCTGGCTCAAGCAGGCTTCGGATGGGTCTCGATGGCTTCGGTGACAGGGCCGGTGAGCTCGTCCCAGCTCGCGCCGGGGTCCTTGGTCACGGTGACGAAGTCGTTGACCATGAAGACGGACGCCACCCCGGGGATCCGGAACAGGGCCTCCCCGAGGGGGTCCCCCGCGGCGTCCTCGGCCGCAGACCAGGAGCGGCTGCCCTGGGACACCAGGGTCTCCGAGACGACGAACTTCATCGAGTTCGGGTTCGGCGTGGTCTCCGCCTTCACCTGAACCGGGGTCCCGGGCTCGGGTGGCGAGACCGGGGCCGGCTGGGCACGCCCGCCATCGCGCACGGCCTCGGCGGCCTTCTTGACGACCTTGAGCGGCAGCTTGGCCAGTCGGAGCAGCAAGGCGGTCCCCTCCTCAGTCGACGTGCTTGGTGACCAGGTCGGCCACGCGCGGCATGGCGGCGGCGGTGTGGTTCACGGCCTGGCCCCGGAGCTTCTGGTAGGCCTTCTTCACCACCCTGCTCTTGGCGGTCCTGGCGCGGTCGTCCGTGATGCTCAGCAGGGCGTTGGCGATCTTCACGTCGTTGGCGACGAAGTACGCCCTCAGCGTCCCGCTGCCGTCGGCCTTCCACCGGTCGTAGTAGGGGTCGATCTGCACGGCGAAGTCGTCGAGCAGGTGGTTGAGCGCCTGGGGGATGAAGCCCGGTGAGACGCTCTTGACCGTCTTGAAGCCGGCCTTGACGGCGAACCCCGTGACGCCGCGCTTGCTCTGGACCTCGGCGTCGATGGCCCGCACCCCGTCGTCCACCACGTCGCGACGGCGGGCGGGGTCCTGGATGACGTCGGACAAGGCTCCCATGCTCTCTTCTCCCCGGTGGTTGGATCCGCGAGCTGCGCACCCGCGGAGTCGCCTGTTCATAGCGTCCGGCCGGCGACGGCACCAGCGCCCACCCGCTCACTCCATGTCGATCTCGGTCACGGTACCGGGGGGCGGGTCGCCGGGGCAGATCGGGATGTGGGAGTTGCCGCCGAGCACGCGGAACCAGGCCGCCACGTACTGCTTGCCCTTGCACGTGTAGCCGCCGCGCTTGCCATAGGCCTTGCGCACGCACTCGTACGAGTTCTCCCAGTCCCGGTCGTTCTGGGCGGTGATGATGTCGGTGCCGGGCACCGTGTCCGGGTGGGCGAGGGTCACGTAGCTGCGGACCCAGAAGGGGATGGCGTCGCAGAGGATCGGCTTCACGCCCTCCGCCGGGGCCCGCGACATCATGTCGAGCAGGGCGAGGCGCACCCCGGTGTCCTCCTCCAGGGTCAGCATGCGCTTGCGCAGGCACTTCATCGGCCCCTCGCGCTTCACGCCGCGGTAGGAGAGCACGGCCTGGCGGCGGACCTCGGGGTCCTCGTCCTCCATCATCGCCTGGCAGGCCATGGCGTCCGAGCGGGGGTGACCCATCTGGCGCAGGGTCAGCAGGGCGCGGCCGCGCACGGTGCCTTCGGCGTCGGAGGTGGCCGCCTCCACGAGGGCGTCGGCGACCTCGGGGTCCTTCTGCCCCTTGAGGATCTCCGCCACGGCGGCCCTGACCACAGGGTCCTCGTCGTCGGCCAGCATGTCCAGGAGCTGGTCGAGCACCTCGCCCTGCGCGCCCCTCAGGGTGCGGATCGCTACCTTGCGGGCCTCGCTCTCTTCGGCCACGTCCAGGGCGATGCTCTTCAGGCGGTCGCGGGAGGCGGCCGCCGGGATCTTGTCCAGGGCCACCACCAGCTCCAGGCGCCGCTCGTTGCGCGGCTCGTCCAGCGCGGGGAGGAAGCACTCGACGAGATCGTCCCGATCCGTGCCCTTGAGCCCGGCCATGATGGCTTCGTCCCAGCGCCCGTTCTTCTCGTCGATCGCGGCTTCGCAGAGGCAGTCGTGGGCCTCGGCCTCCGTGAACTCCTCCAGACGCTGGGCGGCGTAGCGCCGCACGTCGTCGTCCTTCATCTGGAGGCCCTTGCAGACCACGTTGAGCCGCTTCATGGCGACGGCGTTGTCGATGTCGCTGTTCTCGACGGTCGCCGGCGTGAAGTCGCAGGCCACCACCAGGGCAAGCAGGGCAGACCACATGGTCCCTCCTCGGCAGGAAGGGGGCCTTACCGGGCGGTCGGTCCCGGTGCCACCGGCTCTACGGCCTGTTCACCGATCGCTGGGCTGCCACTTCGCCTCGCCCGACTCGACCATCTCCTCGTAGAGCTGGCGCTTCGGCGTGTAGTAGGCGTTGGGGGCATCGGACGAGGTGTCCGCCATGCCGGCCACGACCTTGCTGCCGACCCGGTCCATGAGCCGGGTGGTCAACTGCTTGACGGTGGAGCGGACGAGGTTGCGGGCCAGACCCATGCCCGCATCCTACACCGCCCCTTCCGCGGGTCGTGGGTGGACTTCCTTCGAGGTCCGGGTAGGATCTGCCGGGATGTCCACGCCCCACTTCATCTTCCGCGTGCAGCGCTCCGACGCCCAGTTCCCGGTGTACGCGGTGGCCTTCGAGGTCGAGGAGGGCACCGGACGCCTCCGCGTGGCCCGCCCCGGCGAGTACCAGCGGCCACCGGCCGCGGTGAGTGGCGAGGCCCGGAAGCTGACGTCCGCACAGCTCCGCGCCTCTCGCTTCGAGCTGATCTGGGACGAGGGACGTCGGCGCCGAGGCTTCTCGCTGGGCCAGCTCGGAGACGCCGTGCTCGGACAGCTCCTCCCGGGCCGCTGGGAGCGGCTGGAGGCGGCGGCGGATGGCCCCCGGCAGCTCGTCCTGTCCGAGTCCCCGGCCCTCTTCGGGCTCGCGCGCGTGGACCCCGAGCCGGAGCCCGAGGACGACCGCACCCCGGGGGGCGAGGCCGACACCGAGGACGAGACCGAAGAGCGCCCGGAGCCCGTGGTCCAGAGCCTCTCGGGACAGCCGGTCCTGGTCCGGGCCGAGCGTCTCGGGCTGGAGCCCGCGGACTCGGTCGCCACCACCGACCCCTCCCGCATGGTGGTGGACGGTCCGATCGGACCCGGCCAGAGCGCCCTCGTGCGGCACCTGCGGCGCAAGCAGGCCCGAGATGCGCGAGAGATCGCCCGGCTTCGAGCCGAGTGCAGGCGTCTTCACGAGAAGCTCAAGGACCATGGCATCCCCCATTGAGTGACGACCCGGTTAGACGCGGCCAGCGCCGCGAGCCCGGGGAGATGACCGTGGAAGAGCACGAGAAGGGACGCGAGGCGTTCGCCTCCGAGGAGGAGTACCGGCTCCACAGCCTGCGGCACTCCACCGCCCACGTGATGGCCGAAGCCATCGGGGTCGTGTTCCCCGAAGCGGCCTTCGCCGTGGGGCCGCCGATCCAGGACGGCTTCTTCTACGACGTGCGGGTCGACCGACCGATCACCGAGGAGGACCTCGCCACGATCGAGAAGCAGATGAAGGCGATCGTGAAGCGCAACTCCCGCTTCGAGCGGCGGGAGCTGAGCCGCGACGAGGCCATCGCCCTGTTCACGGAGCGGGGTCAGCCGTTCAAGGTCGATCGCGTCTCCCGGCTGGACCCCGACGAGGCCATCACCACCTACGACCAGGGCGGCTTCGTCGACCTGTGCCGCGGCCCCCACGTGATGCGCACCCGGCAGTGCAAGCACTTCAAGCTGCTGAAGGTCTCGGGGGCCTACCTCCTCGGGGACTCGAAGAACGAGCAGCTCCAGCGGGTCTACGGCACCGTCTGGCGGAAGGCGGAGGACCTGAAGAACTACCTGGTGCGGCTGGAGGAGGCCCGCAAGCGGGATCACCGGCGGCTGGGGACCCGGCTCGGCCTGTTCATGTTCCACGACTGGGCCCCCGGCGCGCCCTTCTGGCTCCCGCGAGGGGAGGACCTCTACCACACCCTGTCCGAGGCCATGCGCAGCCTGTTGTTGGACGAAGGCTACGTGGCGGTCCGCACACCGATGCTCTTCGACAAGAAGCTCTGGCAGACCTCCGGTCACTGGGATCACTACCGCGAGCACATGTTCCACTTCGAGGAAGCCGGCGCCGAGGGACACGAGGACCACGGTGTGGGTCTGAAGCCGATGAACTGTCCCTCCCACATGCTCATCTTCGGGTCCGCCAAGCGGTCGTATCGGGAGCTGCCCCTGCGCATCCACGACCAGGGCGTCTTGCACCGGGACGAGCTGCGCGGGGCCCTGGGTGGCCTGACCCGCGTGCGGCAGTTCTGCCAGGACGACGCCCACCTCTTCGTGACCGAGGACCAGATCGAGGGCGAGGTCCAGGCGCTGCTGGAGCTGGTCCAGCGGGTCTATGGCGCCTTCGACCTCGGGGTGCAGGTCAAGCTGAGCACCCGGCCCGAGAAGAAGATGGGCGACGACGCCCTCTGGGACCGGGCCGAGTCCGCGCTGCGCAAGGCCGTCCTGGCCAGCGGGGTGGCCTACACGCTCAACGAGGGTGACGGGGCCTTCTACGGGCCCAAGATCGACTTCGACGTGCTCGACGCCCTCGGCCGGGACTTCCAGTGCGCCACCATCCAGCTCGACTTCCAGCTCCCGCGCCGCTTCGAGCTGACGTATGTGGGGGCCGACAACGCCGAGCACGTGCCGGTGGTCATCCACCGCGCCGTCTACGGGTCCTTCGAGCGCTTCATCGGCATCTTGATCGAGCACTTCGCCGGGGCCTTCCCGGTCTGGCTGGCGCCCGAGCAGGTCCGGGTGATGACCGTCTCCGAGAAGTCCCTGGAGCACGGAAGGGTGGTCCAGGACACCCTCGTGGCCGCGGGCCTCAAGTCCACCTTCGACGACCGCGACGACAAGATCGGTCGCAAGATCCGCGAGTGCCACGGCCAGAAGGTGCCGTACATGGCCATCATCGGAGAGCGTGAGCTCCAGGAGGGCACGGTGAGCGTGCGCAGCCGTGACCACGGCGACCTGGGCTCGATGAGCGTGGCCGACTTCGCCGCCCGGGTGGTGAGGGAGGCCGTGGTCCCCTTCCAGTCCCCCGTCGGAGCGAGCTCATGAGCAAGCCAGCCCCCCGCTTTGCCGAAGGCACCCCCCTCGATCGCTTCCTCTGGGAGACCAGTCGCGACTTCTCCGACGCGACAGGGCAGTTCGCGACGCTGCTCCAGCAGGTCACCCTGGCGGCCAAGATGGTCTCCAGTCGCGTCAACCGTGCGGGGCTCGCGGGACTCATCGGAGAGACGGGAGAGACGAACATCCAGGGCGAGTTCGTCATGAAGCTGGACGTCTACGCCAACGACACGTTCAAGCGGGCCCTGGAGCACCCGGGCGTGTGCTGCATGATCGTCTCCGAGGAGGACGAGGACCCCCACGGCATCCCGGAGCCCTTCCACAGCGGTCACTACGTCTTCTGCATGGATCCGCTGGACGGCAGCTCCAACATCGACGTCAACGCGACCATCGGGACCATCTTCGGCGTCTTCCGGCGGAACTCCCCCGAGGGCAGCGAGGCGGCGCTCGACGACGTGCTGCACCGCCGCGGCGACGAGATGCTCGCCGCCGGGTACGTGATCTACGGCTCGGGCACCCTGCTGGTGCTCGCCACCCGGGACACGGGGGTGAACGGCTTCACCCTGGACCCCTCCGTGGGCGAGTTCTTCCTCTCCCATCGCCGCATCACGCTGGAGCCAAGTGCTCGGATCTACAGCCTCAACGAGGGCTACCGGGCCCGGTGGTGCCAGGAGCTGAAGGACTACGTGGACGGGCTCAAGCTCCCGGAGCGCGGCTTCTCCCAGCGCTACATCGGCTCGCTCGTCGCCGACTTCCACCGCAACCTGATCAAGGGCGGCATCTTCCTCTACCCGGCCACGACCGACGCGCCCCGCGGCAAGCTGCGGGTGCTCTACGAGGCCTTCCCCCTGGCCTTCATCGCCGAGGTCGCGGGGGGCGCGGCCACCGATGGGCAGGGGCGCATCCTCGATCTCCGGGCCGATGGCCTCCACCAGCGCACGCCGCTGATCATCGGCAACCGGGAGCTGGTCGAAGAGGCCAACGCGGCCCTCAGCGGGGCGTGACGGACCCCTGCCTGCGGATCACGGAGGACGCCGTCGTCGACCAGGTCGTCGACGGCGCCGAGACGCTGTCGGTCCGCAAGCGTCGCTACGTCATCGACGGCGCGGTGCCGCTCGGGGCCGTGCGCAAGACCCTGCCCGACGGGCCCACCCGGCCACCGGTCGTGCTGGTGCACGGCTTCGCCCAGAACCGCTACTCCTGGCACACCTCCCGCCGCTCGATGTCGGCCTGGCTGGCCGGGCAGGGCTGGGACGTGTGGAACCTGGAGCTGCGGGGCCACGGCCGGTCACGAGGGCTCGCCGAGGGCGCCCACCAGGGGCTGGGGGCGGAGTCCTTCGCCGACTACGTCGAGGACGTGGTGCGCGTCGCTTGTCTGCTCGGGCCCCAGACCTTCCTCATCGGCCACAGCCTCGGCGGGGCCGCCAGCTATGCGGCGGCGACCCAGGCCCCGCTCGGCGGCGTGGTGGGGGTCGGTGCGCTGTTCGGCTTCGGGCGCCACAGCCCGGTCCTGCACCTCCTGGCGCGGCTCACCCGCGTGCTGGAGCCGCTGATCCGGGCCTCGAACCTCACGGTGCGCACCCAGACCGCGGGACAGGTCCTCGGGCGGCTCTACCAGGCCACGGACCTGGCCGGCTACGCCCTGCCGATCTCGGGCTGGTGGCCCGGCTCGGTCGAGCGGGAGCTGCTCGAGGAGCGCCTGGTGCAGGGCTTCGACTGGACCAGCGTCACCGTCTGGCTGGAGATGTCCCGCTGGTGCGCCGAGGGACGCTTCGACTACGAGGACGCCTGGGCGGCCACGGACGTGCCCCTGGCGGTGGTGGTCGGAGATCGGGACCACCTGATGCCCCTCGGCGATGCCCGGCGGGCCTTCGACCTGTCCGGGTCCAGCGACCGGGTGCTCAAGCTCTTCGAGCCCTATGACCACGAGGTGCACTGGGGGCACCTCGACCTGCTGCTGGGACGCAAGGCGCCGCAGCACACCTGGCCCTGGATCGATGCCTGGATGACGGAGCGGGCGGCCTGAGCCCCAGCGGGCTCAGCCCTTGCGCAGCCAGCAGGCCAGGATGGGGTACTGCCAGAGGGTGTCGTAGAGCGCCAGCAGGACCGCCTCCGCCGGAGCCTCGAGGGGGGTCGGGCCGAGGCGGTCGACGAGGGTGCGGGTCGGGCCCGGCAGGCAGCCGCGGACCTCGGGAGGGCTGACGGTGTAGCGGGGGTGGGTGCTGGACCCGACGACCTCCAGGCCGACCCGCCCGGCGAGCCGCCTCAGGGAGGTCTCCGAGTGCATCACGATGTGCTCGGGTGGACGGATCTCGTTCCAGGTGTTGCCCCGCAGCTTCACCCGGCGGCTGCCGTAGTTGGGGGTCTGGATCGCGATGACGCCACCCGGTGCCAGCACGCGGGCGGCCTCGGTCAGCAGGGCGTTGGGGTCTGTGACGTGCTCGATCACAGCGTGGAGCACCACGGCCTGGTACCGCCCGTCCGCAAAGGGGGTCTGGTCGAGACGACCGGTGAGGCAGGGCACCCCGTAGTGCTCTCGGGCGACCTCGGACGCGAACGACGATGGCTCGACGCCCTGGACCTCCCAGCCCCGTGCGGCGGCCACGCTCAGGCGGAAGCCCGTGCCGCAGCCGATGTCCAGCAGGCGCCCCTTGTCCGGCAGCCAGTCGTCCAGGCGGTCCAGGAAGGGCCAGCTCTCCAGCAGGCTCGCCCGGAGGCGGTCTCCGGTCGTCACCTGGTCGCAGAAGCCGTAGCCTTCGTGGCCTCCCTGGAAGTAGGCCCCGTCGCTGTAGAAGGCGGTCAGCTCTTCGGCGGTGGGCAGCGGGTCGGCGAAGGCCAGGTCACAGCGTGGGCAGTAGAGGATGCGGGTCTGTCGGGCGTCGAAGAGGTGGCGGGAGGCGGGCTCCGCGCAGACCGGGCAGGAGGCGGCGCTGCCCCGCTGCCCGAGCCGGGCGGCGATCCGATCCATCCAGGTCGACAGCCAGGGGTTCACGGGGGAGCCTCCAGGATGATGCGCGCGACCTCGTCGGGGACCTCGATGGTCAGGGCGTGGCCGGACGGCAGGACGTGGCGGGCCACGGGCCGGACCGCCGCCTCCCGCGCCGGGAGGTCTTCGAGGCGGTACCAGGACCGTTCCCCGGAGACCAGGGTGGTGGGGACGTCGATCCGCTCCAGGACCCCGAGGAAGCGCTCCGTCGGAAAGGTGGCCGGGGACCGGGTCCGGTGCAATGGATCCCAGGTCCAGCGAAGCCGGCCCTCGTGAGGGACGAGGACGCGGCGGGCGAGGCTGTGGGCCCAGGTCCGGTCCAGGGCAGGCGTGAGCCGGACCATGCGCTCGACGGCCTGCTCCAGCGAGTCGAAGTCCTTGTGCCGGGGAGGGGACTCCAGCCCCTTCAGGAAGAGCTGCATGCGCTCCGCAGCCAGCGACTCCGGCAGGGCCGGCGGACCGAGTCCCTCGACGATCACCAGCCGCGACAGGGCCTCGGGCCGGGTGGCGGCGTACCAGCAGCTCACGGTCCCGCCCATCGAGTGGCCGACGAGGGTGAGGTCCTCGAGCGCCAGGTGGCGGACGATGGCGTCGAGGTCTGCGACGTAGTCCGGGAAGTGGTAGTAGCCGCCGGCGCCGACGTGGTCGGAGTGGCCGTGGCCGCGGGCGTCGGGAGCCAGCACGCGGCGTCCGGCCGCGGCGAGTCGCTCGGCCACCCGGGACCAGGTCGCACCCTGGTCGAGCAGGCCGTGGAGGCACATCACGACCGGGCCGTCGGGCGGCCCCCAGGCGCAGATCCGCAGGCGGAGACCGCGGACGTCGACTTCGAGCTCCTCCACCGGGGACGGGTAACAGACGTCAGTCCCAGAAGTCGGTCAGCTCCTGCAGGTAGCCGAAGATCTCGACCACGGCGGCGCACATCGTCGGAGCCGGCATGAACTGGAGGCCGACCTGGTAGGGCCGGGTCTGCCCCTCGTGCAGCTCGGCGACGTAGCAGACGCGCACCTCGAGCTCGTAGGAGCAGCCGCCGGCCAGGTGCAGCGTCAGCCTCAGGTGCTCCTCGCCCCGGACCCTGTAGGCCTCGTCGACGTCGAGGCGGAGCGCCACGCCGCCGAGGCCGACGTTGAGGCAGGGTCGCACGTCGAGGGCCCACCTCCCGTCCAGGGACTCGACACGAGCCGGGAGCGGGGAGTCGGCCGGCGGCTCGATCCGGATCGAGCGTCGACGGTCCCGCTCGACGACGAGGCGGGAGGAGAACGAGGTAGGGGCGGGGGCAGCCATGCCCGCTGGATCGGATCAAGCACCACGGACGTTGACCGCAGGTCCGACCTCAGGGCTCGAAGCGGTAGCCGGTGCCGTGCACGGTGAGGATGTGGCGGGGGTCGCCGGGCACGTCCTCGACCTTCTTGCGCAGCTTGAGGATCTGGTTGTCGACGATCCGGGTCGTCATGTTGGGCGAGTAGCCCCAGACCTCCTGGAGCAGCTCCTCCCGGGAGACGTCGCGGCCGCGGTGGGCGATCAGGTAGCCGAGCACGCCGGACTCGTGGGTGGTGAGCCGGTGCTCGACGCCGCTCTTCCGCAGCACGCGCCGCCGCAGGTCGACGTCCACGCTGCCGAAGACGAACTCGTCGGGGACCTTGCCCTGCCCGTCCTCCGGCCGGGAGCGGTTGCGCAGGCGGGCCTTGACCCGCGCCATCAGCTCCCGCAGCGAGAACGGCTTGGTGACGTAGTCGTCGGCGCCCATCTCCAGGCCCAGCACCCGGTCCAGCTCCTCTCCCTTGGCGGTCAGCACGATCACCTGGATCTCCGGCCGGCTGGCCTTGACCTCGCGCAGGACCTGGAGGCCGTCCATGCCGGGGAGCATGAGATCCAGCAGCATCACGTCGGCGCTCTCGCTGGCGAGGGCGGCCACGGCGTCCTCCCCGTTGTCGAAGTGGCGCACGTCGTAGCGCTCGTGCTGCAAGGCGTTGACGATGCCGAGCGCAATGGTCTCGTCGTACTCGACGACCACGACCCGGGCTGACTCTTCCATCAGGACCTCCTGGACTCCAAGGGGAGGCGGATGACGAAGCGGGCCCCACCCTCCGACCCTGCTACGCACTCTATACGACCGCCATGGCTGCGCACGGTCTCGCCGGCAAAGGCCAGCCCCAGGCCGTGGCCACCGGACCGGCCGCGACCGGGGCCCTCGACCCGGGAGAAGCGCTCGAAGATGATCTTGCGCTTGCCAGGGGGCACACCGAGGCCGTTGTCCTCGACGTCGATGATCGCCTGGCGACCGACGCGGCGCAGGCGGACCCACACCCGCGGATCCGGGTGGTCCTCCCGGTGGTACTTCAGCGCGTTGTCCAGCAGCCCGTTCAGCAGGTCCTGGATCATCGGCTGGTCGCCGTGGAAGGTGGGCACCGGCTGCAGCGATCCGTAGAGCGTGATGCCGGCCTCCTCCATGCGCGGCCGCCAGGTGTGGACGAGCTGCTCCAGCAGGTCGCGCAGGTTGATCGGGCCGCTCACGAGCTGTCGCGGCTCACGGCTGAGGCGAAGCACCTCGTCGATGCGGGCGGTGAGGCGGTCGGCCTCCGACACGATGCGCTTGGCGAAGGTGGCACGGGTCTCGGCGTCGCCGAAGCCCAGCTCGAGGTTCTCGGCCATCACCCGGATGCCCGCCAGCGGCGTCTTGAGCTCGTGGGTGACCCGCGCCGTGAACTCGCGCTGTCGCAGGAGCAGCTCCCGCTCCCGCCGATCCGCCAGGAGCCGTGCCCACAGCGCCATCAGGCCGGTGGCCACCGCGGCGAGCACGGTCGCGAGCTGCCAGGCGAAGCGCCACTGGACGGCGTCGACGCGGTCCTCCAGGAGCGACTGGGTCAGGCCCACGCGGAGGTGACCCAGGACCCCCCCGAAGGGCACCTCGATCGCGATCGACCCGGTCCGGGGACCGAGCACGACTTCGTCGCGAGCGTCGCGCACCACCAGGTGTCCCCGCGACTCGCCGGATCGACGCAGCAGCTCGGCCAGGAGCGCGGGCTGATCGAGCTGGATCGCCGCGCCGCGGTTGGGCCCGACCTGGGCGATCGCCAGGAGGTACGGCGGGCTGTCGTAGAGGTCGTGGGCCATGCGGGGGCCTTCGCTGGCGTTCGGCGCCTCGCGGCGGGCCGCCTTGAGGCGGACCTCCTGCCAGCCATCGGCCCGCCGCCGCAGCCGGGGGGCCTGTCGCGCCGTCGTCCGGGCGGCATCGTCCTCGCCGAGCCGCTCCAGCCGAGGCAGCAGCTCGTCGGGGATCAGGGCCCCGAAGTCTTGTTGGACCGGTCCGGGCTGGTCCACCAGCTCCAGGGCCAGCTCGGTCGCCTCGGCGGCGGCGTCCTGGGTGCGCCCCATGCGCGCCAGGGCGTCGATCCGCAGCAGTCGGCAGCGCACCACCCGCCGGGGGGAGAGGCCGAGCTCCAGGGCCCCCGCCAGCCTGTAGCGCTCGACCGGCTGGAGGCGGTCCAGGGCGCGGAGCGCGTCGTCGGCGCGATCCTGGAGCAGCAGCGTGGTGCCGGCGCGCCAGGCCGCCAGGAGCTGGACCTCCGGGACCTCGTGTTCGCAGGTCTCGTAGAGCCTCGCCAGGTCCCGCTCGACCTGTTCCTGGGACAGGATGCGGGCGAGCTGGACGCAGGGATTGGTCTCCAGGACGGTGGTCATCTCCTCGGCGACGTCGAGGGGGTAGGTGACCCGGGGTCCGTCGGGACCCTGGGTCCAGACGTAGACGGCGTCGAACCAGGGCGTGCGCAGCCGGTGGGCCTTCTCGTGGACGGGCAGGGCCCGGGCGTCGTCGGTCAGGTCCACCAGCCAGCCGGTCACCTGGTCGGCCACCAGGGACTCCAGGCCGTCGGCGAGCTGCCGGAGCTCCCCCTCGGCGCGGACCCGCTCTGTGTCGAGCAGCTCGCCGCGCAGCAGCCCGGCCTGGACGAGGGCCACCAGGCCCAGCACCAGCAGCGGCAGCCCCAGCCCGACAGTGGACCACTGGCGGAGGGTCGCGGTGCCGAGGAACCGGGTCAACACACCCACCGGCTATCGTGCGGCGACGGTCGCCGCGGGAGGACGGGGACTACCTTCGCGGTGTCTTCTGGAGCCGGCTCGCTCGGCGGACCCGGTTGCGGCCGTCTCGCTTGGCCACGTACATCGCCTGGTCGGCGCGGGAGAGCCAGGCTGCGATGTCCTCGCCTTCGATGCGCTGGGCGAGGCCGAAGCTGGCGCTGACCCGCAGGCCGGCGGCGGTGCGCTCCCAGTCGTGGCCGCTCACGGAGCGTCGGAGTCGCTCGGCGACCTCGAGGGCACGGTTCTCGTCGGTCGAGGGGAGGATCAGCAGGAACTCCTCGCCGCCGTAGCGCACACAGGCATCGCTGTCGCGCACGCCGAGCATCAGCAGGCGGGCCACGCCCTGGAGGACCTCGTCGCCGACGGCGTGGCCGAAGCTGTCGTTGATCTGCTTGAAGCGGTCGGCGTCGACGAACAGCGCGGTGATCGCCACGCCGGCGTCGTCGCACCGCTCGACGAGGGCGGGCAGGGCGTCATCGAGCCAGGACCGGTTGAGCAGACCGGTCAGGGTGTCCCGGTTGGCCGCGGACAGCCGCTCGTGGACGCGGGCGAGGTGAGCCAGCTCGTCGAGCCCGAGCAGGTCGAGTCTGAGCGAGACCGCACCGATCTCGAGCTGGTCGCCGGGCCGCAGGAGCGCCCGCTTGGTGCCGTGTCCGTTGACCGAGGTGCCGTTGGTGGAGCCCAGGTCCTGGACGGTGACGTCTCCGCTCTCGTTGCAGCAGACGCGGGAGTGGTGGCGGGAGACCGAGGTGTGCCGCAGCGACAGGTCACAGCGCTCGTCGCGACCGATGACCACCTCGTCTCCGGCGACCAGCGCCACGAAGCGCAGCATGTCGGGGCCGGCCACCACGCGCAGGGTCGGCACGGTCATGCGCTTGGAGCGCGCCTCGCGGGGCACGTTGAACTTGGCGGTCGTCTCGCTCAGCTCACTGATCGGGAGCAGCGGACGTACGGCCCGGTCGTCGTGGCTCGTCACCTGAGGCTCCAGAATCCCAGCGTAGTCTAAGGATCGGGCGCGGAGGCCTCAAGTTTGAGGACAATCGCGCTCGAGCGAGCCTATTCCGCCGGTCGCCGCTCGCTGACGTGGAATTCGACGCGGCGGTTCGCGGCCCGGGCGGAGTCCGTCGTCTCCTGGACCAGGGGCTGGGTCTCGCCGAAGCCACTGGCTGACAGCCGCCCCTCGGGCACGCCCACCTGGACCAGGTAGAGGGTGACCGCCTGGGCACGACGCAGGGAGAGGTCGAGGTTGTAGTCCTCGGCCCCCTGGTCGTCGGTGTGGCCGTGGACCGTCACCAGGGCGAGCTCGGGGTGGTCGAGCAGGAGCTGGGCCACCTCGTCGAGCAGGCTGAAGGACTCCCGCTTGATCTCGGCCGAGTCCAGCTCGAAGTAGACCTTGTCGAAGATGCGGATCCGGTCGCCCTCCAGGGCGACCCGACCGGGCTCGAGCACGATGTCCATGGTCGCCGTCTGGCCCTCCTGCAGCGTCAGGGCGCGCTCCGCCGTCCGGTGGCCCGGCGCGGAGATGATCACGTTCCAGGCACCCGGCGGGAGCGAGAGCCGGGTGAGGCCATCCTCGGCACCGTCCTGGGACAGCTCCTGGTCCTGTCCGATGGCCCGGACCCAGGCCTGGGTGAGGGGCAGGCCGTCCTCGGTGCGCACCGAGACGGTGAGCTGCACCGGCACGACGACCGGCGCCAGCCGCAGGGCCTGCTCGTGGGCCTGGTCGTCGGGGACCTCGAGGGTGAAGATCAGCGTCTGGTAGCCCTCGGCCTCGACCACCCCGCCATAGGTCCCGGGGGGCAGGGACCGGGTCAGCTCGCCGCTGGCCAGGGTGAAGGAGCCGGCCCAGGGGCCGCTGTTGAGGTCCACCACGGCCTGGGTCACCAGGTGACCCGCGGGGTCGAGGATCCGCACCCGCGTGGGCGTCAGGGTCCCGTCCGGGCAGCCGTCGGTGTCGTCGACGCCGTTGAGGTCCTCGGCCTGGTCGACGCAGAGGTCCAGGTGGTCGGGGATGCCGTCGCCGTCGGCGTCGGCGAAGGAGACCACGGCCTGGACCTCCCCCGGGTGCCAGGTGAGGCCGGCCACAGCTCTCCAGTCGGGGGCACCGATGCCGCGGGTGATGCCCATGCCCAGGCCCACGCGGGCGGTGAAGTCCTCCAGGATGCGCACGTGGGCTCCGGCCAGCAGCTCGGCCGGGCGGGAGCCGGGGGTCGTGGACCCGAGGATCAGGTCGCCGTCGAGCTCGGCGGACACGTGCACGGCGTCGGTCGCCGACCAGGCGGCGCCGAGGGCGTAGGGCAGGCGGTGACCCCAGACCACGTCGCCGATGCGCTCCCCGGTGCCCGAGTGGAAGCCGGCGCTGGCAGCCAGCCGCACGGGACCGACGCTGTAGCGGAGGTCGGCCGTCAGCCCGGCCGTCACCGTGGCCTCGCCGAGCCAGGCCTCCTGCTGGCCGGTGGGCAGGCCCAGGCGCCCCGTGACCCCGGCGACCGCAAGGCCCGGCCCCAGGCGCCCGCTCCAGGCCTCGGCCGTGGCGGCGGCGCCGAGGTCGCCGATGAGCTTGAAGCCCTGCTGCTGGTAGCCCTGGGAGTACACGTGGAGCGGCAGGTCCAGCGACAGCCGCACCCGCGGCACGGTGAACCAGGCCACGAGATCGGTGGTCGCGACCCGGCCGAGGACCTCGAGCTCCTCCCGGTCCGGGTCGTCATAGCGGTAGATGAAGGGGTCGTCGGCGTAGTTGAAGACCAGGGCCGCGCCGGGGCGCATCGGCTCGCCGATCTCCGGGTCGGCGAGGCCGAAGAAGGTGTCGCCGCCGGCCGCCGGGTCGAAGCGCTGGGCGTCCAGGGGCTCGGCGGCGCCCTCGTTGGCCGCCAGGGCCGCCGGGCTCGCCAGCAGGGCCAGCCAGGCACCGCGGCGGCGGACCAGGGCCAACAGCGAGAGCAGGGCCGGGGCGAGCCCGGGCAGGCCAGGGGCGCTGGAGCAGGCGCCGCCGGTGAACTGTCCGCCGGAGAAGGCCCCGGCCACGCCGTCGACCTCGGAGCCGGTGTCGCCGGGCTCGTCGCAGGTGCTGTCGTCCGGGTCTCCGTCGAGGGGGTCGGCGAGGCCATCGCAGTCGTCGTCGCCGTGGCAGTCCTCGGCCCCGTCCAGCAGGCCGTCGTCGTCGCTGTCGGCGTCCTGGGGATCCGTGCCACAGGGGGGCTCGTCCTCGTTGGACAGGCCGTCACCGTCGGCGTCGCCGCAGGGGCCGTCCTGGTCGTCGCTGTCGAGCACGTCGGGAATGCCATCGCAGTCGGTGTCGCCGTCGCCCTCCTCGGCGTCCGGGGTGCCGTCGTCGTCGGAGTCGGTGTCGCAGAAGTCGGCGAGGCCGTCGCCGTCGGTGTCGACCAGCCACTCCTCGGCGTCGGAGAAGCCGTCCGCGTCGGAGTCCTCGTCGTCCACCTCGCCGCCGTCCAGGTCGCAGCGGAGCTCGAGGGCGTCCCAGATGCCGTCGCCGTCGGTGTCGAGGTCGTCGGAGGGGTCGTTGGGGTCGATCTCCCAGGTGTCGATCGCGCCGTCTCCGTCCCAGTCCTCGTCGCCGTCGGCCACGGTGCCGCCGTCGGTGTCGGCGGCCAGGGGGTCGGTGGTGGTGGCGCCGGCGTCGCCGTCGGCGACGAAACACACGTCGTCCTCGCCGTCGTCGTAGGGCGAGGTCGCGCCGACCTCGAGGGAGTCGGGCAGGCTGTCGCTGTCTCCGTCGCAGGCGTTCGGGTCGCTCCCGAAGACGAGGACCTCGTCGGTGTCGCTCAGGCCGTCGTCGTCGGTGTCGCCGTCGGCGGGATCGGTGCCGGCGGCGGTCTCCTCGGGGTCGGTCAGCCCGTCCTCGTCGGCGTCGATGGTCAGCTCGCCCGAGAGGCCGCCGGCCAGGTCGAAGGTGCCGTCGGTCCCGGCGAGGTCGGCGTCGAGCCAGGTCCCGCCGCTGTACTGGCCGGTGGCGAAGGCGAGCTGGAACACGCTGTCGGCCGCCAGCCCGACGAAGGCCTCGAGATCGGTCCGTGGCAGGGCGTAGTCCAGGAACCAGTCGGCCTGGCCGCCGATCAGGGAGCTGGACTCCTCGATCCGGTAGAGGTCGTCGAGGTCGGGTGTGAGGATGTCGGCGACGACGAAGGGAGCGGCCAGGCCCTCGCTGTCGTCCTGGGGCTCGTAGAGGAAGACCGAGGGCACCGGGCCGGTGAGGATGGCGGCGAATTCGACCTGGGTGGCGTCGCCGTCGAGGTCGAAGACCACGGCCCAGGAGCCGCCCTGGAGGTAGTCGTGGGCCGAGCTGGTCCAGGGATCGGAGTCGATGCGGAGGCGCAGGAAGAGGGCTTCGCCGTCGGCGTACCAGTAGCCGGCCGGCGAGACCTCCTCGCCGACGATGTCGACCGGCGAGGCGCCGGTGTGGTCCCCGGAGGGATCCGTCAGGGTCAGCCCCTCCACGGTCAGGGGCACCCAGCTCGCCGCCTCGGGCCACTCGGTGGCGACGGCGACGGAGGACAACAGCAGCAGGGTCGACAGCATCTTCGACACCCTCCCTCATGTCTTTTCTCCTACAGGGGTGGACATGTCAAGGGTATTCTCCTCCTCGAGGGCGCCGTGTGCTGGTTAGGAGGCGGCGATGGCCTCGGAACCCCGCCCGGCCGCCACCGTCGTCGTCCTCCGGGACGGGCCTGTGGGGCCGGAGATCTTCATGGTCGAGCGCTCCGGCAAGAGCGCCTTCATGCCTCACGCCCACGTCTTTCCCGGCGGGCGTGTCGACCCCGAGGACGGGGCGGTCGAGGTCGCCGGGGGCGCCGCGGAGCCTGTGCGCATGGGCCTGTCCCGCTCGGAAGCGGTCGCCTACCAGGTGTGCGCGGTCCGTGAGACCTACGAGGAGGCGAACATCCTGCTCGCGGAGGGCGCCCCGGACCCCGAGGTGCGCCGCTCCCTCCAGGAGCGCCGGGAGACCTTCCACGCGGTGTCCACCCGGCTCGGTTGGTCGGTGGACGGCGCCTCGGTCGTCTACTGGGGTTGGTGGATCACGCCGCGCCAGGAGGCCCGCCGCTTCGACACCCGGTTCTTCGTCGCCGGTGTGTCGGCGGCCCGCTCCGCGGCTGCGATCCACGACGAGCACGAGACGGTGCACTCCGCCTGGTGGACAGCGGAGCAGGCCCTGGCCCGCTTCGACGCCGGGGAGATCTTCCTCGCCCCACCCACCTACGTGACGCTGCTGCAGCTCCGTGGCCTGCCGACGGTCCAGGCGGTGCTGGAGGCGGGCCGGCGGCGGCAGGTGGTCTCGGTGGAGCCGGCGGTGACGGTCACCGAGGACGGCTCCCTGGCCATCGTGCTGCCGGGGGACCCGGACCACCCGGTGCGGGAGCCCGTCGAGGGGGTGCCGCGGCGACTGGTGATGCGGGAGGGTCGGTGGTGGATCCGGCGCTGAGGACCTCTTCAGGGGGGCTCTGAGCTGGTGCCTGAGGGGTACGTCCACGTCCACGGGGCCTGGCGGAGTCGAACCCCCTCCCCGAAGTCCACACCCTCCTAGTCCAAGTGCGACCCCGGGCCGACAGGGGCGGATGGGGTCCGCGCAACGGTGTGCTGCTCGTGCCGGGGGCCTCGATATGGCGAGGACCAGGGCGTGCGCCTTGGGGATCGATCGGGTTGGCCGACTGTCCGGGCGGGCCATCAGCAACCAGCGTTCAGCGAGCAGCGAGGAACAAGGCCGCCTTGCTGACAGCTGTTCGCTTGTATGTGGAAGGGCGGGGCTCGGAGCGCTCCAAGGCTGTCGAGTCAGATTGGTCGGCACTCCCACCCAGGGATGGAGAGGCCGTTGACCGCTGCCGCCCCGCCCCCCCCGGCTATCCTCCTCCAGTGACCCTGCTCCCCTCCCTCTGGCTCGCTCTCGGGTCGCCCCCCGCCGCCGCCGAGGTCCCCCTTCGCCAGCCCGCCCCCAAGCCGGCTCGCCTGGCCTGGACCGCCGGCCGGGAGCGCGAGGTCCTGGTCGTCAAGGTCGCCGAAGGCAGCCCCCGGATCCCCCGGGTCGCCGGCGCCCGGACCCAGCCCCTCTTCAGCCGCTCATCGGAGGTGCTGCGAGCCGAGCGGAGGGCCTGGGACCCCGAGCACCGGCTCGCCGACCTCACCGCCTGGTGGCGGCTCCAGGTCCCGGCGTCCTCGGCCGAGACCGTGGCGAACCAGCTCAACCAGCAGCCCTGGGTCGAGGTCGTCTACTTCGCCTTCGCCCCGGCCCCGCCCCCGGTGGACCTCGATCCCGAGACGCCGGACCTCACGGCCGGCCAGAGCTACGCCGGGGCGGCCCCGGACGGGTTCGGGTTCCAGGAGGTGGCCGCCTGGCCGGGGGGCCGCGGCGAGAACGTGGTGGTCGCCGACCTGGAGTACTCCTGGCGGCGGGACCACGAGGACCTCGACGCCGCGGTCGACGCCACGACCTGGGGGCACGACGGCGACTACTACCCCAGCCACGGCACGGCGGTGCTCGGCATGCTCGTGGGGGGGGACAACGGCTACGGCATCACCGGTCTCGTGCCCGAAGCCACCCCGGTGGTGATCCACCCCCACCGCCCGGACGGGGTCTACAGCGTGGCCGATGCCGTCGACGGCGCCGCAGGGCTCCTGGAGCCCGGCGACGTGCTGCTCATCGAGCAGCAGGTCTACGACGCGGAGATCGAGGCCTACCTCCCGGTGGAGTGGGACCCGGCGACCTTCGACGCGATCTCGCTGGCGGTGGCCAAGGGCATCGTGGTGGTGGAGCCGGGCGCCAACGGAGCGCAGAACCTGGACCACGCGAAGTTCGGTGGCTGGTTCGACCGCGAGCAGCGGGACAGCGGGGCGATCCTGGTCGGCGGTGGCGCCAGCCCCCTGAGCGGGCTGCCGCCACGGAGCTGGTCCGCCTGGGGCTCGAGCTACGGGTCACGGGTCGACGTCCAGGGCTGGTACGACTCGGTGGTGACCACCTGGAACGACGAGGGCGGGACCTGGAACGCGGATCTCTTCCTCCCGGAGACCGAGGCCTACCCGTCGGGTGACCCCCGCCAGGGCTACACCAGCCGCTTCGCCGGTACCTCGGCGGCGTCGCCCCTGGTGGCGGCGGTGTGCGCGGTCACGAACTCCGTGGCCATCGAGCTCCACGGGCAGCCCTTCGATCCGCTGGACCTGCGCGCCCTGCTGGTGAGCACCGGGACGCCGCAGCCCCCCGAGGACGCCCACATCGGCCCGCAGCCGGACCTGCGGGCGGCGCTGCGCTACGGCCTCTTGCCCTGAGCGGCGGTCGCCCGGCGCAGCTTGTGGCGCACACCGGGTGGGAGCTCGACGGCCAGCAGCACCGAGCGACCGGCGCTGCCCATCATGCGAGCCCGCACGGAGAAGGCCTGGGCGTCGGGCAGGACCAGCTTGAGCACCATCCGCGTGCCGCGCTTGGCGTGGGGCGGTTCCAGCGGCAGGGGCAGGGCCCTGTTGCAGAGGTGGGTCTGCCAGTCCCGGACGAGAGCCTCCGGGTCCGTCCAGGTCACCGTGGCACGGGCCTCCCCCTCCGCCCACTCCACGCGAGGCTCGTAGCGGGTCTCCCGCGCCGGCCGGCTGGCCGTGCTGTAGACGCTGCTCTGGGAGTGCGAGGTGCTGGCGGAGCGGGAGTCCGAGACGACGGAGGACTCGTCGTCGCGGCCCTTGGGCTGCGGCTCGCCCCGCAGGGTGATCTGCTCATCGGCCGCGGCCTGGTCCAGGCTGGTGCGCAGGGCGGCGTTGATGCGGGCCCGGCCGCGCTTCTGGTGGTGGCCCGTGTTCGAGCTGGGATGCCAGGTGTCCCCGCTGCGCCCCTCGCCATGCCCGGTCCGACGCGGCTCCTTGCCGGTCCGCTCCCGACGCGGGGACTTCGAGACCGCGCTGGAGGCGAGACTGGCCATCACGCGCTCGGAGGCGAACGAGGTCGAGCCTGAGCTGCGCTCGTCGACCCAGGACTCGAGCAGGTCGCGGTCGCCGGAGGTCATGTGGGCGATGCGAGCGGCGTAGCGGAAGACATCGCTCCGGGCGTCGCGCCGGGCCTGGAGGACGACGATGTCGGCCATCACCGAGTCGGGGATGCCCTGCAGCTCCAGCCGCATCTCGGCGCGGGTCCCGACCTCCAGCACGGCGTCGGCGACAAAACCCAGGTTGTCGTCCTGGATCCAGCTCGCGGTGCCGAAGCTCATCATGCCCTGGTGCTTGAGGGCAACGGTCGCGTTGAAGGAGAGGCGGGAGGCCATGTGCGTCCGAGCGGGGCCTCTCTCTTAGGCCTTGGAGGGGGGTCCTTGCAAGCCTCCAAGTGTCACGTGACGTTGCGAACCGTCCTCGTCGAGGGGCTCCACGTCGTGGAAGCGGCGGAAGTCGATGCGCATCCGCCCGTCGTCCTGCCGCGACATCACGTCGACGAACTTCACACCGGAGCGGATGTCCTGCATCTGGTAGAGCTTGCGCGAGTGGACCGTGTTGGCGTAGGTCAGGTCCCAGCCGGTCATCGTCACGATGAACCACACGTCCCGCTCGTCCAGCAGCTCCATCGAGAAGCCGTGGATGGGACTGTCCTCGTCGATGACGTGCATGACGGTCCAGCTCATCGCGAAGATGGGGGAGCGCTCCCGTACCAGCTCCATGTCGTGGAGCTTGCGCAGGGTGTGGCCCTCGGCCATCGTCTCGCTGCGCAGGGCCGTCAGCCTCACGGTCGCCTCGACCACGTCGTTGCCGCGGGCGTTGCCCATGCGGAACTCGAAGGTCGGCCGCCCGTCCCGGGTGCCGATGACGGCCACGTCACTGAACAGCACGCTGGCCTGGGGCCGCGAGGCCTTGGCGAAGACCAGCCCGGTCACCAGGGCCATGCCCAACAGGCCGATCAGGGCCTCCACCGCCACCAGGGAGTGGGCGTAGTGGCTCTCCGGAGACATGGTCCCGTAGCCGATGGTCGTCAGCTTCTGCACCGAGAACGAGAAGGCCTCCAGGAAGCCGGCCCCGGTGAGCTGCGAGACCCCGTCGGCCCGTGCCCGCGTCCAGGTCTATCACCTGCGGGGTCCGACCCCGCGACGGCGTCGTCCAGGCTTTTCCTTGCATTGGAACCCCGACAGCTCGGCGATGCAAAGCGCGCCGACTCAGCCTCGGATGAGCTTGTAGTCGCGCTGTCCCTCTTCGGTCAGCAGGGACCAGCCCGTGTAGACCGCCAGGGCGCTGCCGAAGGGGAAGTTGAAGAGGTGGAACAGGCTCACGAAGAGCGCCACTGCAGGCGCCCAGGGTCGCCGCTTCAGCAGCCCCCAGCCCGCAGCGAGCTGAGGCAGCGAGATCACGGTGATGGTGACCAGGAAGACCAAAAAGACCGTGCCGAAGACCCCTCCGGCCAGCAGTCCCCCGGCGCCCGTCCCCGCGGTGGCGGCGCCGGTGATCAGGGCCCCGAGGACGCCGAGGAAGAAGAGGGCGCCCAGCCCCCCGACCAGCGACAGCAGCCCCAGGACCAGGTGGAGCACGCCGACGATGGTGAAGTGGGTGTCGAAGCGACCGGACATCGAGCGTCTCCCGGGGTTGGCCCGCACTACGCGGGGTGGACCGGCCTATTGCCTGCCGACTACTCGGTGACCGGCGGCAGGACCGGGTTCTCAGCGAGGTAGATCAGGGTGCAGTCGGGCCTCACCAGGGTGTCGTCGGACGGGTTGAGCTGGTCTTCGTCGGACCCGGAGGGGCGCAGTCCGATCACCAGGGCCGAGGTCTGGTCCTTGACGACCTGGGCGACCCTTCCGAGGGTCACGGGCCCTTCGAACTCCTCCGGGAGTCGACCCAGGTAGACGTTCTGGGAGCCGGCGATCGCGACGCGGGAGAGGATCTCGGCCGTGCCGGGCATCGCCGCGGCGTGGGCCATCATCGCGTAGGCGAGGCGTCCACTCTCGATGACCTCGTCGGCTCCGGCGGAGCGGGCGTGCTCGACGTTCTCCGTGTCGAGGATCTCGGCGACGACGTGTAGCTGCCTCACCCTGCGCGCGGTCTCCGGTCGCTTGCGCATGTAGCTGCGCACCGTGAACGCCGTGAGGATGGTGAGGGCGTCGGCCTCCTGGGGGGAGACCCGCCGCGGGCTGACCACGATGGCGGTGTGGGCGTGGGAGAGCCGGACCTTGTCCAGCTCGGTCTCCTTGGTGGGATCGCCCGACACCCAGCGAAAGCGGGGAGGGGTGTCCGACGGCCGCTCCCCCGGCCCGAAGAGCACCACCTCGCGGGAGCGACCGCCTCCGAGCTCCGACTCCAGGGCGTCGAGGAGGACCCGGGCCCCCCCGTCGTACCCGCACACCACGATGTGATCGAGGGTGGACATCATGCGAAATCCCTCTTCCCGCACGCTGAGCACGGTGTTGAGCAGGGTGTGGCCGACGATGCCGGCGAAGAGCGCCAGGGTGAACATGCCCCCGACCATCAGGACCCCGGCGATCATCCGCCCCAGGGTGGTGACGGGGGTGATGTCGCCGAAGCCGACCGTGGTGAGCGTGACCAGCGCCCACCAGAAGCCGTCGCCGATGGTCTGGATCCCCTCGTTCCGACCGAGCTCCACCAGGTACATCGTGGTCCCGCCCAACAGCACGGCCACGCCGAGCCAGGAGATGGCGAAGGAGAACAGCATCAGGTTGTCGGTGAAGGCTCGGGCGATGCCCTCCAGCGGCTGGCTGTGCTTGAAGACCCGCACCGCACGCAGCAGCCGCAGGGCTCGCAGGCCGCGCAGGCCCGGGACCAGCGCCACCACGGTGAGCAGATCGATCAGGTTGAGCGGCTGCGCCAGGTAGAGCAGGCGCCCGAGCACCTGGACCTTCAGGCGCCCCGCCGAGCCGTGACGGAAGAACCGGAGGCGGGGCGGCGAGTACGTCAGGACCCGGAGCGAGATCTCGACGGCGAAGACGTAGAGCACCACCCGGTCCAGCGTCTGGACCCAGGCCGGGAGCGCCCGGTCGAAGCCGAATTCCACGACGACCAGCAGGATCGACAGCAGGATCAGGGCCCAGACCACACCGTGCAGCCAGCGGTAGGACCTGGCGTCCGGATCGTGAAAGGCCGTGGTGACGGCCCCCTGGAGTCCCTCGAACATCGGCAACATCGGTATCATGGGCCGGATGCAGACGACCGGGAACCGTTCAACCTACTGCTTCGCCTGTGGCACCCCCCTCCGGGCGGCGGCCAGCGACGGCCTGGCCTGCTGCGGGTCCTGTCGCTCTCGGGTCGTCGACGGGGTCGAGGCCCAGTTCCGGGTGCGCACCCGCGCCGGCGCGCCCCAGGGGCCCATGCCCGCGGACCGCCTCGTCGAGCAGCTCAAGAAGGGCTTCCTGGGGCCCGAGGACTGGGTCAGCGAGGGCGACAAGGAGTTCAGCCGCATCGACCACCACCCGGTCTTCGCCGGGTACTTCATCCCCGGTGACCGCCGGCACGAGGACCTGTTCGCGGCCCGCCGGGCTCGCCAGGACAGCATGTCGGACTACCGCAAGCGGGAGGTCACCCGCACGGTCGTCACCTGGGGAGCCATCGCGGTCTTCATCGCGTTGGTGCCGCTGGCCGCGATGACCAAGTTCACGGTGCTCCCCGAGGACACCATGAACGCCCTGGTCTCCGGCGGCCAGGAGGCCTGGAAGTTCGCCTCCACCAAGGTCCGCAAGGCCTTCGACCAGGAGGCGGCCACCCTCGCCGTGCAGGAGGAGCGCGAGCTGCCAGGCGGAGAGGAGATCGCCCGTGTGCGGGCCTTCTTCCCGCCGCGATCGCTGGAGGGCGAGGCCCAGGATCGCCTCGAGCCGGCCTGGGAGGCCCTGCTGAACGGGACCTCCAGTGGGGTGGTGGCGGCGCGCCAGCTCCTGGAGCAGGCGGTGAGCCTCGATCCGGACCACGCCGGGGCCCTGGGCGGGCTGGCCCTGGTCTACGCGATGCAGACCCAGGCCGATCCGGCCCTGTCCAAGTCCTCGGTGAACCTGCTCCAGCGTGGCCAGGCCCTCGGCGCCGAGGAGCCCGGTGTGCTCCGCGCCGAGTCGGGCATCTCCGTGGTCAACAAGGCCTACACGCAGGCGGTCTCCCAGGCCAACAAGTGCCTCAACCTGATGCCCGGGGACGGCATCTGTTCCTGGTACCTGGGCGAAGGACAGCTCGGTCTGGGCAAGCACCGGGAGGCCGTGCGGGCCCTGGTCGACGCCGAGCGCGTGCTCGAGGGGCCACCGGCGGTGCGCATGGCCCTGGCCAAGGCCTCGCTGGCGACCTCCGACTACGCCCGGGCGAGCGCCGAGCTGGAGGCCCTGGCCGTCGTCTCCCCCGAGGACCCGGCGGTCCTGGAGCTCCGGGCCCGGGTGGCCCGCGACGTGGGCGACTTCGGCGCCGCCCTGGACTTCGCGACCCGCGCCGCCGACCACGACCCCCTGCGGGTGGACGCCCGCCTCCTCCAGGGAGAGCTGCTGCTCTACCGCGAGGGCAAGGCCAACGCGGCCTTCGGCGTGCTGAGCGAGCTGGCCGACTCCCAGCTCAACCTCGGTGAGCTCAACGGCAGGGTGCTGCTCCAGGCCAGCAACGCCGCCCGCGCCGCCGGCCGGCACGACCAGGCCCTGGCCTATGGGAGGCGAGCCCTGGAGATCCTGCCCGGGTGGGCTCCGGCCCAGCTCAGCGTGGCGCTCTCCCACGAGGCCCAGGGTGACATGGTCGCCGCCGAGGAGGCCCTCAAGCAGGCGGACAACACCTCGGTGAGCGGCCGCGAGGCGGCCCGCGTCCACCTCCGGACGGCCCTCTTCTTCGCCGGACAGGATCGGCAGCGCCTCGCCGAGGACGAGCTGCAGCGGGCCCTGGACGCCGACCGGAGCTATGCGCCGGTCCACCTCCAGCTCGTGACCACCTACTTCCGCCTGGACAGCATGCGGCGAGGCCTGGAGCTGCTCAAGGCGCTCTACGCCGTGGACCTCGAGCGGGAGATGAGGCGGGATCCGGTCGCCCTGAGCTGGTTCGAGCTGCCGCCCCTGCTGCCGCTCTACACCCTCCTCGACGCCCGGCTCAAGGAGGACGCCCGGCTGGCGTCGAAGCTCCCGCGCTGCCAGGGCATCCTGCTCACCGTCGACTGTCTCACCAGCGGGAACTGCGCCAAGGCCGTGCAGCGCCTCGATCAGGCCCTGCGGGTGGACGAGAGCGATCCCGCCGCCATGACCATGATGGGCCGGGTTCAGCTACGCAACGGCCAGTACGAGGTCGCCACCAACTACCTCCGGCGAGCGGCGCAGTCGGCGAACAACGAGGCCACCGTGAACCGCCTGCTGGGGGAGGCCCTGCTCGGGCTCGGCCGCCTCAGCGGCGCCGAAGACGCGCTGAAGCGGGCCCTTGGGGGCGACTCCGAGGATCCCGGCACCCACGAGGCCTACGCGGCGGTGCTCTACGCCGGAGGTCGGGCCAGCGAGGCGGCGACGCACATCGAGTCCGCCCGGGTGCTGGACCCCGCTTCGTTCGTGCCCCGGAAGCTCCTGCTGGAGAACGGCGAGACCGAGTAGCCGAGAGGCGTGTCGACTTGGCGACGACCCATTGACCGCCCCGGACGCCGGCCATACAGCCGCCGTCCCGGAGGCACCATGCCCGTTGACGTCCTGATCGTCGGTGGCGGCGGCCGCGAAGCGGCTCTGGCCTGGAAGCTGGCCCAGAGCCCGGAGCTCGGTCGCCTCTGGACGACCCATGCCAGTCCGGGCTTTCCGGACTCTGCCGAGCGCCTGCCCGAGGGCGAGGTCGCCGAGCAGGCCCGCGCGGCCGGCATCGGGCTGGTGGTGGTCGGCCCCGAGGCACCCCTGGCCGAGGGCCTCGTCGATCGCTGCCGGGCGCTCGGTGTGCCGGCCTTCGGGCCCACGGCGCCGGCTGCCCGGCTGGAGTCCTCCAAGGGCTTCGCCAAGGACTTCATGGCTCGCCACGGCGTGCCGACCGGGGGCTATGCCCGCTGTGACACGGCGGCGGAGGCCCACGCGGCCGTCACGGGTCCCTGCGTGGTCAAGGCGGACGGCCTGGCGGCGGGCAAGGGGGTGTTCGTCTGCGCCACCGCGACCGAGGCCCACGAGGCGGTCGACGCGATCTTCGGGGGCCGCTTCGGCGCCGCCGGGGCCGAGGTCCTGGTGGAGGAGCTGCTCGACGGCGAGGAGGTGAGCGTCTTCGCCCTCTGCGACGGGCGCTCCCACGTGCTGCTGCCGCCGGCCCAGGATCACAAGCGCCGCTTCGACGGGGACGAGGGACCCAACACCGGCGGCATGGGGGCCTATGTTCCGGCGCCCGCCTTGTCGGTCGATGGCCTCGCCCAGGTCCAGCGGGAGGTGATCGAGCCGGTGCTCGCAGGCATGGCGTCCGAGGGACACCCCTTCACCGGCGTGCTCTACGCCGGCCTGATGCTCACGGCGGCGGGCCCCAAGGTGCTGGAGTTCAACGTGCGCTTCGGGGACCCCGAGTGCCAGCCCCTGATGCTGATGCTCGACGAGGACCTGCTGCCGGTGCTGCTCGCCTGCGCCAGCGGGACCCTGGTGCCCCGGCCGCTGCGCGCCCGGGAGGGAGCCGCCTGCTGTGTCGTCATGGTCAGCGACGGCTACCCGGGGGCCTACGAGAAAGGGCGGCCGATCGAGGGCCTCGACGCGGACCTGGACGACGCGGTGGTCTTCCACGCGGGCACGCGCTCGGAGGGCTCGGCCGTGGTGACCGACGGCGGGCGGGTCCTGGGCATCGTCGGCGTCGGGGCCGACATCCAGGGTGCCCGGGATCGGGCCTATGCCGGCCTGGAACGGATCCACTTCGAAGGGGCGCGCTGGCGAGAGGACATCGCCTGGCGGGCCATCGGGAGACACACATGAGCCAGCCCAGAGTCGGAATCGTGATGGGGTCCAAGTCGGACCTCGACGTCATCAAGTGCGCCGGAGACGTGCTCGACGAGCTCGACATTCCCCACGAGGTCCGGGTGCTCTCGGCCCATCGGACCCCCGGGGAGACCGCGGCCTACGCCCGGACGGCGGAGGAGCGGGGCATCGAGGTCGTGATCTGTGGCGCGGGCATGGCGGCCGCCCTGGCGGGCGTGATGGCCGCCGAGTCGCTGCTGCCGGTGATCGGCGTGCCGGTCGGCGGGTCGTTGATCGGGCTCGACGCCCTGTTCGCGACGGTCCAGATGCCGCCGGGCGTGCCGGTGGCCACCGTGGCGATCGGCAAGGCCGGCGCCAAGAACGCTGCCTGGCTGGCGGCGCGCATCATCGCCTCGTCCGATCCGGAGCTGCGCGAGCGCCTGCTGGCGGCGCGTTCGGCGATGCGGGAGAAGGTGCTCGCCGACGACCGGCTCGTCTCGGGGGGCTGATGCCCCTGGGCGCGGTGCTCGCGGCCCTGGGGCGCCCCGGGGGCGTGGTGCTCTACCCGACCGAGACCCTCTGGGGCCTCGGGGGTCGGGCGGGCGATGGCCTCTCCGCCCGGCGCATCGCGGCGATCAAGGGGCGCCCCGGTCTGCCGCTGATCGTGCTGGTGCCCGGCCCTCCGGAGGGCCTGCCGCCGGTGGCCCGGCGCCTCGCGGAGGCGCTCTGGCCGGGCCCCCTCACGCTGGTGGTGCCGGGGTCCTGTGTGCCGGGGATCGCTCCCGAGGTCCTGGCGCCCGACGGCACCGTGGCCGTGCGCTGGAGCCCCCATCCTGTCGCCGCGGCCCTGGTGCAGGCCGTGGGGCCGATCACGAGCACCTCCGCGAACCGGCATGGTCAGCCGCCGGTCTCGGACCCGGCGACCCTGGCGGACCAGGTGGACGCCGTGGCTGCGGGCGTGCCGGGCGGGGGCCTGCCCTCCACCCTGGTGCACGGCACCACCGGAGAGGTGCTTCGCGAAGGGGCTGGGGCTGTCTCGGTGGCCGCGATCCTGGCGGGCGGCTAGCCAGTCCCGATGTACCCCCACCGCCCGAGCCCGTTCCCGGTGCGCATGCGCGTCGGGTCGAGCCTCCGGGACCCCGACCGCTACCCCCACGACGACGACGCCCTCGGTCGCGCCCTGCTGGTGCGCGCCGTCGAGCTCCTGCAGCGGGGCACGCCGCGCCCCACGGTGCTGGCCTTCTCCCAGGACCACCTCTGGTGGTACGACCTCGTGCCGGCGATCCGCCAGGGGGCGGACGTGGGCCGCCTCATCGCCGCCGTGGCCGGCCAGGACGACGTGGACTGCCTCGGTGTGGTGGGTGTGCTCAACGTCCGGGTCGGAGGGACCCGCTCCTTCCCCGGCTGCGTGGTCTTCCTGGAGTGGCCGGACGGCCGCTGGTGGTCGGTGATGCTGCCCCTGCGCAAGCGCGCCGACGGGCGACTCGAGCGCCAGCCGGGTGCCGAGCCCATGGAGCGGGCCGCCATCGAGGGCTGGCCGAGGCCCGGCGGGCTGGGCGGCTGGTGGACGCGGCACCGGGTCGAGGGCCTGAAGCTGCGTGTGCACCGCACTAACGAGCAGCAGGTCCACTGATGGTCGGCCTGGTGCTGTTGCTGCTGGCCTGCGACGCCGACGAGGACCTCACGCCAGCTCCCGAGGCCTTTCGCGGCCAGGCCGACCTCACCCTCGAAGGCAGCCACGCCGGCCCGGAGTCGATCTCCCTGGGGTGGGTGGGCTGGAGCCACTTCCTGGAGGACGACCTCAGCCTGGTGGCCGCCAGCGACGACGAGGGGGTCTGGGACCTGGTCTTGGCGATCGAAGGCACGCTGGTCGAAGGCGAGCACACGCCGGAGAAGGTGTACCTGCGCAAGGGGGAGCAGCTCTTCCGAGATGGCGAGGCCACCTGCACCGCTGCGCTGACGGGGGAGGGGACCACGGAGAGCCCCTACGCCGCCGCGCTGTCCTGTGAGGGGCTGGTGACCGAGGAGGGCTCGCCCAGCCACGAGGATCGTCCCTTCGCCCTGGTCGACGGCGCGATCTCCGGGGGCACGGTCACGGTCCAGGACTACCGGGCCAACCGCTTCACGATGGACGGCTGGTTCGGCGGGCTCCAGCTCGTCAGCGGGCCGCTGGAGGGGGAGCGGGTGGAGTTCCGCGATCCGGACCGGGCGCTGGTCGTCCCCTGGCGAGAGGACGGGAGCTGGGTGCTCTTCGAGGACGGTGAGGACGACAGCCTCGACGACGTGCTGTTTCGCGTCGCCCCGGGCGAGGGGTCCTGGACCCTGGAGCGGCAGGCCCGCTGGGGCGCCGATCCGACCACGGCCGTGGAGCTGGCGGTGATCGCCGACGTCGAGGTCACGGTCGGTGTCCAGGGCCGCGAGGAAGACCTCACGGGCACCGAGCTGACCCTGCCCCTGTGGGCGGGGCTGCACGAGGGCGAGGACAGGCTCGTGGTCGTCGTGAAGTAGGGCTCCACGGTGCGGGTTAGGCTCCGCCCCCCGAGGAGGAGCGCATGTTCCGGGAGCTGTTGGGCACGGTCGAGCAGGAGGCGGAGGTCCTGGCCTTCTGGAAGGAGCACGGGATCTTCGAGGAGAGCCTGCGCCAGTCCGAAGGGCGCCCCCCCTTCGTGTTCTACGAGGGTCCGCCGACCGCCAACGGCACCCCCCACAACGGCCACGTGCTCACCCGGGCCATCAAGGACCTCTTCCCCCGCTACAAGACCATGCGGGGCTACAACGTGCGCCGCAAGGCGGGGTGGGACACCCACGGCCTGCCGGTCGAGGTCGAGGTCGAGAAGACCCTCGGCATGCACGGCAAGGCCCAGATCGAGGAGTACGGCCTGGAGCCCTTCGCCCGCAAGTGCGTGGAGTCGGTCTTCGCCTACACCCGGGAGTGGGAGGACCTCACCGATCGCATCGGCTTCTGGGTCGACATGGGCGACGCCTACGTGACCTACCACCGCTCCTACGTGGAGTCGGTGTGGTGGGCCCTGTCCGAGCTCTTCCGCAAGGGCCTGCTCTACAAGGGCCACAAGGTCATCTGGTGGTGGCCCCAGGGTGGCACGGCCCTGTCCTCGGCCGAGGTGGGCCAGGGCTACAAGCTGGTGGACGATCCCTCCGTCACGGTCCGCTTCGGGCTGACCGACGAGCCGGGCACCTCGCTGCTGGCCTGGACCACCACGCCCTGGACCCTGCCGTCCAACACGGCGATCGCGGTCAACCCCGACCTGGACTACGCCTGGGTCCGCATTCCCGGCGGTTCCGAGGTCAAGGGCCTCGGCCTGGCCGACACCGACGAGGTCGTCGTCGTGGCCGATGCGATGCGGGAGAAGCTGGGCCTGGCCGACTTCGACGTGGTGCGTGCCGCCCCGGGAGCGGAGCTGGTGGGGCTCACCTACGAGCCCGTCTACCGGTTCGCCGAGCCCGAGGGAGGACGCGGCTGGGTGGTCATTCCCGGCGACTTCGTGACCCTGGAGGCCGGCACCGGGCTGGTCCACACCGCGCCGGCCTTCGGCGAGGACGACTACCGTGTCGCCCGCGAGCAGGGCGTGGGCATGCTCCAGCTCGTCGCGCCCGACGGCACCTTCGTGCCCGGCACGGGCTTCCTGGAGGGCCGCTTCTGCAAGGACACGGACAAGGACATCGTCCGGGAGCTGCTGAGCCGTGGCCTGCTCTTCAAGTGGGAGACCTACCGCCACGAGTACCCCTTCTGCTGGCGCAAGGACTCCGACCCCCTCATCCAGTACGCTCGCCCGGCCTGGTTCATCCGCACCACGAGCGCCGTCGAGGAGGCCCTGGCCAACAACGACAGCGTGACCTGGCTGCCGGACCACATCCGCACCGGCCGCTTCGGCGACTTCCTGCGCAACAACGTCGACTGGGCCCTGTCCCGGGAGCGCTTCTGGGGCACGCCGCTCAACATCTGGGTCTGCGAGGGCTGTGAGCAGATGGAGGCACCGTCCTCGATGGCGGAGCTGCGCCGCCGCAACCCGGAGGCCTTCGCGGCGATGGCCGACGTGGAGCCGGATCTCCAGATCCACAAGCCCTGGATCGACCGGGTGACCCTGCCCTGCACGGCGTGCGGCGGCACGATGGAGCGGGTCCCCGAGGTCATCGACTGCTGGTTCGACGCCGGGTCGATGCCCTTCGCCCAGTGGGGCTTCCCTCACGCCGAGGGGTCGATCGAGGCGCTGCGCGAGCAGTTCCCGGCAGACTTCATCTCCGAGGCCGTCGACCAGACCCGGGGGTGGTTCTACGGCCTGCTGATGATCAGCACCCTGCTCTTCGACGCCGAGACCTGCGAGCGCTACGGCCTCGACGAGGTCGGCCTGCCGCGGCCCTACAAGGCCTGCATCGTGCTGGGGCACGTGTGCGACATGGACGGGCGCAAGGAGTCCAAGTCCAAGGGCAACTACACCCCGCCGGACCTGGTGCTCAAGGGCACCATGACCGCCAACGTCGTGGCCGATGAAGGTCTGCAGCCCGGCCAGGTGGGCTTCAAGCGGGAGCTGGTCCGGTCCCTGGACTTCGGCCACCACGAGCGCATGATGGCCACCGGGCCGGCCGGCGAGCGGGGCCTGGAGGTGGTCGCGGCCAAGGTCTCGGGCAAGGAAGCCGTCCACATGCACCCCGAGGACATCGCGGCTCTGGGCCTCGAGGGCCGGGTCACCCTGGTGGCGCCCTTCCAGCCCCCCGGGGCCGACGCCTTCCGCTGGCTCTTCTACGCGGCCAACCCACCCTGGTCGACCACGCGCCTGTCGCTGAAGGCCCTGCGCGAGGTCCAGCGGGAGTTCCTGCTGCGGCTGCGCAACGTGCACTCCTTCTTCACCATCTACGCCAACATCGCCGGCTTCGACCCGGCGACGAGCTCGGCGCGGCCGGTGGCCGAGCGCAGCCTGCTGGACCGCTGGATCCTCTCGGAGCTGCAGGCGCTGGTGGGGCGGGTCACCGAGCGCATGGACACCTGGCGGCTCTACGAGGCGGCCCGGGACCTGCAGGCCTTCGCCGAGCAGCTCTCCAACTGGTATGTGCGCCGCTCCCGGCGGCGCTTCTGGGGCGAGGGTCCCGACACGGTCGACGCGCTCCAGACGCTCTACGACGTGCTCCTGACGCTGTCGCGGGTCCTGGCCCCCTTCGTGCCCTTCCTGGCCGAGGGCTTCTACCAGTCCCTGGTCACGCCGGGGCGGGGCGACGCCCCGGCCTCGGTCCACCTGTGGACCTGGCCCGAGGCGGACACCGCGCTGATCGACGCCGACCTGGCCGCCGACATGGCCCTGATCCGCGAGCTCTCGAGCCTGGGCCTCGCCGCGCGGGCCAAGGTGGGTGTGCGGGTGCGTCAGCCGCTCTCGGCGGCGGAGGTCGTGCTGGCACACGCCGACCGCGCCGAGGCCCTGGGGCCTCTGTTGCCGCTGCTGGTCGAGGAGCTCAACGTGCGGGAGGTCCACTTCTCCCAGGACGCGGGGCGGTTCGTCAGCTTCCAGGTCAAGCCCAACTACAAGGCCCTCGGCAAGCGGCTGGGCAAGGACATGAAGGCCTGCGCCAAGGCGCTGAACAGCCTGCCGGCGGCCGAGGTGCGCGCGGCGGTGCTCGGGGACGGCCTGGTGCTGGACCTGCCCTCGGGGCCGACGACCCTCACCGCCGAGGACGTCATGGTGCGCGTCCAGCCCCTGGGCACCTACCAGGCCGCGGGCTCCGCGGCGGCGGTGGTGGCGCTCCACTCCGAGCTCGACGACGACCTCCGCGAGGAGGGCCTGGCGCGTGAGCTGGTGAGCCGCATCCAGGCGGCCCGCAAGGACCTCGATCTCGGCTACACCGACCGCATCACCCTAGGCACCGGCGGCGAGGGCGGCCCGGGGGGGGGGGGGGGGGGGGGGGGGGGGCCCCCGCCGCCCCCCCCCCCCCCCCCCCC
>CAZCVP010000055.1:0-38863 GCA_964501915.1 uncultured Enterobacterales bacterium
GAGGTGCACGTCGTCGCGGTGCAGGAGCAGCTGCTCCCTCCAGGTGCCCGGCGCCACGCAGACCGTCGAGCCCGACCGGGCGTGGGTCAGGGCGGCGGTGATGGTGGCGAAGACCGCGGGCTCGGAGCCGCCGAGCTGCCCCGGGTCCTGGACGCGGTCGACGAAGAGCACCGGGCCCGTGGCGTCCCCGCACAGGGGAGGCGTGCAGGCGGCGAGGGCCAGGAGCAGGGAGGGAGTGATCATCAGAAGTAGTAGTTGAGGCCGACGCCGGGCACGCCGCCGAAGGTGGCGAGGTCGACGCCGGAGCCGAGGTCGACCGCGAGGCCCCAGGAGGCCGACAGGCCGAGGTTCTCCAGCCCGAAGGCGAACCACTCGGCGGAGAGCGCGGGCTGGATCCGGACGGCGTGGGAGCCGCTCCGGTTGAGGTAGGCGAGGCCGAGGGCCGCGTAGAGGTTGAGGCTGTCCTCGACCACGAAGGCGTACAGCCCGCGCAGGCCCACACTCCACCGGTCCGCGGTGCCCCCGGTCAGCGACGCACCGGCTCCGACCTCGACCAGGATGTTCCGGGGTGCCTCGCCGAGCGGGAGCCCGTAGCGAACCGTCAGGCTCTGGAGGTCGTCGAGACCGGAGGCGAACCCCACCCCAGCCCGCCCCTGGAGGTCCTTTCCCCAGGCGCTGGAGCAGCACAGGATGAGAGCGGCCGCGAGGCTGGACACGGGGTCCAGTATCGCCGGAACTCTTGTGATGTCAAGAGTTGAGTTGCCGTTGTGGGTCAAGTTCTTTCCGCGGCTCCCGTGCTACTCCTGCCCACGCTGGAGGTGCCGTGACGCTCTTGCCCTGGTTGCTGGTGGCCTGTGGGGGCACACCTCCGGCGGAGCCCGAGCCCCTGGCGGAGCCGGTCGGGCCGGAGCCGCCCGCGCTGGTGGTGCTGGTGGTCATCGACCAGTTCCCCACCCGCGCCCTGGAGGCGGTCGCGCCCTACCTGGACGGCGGGCTGGCCCGCCTGGTCGGCCCCCAGGCCTGGCAGGCGACCGGCCGCCACACCCACGCCGTGACCTACACCTGCCCGGGCCACGCCACCCTCGCCACCGGGGCCTCGCCCCTGGGCCACGGCGTCGTGAGCAACTCCTGGAGGGTGGACGGCGAGGGGATCTACTGCATCGACGCCGACCTCCCGGCCGAGCTCGTGGGAGGGGTCTTCGCCGCGGGAGGAGGCCGGATCGCGGCCGTCTCGCTCAAGGACCGGGCCGCCTACCTGCTGGGAAGCCCCGAGGGGGACCTCGTGGCCTGGTACCAGCGGGACCCGCCGGGCTGGAAGGCCTTCCGGGGCCAGGCGCCGACACCCCCCGAGGCCCTGCAGGCGCTCCTGGCGTCGCCCTGGGAGGCGGCCCACGACTACGGCGCCACCTTCGAGGACGACCAGCCCTTCGAGCTGGACCTGGAGGGGCTGGGGCGGACCTTCCCCCGGCCGCCGCTGGTCGAGCTCGGCGACGACGCCTTCCTGGTGACCCCCCACGCGGGCCGCTGGGTCACGGACGGTGCCCTGGCCGCGATCGACGCCCTGGCCCTGGGCCAGGACGGCGCGCCCGATCTGCTCGCCGTCGGCTACTCCCAGGTCGACGAGTGCGGGCACGTCTACACGGCGGAGAGCTGGGAGTACCTGGACGCCCTGGTGGGCGTGGATCGGGACCTGGCGCGGCTCATGGAGGCCCTGGACGAGCGGGTGGGGGAGGGTCGCTGGTCGCTGGTCGTGACGGGGGACCACGGGGCGGCCGTGAACCCCCGCAGGATCGACCGCACCGGGCTCCGGGCGGACCTCGCCGCCCACCTGGCCGAGCTGGGCTTCCCGGAGGGCACCTACTTCTCCCATCCCCACGTCTGGCTCCCTCCCGAGGTCAGCGGCGAGGAGCGGGAGCGCATGGCGAGGGCGGCGGCCGACTACCTCGCGGCCGTCGACGGCATCGCCTGGGCCTGGCCCTGGCGCCTCGAAGGGGGGCTGCCCGACGACGCGCCCCACGTGGACGCCATCCGACTGACCCTGCACCCCGACCGGGCCGGCGATGTCTACGTGATCCCCGAGCCGCGGACCATCTTCGCCTCCAAGACGATGGCCGAGGGCGGCACCCGCCACGGCACGCCCTATGACGAGGACGCCCTGGTGCCCGTGCTGGCCTACGGGGCCGGTGTGCCGGCCGGCCGGGCCGTGGCCGAGGTCGACGTGCGCCAGGTGGCACCGACCCTGACCGCCCTGGCGGGCCTGCGAGCGCCAGCCCAGGCGGAGCTGCCGGCGCTGGACTGGGCCGTCAGGTCACGTTGAGGACCTCGTCGAAGCTGGTCTCACCGGCCAGGGCCTTGGCGAAGCCGTTGTGCCGCAGGTCCGGCACGCCCTGCTTGTCCAGGGTCTCGGACACCTGGGACATGCCGGTGCCTTCGCGCCGGATCAGCTCCGCCAGGGTCTCGTCGATGGTCACCAGCTCGAAGATGCCGGTGCGACCGGCGTAGCCGGTGTTGTTGCAGCGGCCACAGCCGCGCCCGTGGGCGACCCGACCGGAGCCGGTGGCCAGGATGCGGAGCTGCTTGCGGGGGAGCAGCTTGAGGCGATCTCGCGTGTCGGGCCGCATCGGCTCCATGGAGCGGCAGGAGTCGCAGATGCGCCGCACGAGCCGCTGGGAGATCACCGCACGCAGGGCGGAGGCGACCACGTAGCGCTCCAGTCCCATGTCGATGAGCCGCACGATGACCTCGGCGGCGTTGCGGGTGTGGACCGAGGTCAGGACCAGGTGGCCGGTCAGCGCCGCCTTGAACGCGATGCGAGCGGTCTCCAGGTCGCGGATCTCGCCGAGCATGATGACGTCGGGGTCCTGGCGCAGCACGGCCCGCAGGCCGCTGGAGAAGTCGAAGCCCACCGCCGGGTTGATCTGGGACTGGGCCACCCCCCGGAACCGGTACTCGATCGGGTCCTCGAGGGTCTGGATGTTCAGGTCGTGGTCCACCAGCTCGCGCACGAGGGCGTAGAGCGTCGAGGTCTTGCCGGAGCCCGTGGGGCCGCTCACCAGGAACATGCCGCTGGGCCTGGCGAGCAGGCTGCGGACCTGGCCCACCATCGGCTGGGGGCAGCCGAGCTTCTCCAGATCGACGACGAGGTTGCCGGGCACCAAGAGCCGCAGCACGGCTTTTTCGCCGTAGTCCGTGGGCAGGGTCGAGATGCGGAAGCGGATCTCGCCGCCCTGGATGGTCGAGGCGAAGACGCCGTCCTGGGGCATGCGCCGCTCGGCGATGTCCAGCTCGCCGAGCACCTTGAGGCGGCTGAGGATCGGCTGCTGGAAGGCCCGGTGGAGCGGTCGCTTCTCCACCAGCACGCCGTCGACGCGGAAGAAGACCAGCACTTCGCGTCGCTGGGGCAGGATGTGGATGTCGCTGGCTCGCTCCCGGTGGGCCTGGGAGAGCAGGTTGTCGAGGAGCTGGCGCGCCCGCTTGTCGTCGACGACGCCGCTGAGGGGCGCCTGCTCCTGGGGGTTGCCGCCTCGACCGGGATGGGATGGGTTCTTCATGGCGGCAGCTCAGAGGGTGTAGCGGAAGCGGGATCGGCCGACCCGCACGGTGTCGCCCGGACGCAGGGCGCGGGCGTGGCCCGCCACCGGGGCGCCGTTGATCGAGACATGGAGCCAGCGGCTGCCGTGCTTGCGCAGCACGTGGGCCGAGTACTGGGGCTCCCAGGCCACCTCCGCGCACACCCCGCCGGTGAACCAGCCCTTGACGGGAACGCGGCCCCCGCTGCCGAAGGTCACCGACGCTCCGGCCGGGCTCCACTTCCCGGGACTCCCGAGCCGGTGGACCACGGCGTCGTCCATGCGCTGGTTGGCCTCGAGGATGCGTCGCTTCTCGTCTCCCGTCAGGCGGAAGGTCAGCTCGTCGCCGCCGGTCGCGTTGATGTGGGGGGGCAGGTACCCGATGAAGCGGCCCTCCACGAACTGGTCGTCCGTGCCGTCGCCGATGAAGTACACGCGGTACTTGCCGATGCCGACCACGTCGCCGGAGACGAGGATCGCCCGCTCCTCCGGACGACCCCGCACGGTGATGCCGTTCTCGGACTTCGTGTCGGCCACCCACCACTCGTCCTTCTCGGTCCAGACCTGGGCGTGGATGCGGCTCACCGACGGATCCGGGAGCACGACGTCGACGTCGTCGTTGCGCCCCAGCACGGTCACGCAGGGAGCGCGACCCTTCAGCTCGTGGACGGTGGCCTTGCCGTCGGGATGCTTGATGACGAGGCGTGGCACTGGGCTCCCTCCCGTGCCCCGAAGTCTACAGGTGGACGCCGACCCCCAGGGCTTGTTGGACCGCCTCCAGCACCGCTTCGGAGCTGGTGGGGTGGTTGTGGACGGCGTGGGTGAAGGTCTCGGCGTCGACCTCTCCCGTGCGCGCCATGACCAGCTCCGGGAGCAGCTCGGTGGCGTCCTGACCGAGGATGTGGGCGCCGAGGATCTCGCCATGGTCCGGGTCCACGAGCACCTTGACGAAGCCCTCGGTGTGTCCGGTCCCGCGGTTCTTCCCGTTGGCCGAGAACGGGTAGCGACCGACCTGGAAGGGGCGGCCGGCCTCCTCCAGCTCGGGCTCGGTCCAGCCGAAGCTGGCCACCTGGGGCTGGGTGAAGATGCCGGAGGGGATGTCCCGCGCCTGGACCGCCGGGTGGGCGCGCCCGGCGAGGCGCTCGATGCAGTGGTGGGCATCGGCGTAGGCCTTGTGGGCGAGCATCGGCGGTCCGGCGCAGTCGCCGATCGCGTAGATGCCCGGGACCGAGGTCCGGCGGTCCTCGTCGACGGCGACGAAACCGCCCTCGACCCGGACGCCGACCTCCGCCAGGCCCAGGTCGTCTACGTTGGCCTGCACCCCGAGCGCGAGCAGGGTGGTGTCGGCCTCCAGCACGGTCCCGTCCGCGAGCACGACCCTCGTGCCGTCGCCCTGGCGCTCGGCCGAAGCACAGGACGTCCCGGTGAGCACGGTGATGCCCTGACGGGTCAGGGAGCGCGCCAGCTCCTCGGAGATCTCGGGGTCCTCCAGGGGAGCGATGCGGTCCGCGCCCTCGACCAGGGTCACGGCGGCGCCCATGGCGTTGTAGAACCAGGCGAACTCCAGGCCGATGGCCCCGGCCCCCAGCACCACCACCGAGGTCGGCTGGCGCGTGGAGACGATCGCCTCCCGGTAGGTGAGGATGCGCTCGCCGTCCGGTGCCACGCCGTCGAACCAGCGGGGCCGGGCGCCGGTGGCGATGATCACGTGGGGCGCTCGCAGCTCGGTGTCGCCGACCCGGACCACGCCGGGAGCCTCCAGGCGGGCTTCGCCACGCACCAGCTCGACGCCGAACTTCTCGAAGAGGTAGGCCACCCCGCGCTCGGACTTCTTCGCCACCCGTCGCGAGCGGGCCACCACCTCGGGGTAGTCGATGGCGACGTCGCCGACGGTGATGCCGTAGTCGCCGAGGTGTCGGGCGAGCAGGGCGTACTCGGCGCTCTTGAGCAGCGCCTTGCTGGGAATGCAGCCGTGGTTGAGGCACACCCCGCCGAGCTCACCGCGCTCGATGCAGGCGGTCTTCCGTCCCAGGCGGGCCGCGTGCAGGGCGGCCACGTAGCCCCCGGGCCCGCTGCCGATGACCAGCACGTCGTGGGTCTGGGGAGCCGTCATGTCAGACCACCAGGAGCTCGGGGTGTTCGACGTAGCGGCGCAGGGCCTGGAGGAAGCGGGCCCCCAGGGCCCCGTCGATGACGCGGTGGTCGCAGGTCATCGTCACCCGCAGCCGCCAGCCCACACCCAGCTCCCCGTCGACCACCACGGGCTCCTGGCCCAGCGACCCCACCGCCAGGATCGCGCTCGCGGGGGGGTTGAGGATCGCCGTGAACTCGGCGATGTCCATCATGCCCAGGTTGGAGATCGTGAAGGTGTTGCCCGTGTACTCGTGGGGCAGGAGGCGGCCGGCGCGGGCGCGGTCGACGAGGTCGCGGGACCGGGCGGCCAGCTCGCCGAGGGACAGGCGCTCCGCGCCTCGGATCACCGGCGTGATCAGGCCGCCGTCCAGGGCGACGGCCAGGCCGAGGTCCACGCTCGGGTGCCGGGTGATGGCGTCCTCGCCCCAGGAGGCGTTGCAGGCGGGCACGTCCACCAGCGCCCGGGCGACGCACTTCATCAGCAGGTCGTTGGTCGAGATCGGGGTGTCGACCAGGGCCTCGAGCTGGCGGCGGAAGGCGACGAAGCGCTCGCAGTCGAAGTGGGCCGTGAGGAAGAAGACCGGGCTGTCGCGGTAGGACGCTTCGAGGCGACGGGCGATGGTGCGACGCATGTTGCTGTGGGGCACGAGGACGGGCTCGCCAGGGGCGAGCGCGGTGGCCGGGCGGTGGGCCTCCACGTCGGCCCGCAGGATGCGACCGTGGGGACCGCTGCCGCGCACCCCGCCCAGGTCGATCCCGCGGGCCTTGGCGATCCGCCGGGCGAGGGGTGAGGCGCGGACGCGCGGCGGGTCCTCGAGCCAGGTGCCGGGGGACTCGAGGATCGCCGGGTCCAAGGGCCTGCCCATCCACTCGCTCGCTGTGGCGACGGGGGGCGCCGGAGCCGGGGCCGCCCTCGGGGCCGGGGCCTCGGGGGGGGGCACGGTGGCCGCGGCGGGGAGGCCTTCGAATTCCTCCAGCAGGGCGCTGATGTCCTCGTCGGCCGTGGTACCGATGATCGCGATCGGCCGACCAGCCGGCACGGCGTCGCCGGCCTGGGCGAGGATCTTCAGCAAGACTCCGGCATCGAAGACCTCGATCTCCATCGCCGCCTTGTCGGTCTCGACCTCGGCGATGACGTCCTGGGGGGCCAGGGTGTCGCCTTCGGCCTTCTGCCAGGACAGCAGCACACCCCGCTCCATCGTCGGCGAGGCCTGGGGCATCTCGTAGAAGCGGGCCATCAGGGGTCCTGGAAGAGGGAGCGCACGGTCTGGACGATGCGCTCGGTCGTCGGGTCGACGAGCTGCTCGAGGTTGGTGGCGTAGGGCTGGGGCAGGTCCCGGCTGGCGACCCGGAGCACGGGGGCGTCGAGGTGATCGAAGCAGGCCTCCTGGACCCGGGCGGCGATCTCGGCCCCCACGCCGGCGAAGAGGTGTCCCTCGTGGACCACCACGCAGCGCCCGGTCCGGGCGACGGAGCGGAACAGCGTGGGCTGGTCCAGCGGCCTCAGGGACCGCAGGTCGACCAGCTCGGCCGAGATGCCCGCCTCGGCGAGGGTCTCGACCGCCGCCAGGCAGGACAACACCGGCTTGCCCCAGCTCACCAGGGTCACGTCGTTGCCGCGGGCCTTGACGTCCGCCTGGCCCAGGGGGATGAGGTACTCGCCGTCCGGGACCTCGCCCTGCTGCCCGTAGGTCAGCTCGGACTCCAGGAAGACGACGGGGTTGGGATCCCGGATGGCCGCCTTGAGGAGCCCCTTGGCGTCGTGGGCGGTGGCGTAGGTGACCACCTTGAGGCCGGGGAAGTGGGCGTAGAGGCTGTCGACGCTGGTGGAGTGCTGGGCGCCGAGGTTCTCCGCCGAGCCGTTCGGTCCGCGGAAGACGATGGGCAGCGGGAACTGCCCGGCGCTCATGTAGTGGATCTTGGCGGCGTTGTTGATGACCTGGTCGAAGGCGACCAGCGAGAAGTTCCAGGTCATGAATTCGATGATCGGTCGCATGCCCCCCATCGCGGCGCCGATGCCCAGGCCGGCGAAGCCCCCCTCGGCGATCGGCGTGTCGACGATGCGGTCGGGCCCGAACTCCTCGAGCATGCCCTGGGAGACCTTGTAGGCGCCGTTGTACCAGGCGACCTCCTCGCCCATCAGGAACACCGTCTCGTCCCGGCGCATCTCCTCGCTCATCGCCTGGCGCAGGGCCTCGCGGATCTGGAGCTGTGGCATCTCAGGCCCCCGCGTAGACGTGGTCGTAGAGGGTGGCCGGGTCGGGCACCGGGCTCTCGTCGGCGAAGCGGTAGGCGTCCTGGGCGAGCTCCTCGACCTCGGCCCTGAGCCCCGCCAGGACGTCGCCGCTGACCCCGAAGTCGGCCCGGAGCCTGGCTTCGGTGATCGCCAGCGGGTCCGAGCGCTTCTTCTCCTCCAGCTCCTCGCGGGTGCGGTACTTGGCCGGGTCGCTCATCGAGTGACCGCGGAAGCGGTAGGTCACGCACTCCAGGAAGACCGGTCCCTTGCCGGCACGGGCGAACCTCACGGCCCGCCCGAAGCGCTCGCGGACCACCTCGACGTCGAAGGCCTCGAAGCTGTCGCGGGCCATGCCGACCCCGACCGCCCGGGTGCTCATGTCGGTCACCGCGCTCTGGCGGCTCACCGCCGTGCCCATGGCGTAGCCGTTGTTCTCGCAGACGAAGACGACGGGGAGCTCGTAGAGCTGGGCCAGGGCGATGGCCTCGAAGAAGGCCCCCTGGTTCGCCGCGCCTTCGCCGAAGGTGCAGAGGGCCACCCGGTCGTCGCCGGCGTGCTTGATGGCCCAGCCGAGCCCGTTGGCCAGGGGCACCTGGCCGCCGACGATGCCGTAGCCCCCGAGGAAGTTGACCGAGCGGTCGAAGAGGTGCATCGAGCCGCCGAGCCCGCCGGTGCAGCCGGTGGACCTGCCGAAGAGCTCCGCCATCACGGCCCGGGGGCTCACGCCCTTGGCGATGGCGTGGCCGTGCTCCCGGTAGGCGGTGATCCAGTAGTCGTCCGCGCGGCAGACCGCGGCAGCTCCGACGGCGACGGACTCCTGGCCGATGTAGAGGTGGCAGAAGCCCAGGACCTTGCGGAGGGTGTAGGCCTTGGCGGCGAGCTCTTCCGTGCGGCGGATGATCAGCATCTCGCGGTAGAGCGACAGCAGCCCGTCGGCGTCGAGCGGGGGCAGTCCGCTCCTGGCCGGGAGCCTGGGGGGGCGGGGTTGGGTGGACATCCGTACTCCGGCAACCTACGGCTTAAGCTGAATGCAGGATGCCGGCCAAGGGACCTGGTGACGGGCCTACTCGGGCCACTCGGTCGCCGGCGTGAGCTCCCAGGTCAGGGCGGCGGACACGGCGCGGCTGCCGTCTTCGAGCCAGAGGTCGGCCATGTTCTCGTTGAGCACGTCTGTCACCCAGCTCATGAACTCGTCCCGCTCCATGTTCATGTAGGCCGCCGGGTCGTAGTAGGTGAAGTCGGGATCGGCGCCGGTGTCCGGCTCATACGGCGGCACGATCTTGTCGACCACCTGGTCGATGAGGCCGTCGACCGGCAGGGCCCCGCCCATGCTGCCGGTGCCGGCGACCGGCACCCAGGCACCGGTGTCGGCGACCGCCCCGGTGTCCCAGGTGGCCAGGAGCTCCCCGTGGAGCAGGGCGTCGCGCAGGGGGATCTGGACCGGCGGCTCGCCGGCGACGACGGGGAAGGGGAGCTCGGCGCTGGCCGCCCCGGTCTCGAAGAGGGTCTCGTCGAGGAAGGCCCCCGAGAACCGGGAGTTGGGGTTGCCGTCGGCGTCGAAGCTCGACGGATCCATCGACAGCACGCCGGAGTCCTCGTCCCTCGACGCCAGCAAGAGGTCGATGCCCAGCTCCCCGCGGACCTGGGCGGCGTCGAGCAGCAGCACGAGGGATTCCTCCGCCAGCATCTCGACGATCGTCGCGTTGACTCCCTCGCGCGACATGTCCTGCTTCGTGAAGGGGTCTACGAGCGAGAGCAGGGTCGGGAGCTTGTTGTCCACCTCGCCGTCGCCGTCGAGGTCGAAGCCCTCGGTCTCCTCCACCACCACGAGGCCTGACGCACGATACTTGCCGGTATCGAAAGACGAGGGATAGGAGACGGGCCCGGAGTCGAACACTGCCGTGTCGGCTCCCTCATCGATGCCGGAACAGGCGACGAGGGTATTCGTGAACAGGACGATCCAGGAAGGGGTCATGTGGTCCTCCACCCCCCTTGGTGCCCCGAAGTGGCCCTCGGAGCAAGTGTGACGCTGCTGGAGTTGCTGGAAGCTGACCGCGTCGAAGACTTCAACAACCAGCGCGGACAGCGAGCCGCGCCCGATCTCTTCGCCTGCGATCTCGCCGGGCGGAGGCTCGCGGGCGTGGATCTCTCTCGAGCCAACCTGGAGAAGTCCGACCTCACGGAGACCCTCCTCGGAGGGGCCGTGCTGGCACGTGCCAACCTCGACGGGGCGGATCTCACCGAGGCCGACCTGACCGACTGCGTCGCCATCCGATCCCGGTGGCGGGGAGCATGGCTCGGCGAGGCCCGGCTGGAGGGCGGGGACTTCACCGGCGCCGACATGGTCGACGCGGTGATGGACAAGGCCCGGGCCACCGAGGCCAGCTTCCGCAACGCCCGCCTGAAGCGCGCCGAGGTGCGGGGTGCCGCCTTCGGCAACGTCGACTTCACCGAGGCGAATTTCGAGGGAGCGGACTTCTCGACCACCGATCTCAGCGGTGCCGTCCTGCGCGACGCCCGGCTCGCTGGTGCCAGCTTCTGCCAGAGCATCCTCACCGAGGCGGTCCTGGCGGGGGTCAAGGGCAAGGGTGCCAATTTCGCCGGTGCCGACCTGACCGGGGCCCGGCTGGGCGGGGCGGATCTCACCGGGGCCGACCTGTCCGGGGCCCGCCTCGACGGCGCGGACCTCACCCGGGCCGACCTCGCCTCCGCCAACCTCAAGGGGGCCAGCCTCAAGGGCGCGGTGATGGTGGACACCCGCCTGGACGACGCGGACCTGGAGGACGCGGACCTGGAGGGCGTGGTCACCGGTGAGGCGCAGTCCGAGGGGGCCGACGAGCTGCCGGCTGCGGAGGTCGCCTTCGAGGACGTGGACGGCGCGGTGTCCGGCGGCGCGGTGAGCCTGCTCTGGGAGAACGCCGAGGTGAGCGGGCGCACCCGCCTGCGGCTGATCTCCTTTCCCCTGGGAGGCACCTACGACGGCACGGCGCCGGCGCTGAAGGTCCCGGCGGACCTCGTGCTGGCTCGCGCCCTGGTCCCCCTGCCGTCCGGCTTCGCCGCGGTCACGTTCACCGAGCGCCCGGCTGTGGTGCTGCTCGGCGTGGTCGAGGTCAGCCCGATGGGCGACATCGGGGCCGTGCGCTCCGTGGAGCTGGAGTATCAGCCCGCCGTCCGTCCGGTCGTGGTGGCCGACGGGGACGGATTCCTGATCTACGGCCTCGCCCGCACCGGTCCGACCCTGTTCGTGCACCGCTGGGCCGATGGCGCCGTGGAGCGCCTCTTCGGCTCCCGCACCCCCACCGCGAGGGGCTTCGTCGGCCGGGACGACCCGCTGCTGCTGACCAAGGGCGGCACGGTCGTCCCCATCAGCCGCGAGGGGCTGGGAGAGCCTCGGCAGGCGCCAGAGGGCTTCCCGGGGCGCCTGGCAGCCTGCGCCACCACCCCCGAGGGACCGCTGGTGGCCTGGACCCCGCGGGGCGAGAACGGCTTCCGCTGGGCCGTGCTCACCGTCGCCGGCAGGCCGGAGTCCTGGCGGGTGAGCCCCAAGGCCGGCATCACGGCCCTGGACCTGGTCACGGTCGAAGGCGAGGCCCTCGCGGTCTACGCCAAGGAGGACGACGGCGAGCTGTCGGCCGCAGGGGCCTGGGGACAGCGCCTGCCGGATGGCCCCCCCTTCCGGCTCCACTCCGGTGAGGGCATGGACGTCGAGGATCTGCGGGTGATCGACGTGTCGGGTGACACGGTGACCGTGCTCTGCCTGACCCTCGACGAGACCCTCCGGATCCTCGAGGTGCGCAAGCAGCGCGGCAAGCTGGTCGGCTCGGCACCCTGACCGGGTCAGGCCTGCAGCACCGTCACCAGCTCCGGGACCTCTTCCGGACGCAGGGTCCAGCTCACCGGGTACTTGCCGCGGGAGCGACGGTCGGGCTCCAGGTCCGGCCAGCGCTCCAGGCCCGGATCGGTGAGCCGGAGTTGGAGGCCCTCGTGGGTGACGGCGTTGAAGGCGTACACCGTGGCCAGCAGCTCCCGGCTGTCCCGCAGGGTCCAGTTGTCCCGGTTCCGCCGGAGCCGGGGGCGCGCTCGCAGCAGCAGGCCGAGGGCCGGCGCAAGGCGGGGGCTCTCCAGCGCCAGGGCGGTCGGCAGGTAGCGGCGCAGGGCGCCCGCTTCGGCGGGGTCGATCACGCTGGACATCGGGACCCAGCGCACCCTTCGATCCAACCTGCGCTTCGCGGGTCGGGTGCGCCGCCAGGCGGGTAGGGGATCGTCGAGGTCCGTCGTGACCAGCACCACGGGGTCCGACCGGGTCCCCAGGGCCCGATCGAGGCGATCGGCCAGCACAAGGGGGCATCGGAAGATCAGCACGCGCTCCCCGGGCTCGGTGGCGAGCTGGCTGCGGATGCGGTCATCGAGGCGGCCCATCAGCCCAGGTATGCTCGCCACTCATGCCCATCCAGCTCGACGACTTCCAGGTCCTGCGCAAGCTGGGCAGCGGCGGCCTGGCCGACGTCTTCGCCGCCTCCTGCAGCCGCTTCGATCACGACGTCGCGCTCAAGGTCCTGCGGGACCCGGACCGCTCGAGGGCCCATCGCCGCCGCTTCCTGCGGGAGGGCCGGCTGCTCCAGAGACTCGACTGTCCCCACCTGCCCTGCTGCTACCAGGTGGTCGACGGGCCCCGCCCCTACATCGTGCTGGAGGTGCTCAACGGTCGCACGCTGAGCCAGCGGATCCGGAAGCTGGGTGCCACGCCGCCGGAGCTGGTCGAGCAGGTCGGCCAGGTGCTGCTCGAGGCCCTGGCCTGGCTCCATGCCCACGGCGTGGTCCACCGGGACGTGAAGGCGGGCAACGTCTTCCTCTGTGACGAGGGGCGCATCCTGCTGCTCGACCTGGGGCTGGCCGTCGACCCGGCGGATCCGCTGACCACCACCCTGGGCGACGTGATGGGCACCTACGCCTACATGGCGCCGGAGCAGATCGCGGGAGGCGAGACGGACCACCGGGCCGATCTCTACTCCCTCGGTGTCACGCTCTACGAGGCCCTGGCTGGACGCCGTCCGTACAAGGCCAAGGGTGCGACCGGGTACCTCCGGGCCCACCGGGGCGGCCAGGCGGTGCCCATCAACGAGCTGGCGCCGTCGCAGACGCCACGCCGGCTGGTCGAGCTGGTGACCCGCCTGATGGCCCGCGACCCGGTCGCGCGGCCGTCCAGCTCGGCGGTGGCCCTGGCGATCCTCACGGGGAGGGGAGAGCTGCGTCAGGAGCTGAGTCCGCCGCCGGTGGTCGGACGGCACGGGGTCGTCGGCGGCATCGAGGCCGTGCTCGACGCCGGTGGCGTGGTCGAGATCGTCGGCGAGCCGGGCATGGGGGTCGGGCGCATGGCCCGGGTCGCGTGGAAGATGGCCAGGGAGCGGCACGCGGACGTGCTGGCCCTGCGCTGTCGCCGCCGGGCGCCGGCCCTCGACGTCATCGAGCAGCTCGAGCGGGAGCTGGGTCGCATCCTGACCGGGACGGAGCCAGGCGTGGCGGGAACCCGTGCGGCCCTGCGCTCGCTGGTGGCCGAGGGCCCGCTGGTGGTGGTGATCGAGGACCTGGACCAGGCCGATCCGGAGGCCGTGCAGGTCCTGGGTGAGGCGCTGGGGGACACGGGGGTGGCGGTGGTCACCACCGCCGAGGAGCCCGTCTCCCTGTTGAATGCCCACGTGATCGAGCTCCGACCCCTGGAGGCCGACGAGACCTGGGCACTGGTCAGCGGCATGCTCGGGGGGGCCCCGCCGCCGGCCGATCTGCCGGAGGAGATCCACCGGCTCACCGGCGGCATGCCCGGCGCGGCGGTGAGCCTGATGCGGGACCTGCACGCTCGCGGCCTGCTCACCCACGGTGACCTGGAGGAGGGCGGCGAGGTCTCCTGGAAGCTCATCGGGCACCCGGATCTGCGTCCTGAGCGCTCGCTGAAGGACATCTTCTCCGCCCGCCTGATGGGGCTGGAGAGGGCGGGACGGCGGCTGCTGGATCTGCTGGCTGTCGCTGGCGAGGACCTCCCGCTCGAGGTCGCGCTCGAGGCCGTGGGCCTCGACGATGGGGCCATCGAGCCCTTCCGGCTGGTCCAGACGCGACTCGCCCAGGAGCGACGCGACCCGGACGGGGACTGGCTGGGGCTGAGGCGGCCGGCGCTCGGCGAGATGCTGGTCTCCGAGCTGCCGGCCTACCGCCGGAGGGCGCTGCACAACTCGCTGGCCGAAGCCCTGGCGGACCTGCCCCCCGGCCCCTGGCGCGACGAGCGCCTGAGTCGCCACCGGGCCTACGGCGCTCCCCCGCGGGCGGCTCCCCGGGCCCTGGTGGGCCTGGGCGAGTGGTACGAGTCCCGCTCCATGCACAGCGAGGCGCTGGGTGCGCTGGACCGGGCGGTGCTCGACGAGCACCTCGATCCCCTGACCGCCACCCACGCCGCCCTCGCCCGCGGGGAGGCGCTGTTGGGGCTCGGCCGGCAGCTCATGGGCGTGGAGGCCTTCGCGGCGGCGCGCCGGCTCGCCAACGACCAGGGACGTGAGGACCTGGTGGCCCGAGCGATCCTGGGGCTGGCGGAGGCCCGCTTCCGCTACGGCGACGCACGCCGCTGCACGGACCTCGCCTCGGAGTGCCTGAACCTCGTCGGCTCCCACGCCCGCAACCCGCTGATGCTGCGGGCCCAGCTCCTGCGCGGCCGGGGGCTCGCGGTCCAGGGACGCACCGCCGACGCCGAGAAGATGCTGCGCAAGGCGGTGGAGACCGCCTCGATGCAGGGGCGCCAGGACGCCGTCGCCACGGGCCGAGGGCTGCTGGGCGAGCTGCACCTGGCAGCCGGCCGGGTGGACATGGCTGCGCGGCTCCTGGAAGAGGAAGCGGAGGTGCTGCGCCGCGGCGGGGAGCCCGAGCGACGGGTGGCCGGCTACCTCTGCCTGGCGTCGGTGCGGCTGCGCGGCGGAGAGGTCGGTGCGGCTCTGTCGAGCGTGCGGCGTGCCCAGAGGGTGGCACGCGCGGGGCGCCTGACCCGGCTCGAGGCCCACGTCGGCACGGCGATCGCCGAGATCCACCTCGCCTGCGCCGACGCGGACGGTGCGGCCCGGCTCCTGCGCAAGTGGCGGGTCGCCGGCGAGCCGGAGAGCGAGGTCGAGACCCAGCTCGGGTGGTGGTCCCTGCGGGTGCGCATGCGCCTGGAGCAGGGCGACCACCCGGCGGCCCTCGCCGCCTGCCACCGGGTGGCGGAGCTGGCCGAGCGCACCGGACGGGAGCCCGTGAGGGCCTTCCACGCCGGCCTGGAGGCGGTGCTCACCGCCCAGGGAGACGCCCTCGAGGACGCGATGGAGGCCCTGGCGGAGTGTGGTGACCGGCGCCTGATCGCTCGCCTGCTGCTCGCGGGGGCCCGCATCGGCGGGGACGCCGAGGTCCTCGCGGCCGGCCTGGAGGAGGCCCGCGAGTGCGGCGACGTCTTCTTCCTGTTGCGAGCCCTGCACGCGGCCGGTGGGAGCCGGGCCCAGGTCCATGCCTACGACATCGCCGAGCGGCTCCAGGTCGAGGTCGAGCGGGCCGATCCGGACCTGTCTCGCAGCTTCCGCATGGGCGCTGCCGTGCGCTGGGCCCTGTCCGACTCCAGCGCGAGCGGCGTATCTCGCTGGTAGGAGTCCGGCCAGGACCAACCGCTCGCCCTCGCGGCAGATGACGGGCCCCATGTGGCCCCGGCCGATCCTCGGAGTATGCCGGATACACCAGCGGCTCGGCGAGACCACCTGGGGCCCGCCCTCGACCGCGATCCTCGATCGCTTCTTCCTGGCCGGACCCCGAGGCGGTTAGGGGTCCGGGCTTCCATCGTCGAGGGCCCGTGGGCCTTCCGAGCTCAAGAGGACACCGAAACATGCGCTACCTTGGACTGGACCTGGCCTGGGCCCCTCGCAATTCATCGGGCGGGGCCGTGATGGAGCCCACCGAAGAGGGCATCCGGCTGGTCTCGACCGCGCACCTGAGGGCCCACGAGGACGTGCTGGGCTGGGTGTCTCGCAACCGCGGGCGCTCGGGCTGCATCCTGACCGTCAACGCCCCCCTGATCGTGGAGAACACCAGCGGTCGCCGACCGGTGGACGAGCTGCTCCAGCACCACTTCTCCCGGTTCAAGATCGACGAGTACGTGGTCAACACGGTCAACGCCTCCCACCCGCGCACCATCGCCCGGTCGCTCGTGCGCATGGGCCTGGACCTCGATCCCCGCTCCGAGAACGATCGCTGCATCGAGACCTGCACCCAGGCCGGCCAGGTGCTGCTGTTCGGGGTGGACCGCCCGCTGCGTATCAAGTCCGGACCGATCGGCGGGCGCAAGGACGCCGCCAACCGGTACCGCGAGCTGATCTACGGCAAGCTGCCCTTCCTCGATCCCGAGCTCGAGGACTCCGACGCCCTCGAAGATCTGGTCAACGCCAACCTCGGCGCGATGAACGGGACCCGGCTGGGCGAGCTGGAGGGCAAGCTGGACGCCACGGTCTGTGCCTACGTGTCGGCCTATGTCGGCATCAAGGGTCCCGAGGCCTGCGCCTTCCTCGGCGACCTCTACCGGGGCTACGTGCTGCTGCCCGCTCCCCCCTCGGAGTGACCGGGTGAGCATCCTCCGCGACAAGAGCCTGAGGGAGGAGGGGCGCGAAGCGGGCTGGTGGCGTGCGAAGCGTCGTCCCTTCGCCGAGCCGGGCGCCGAGCCCCACTACGGCCCGGATCGGGCCTTCGAGCTGGAGCACATCGACGCTCACCTGGTCATCGAGCCCGACGCGGGCACGGTGGTCGGCGTGGCCCGGATCCGCGTCGGCCCGGTCCTCTCCGGTCTGGGCCCGGTCGTGCTGGACCTCGACGAGGTCGAGGTCACCGGGGTCGCCTGGGACGGGGCACCCGTCGCGACCCGCTGGCGCCACGAGGAGGGTCGACTCACCGTCGAGCCACCGGACGGCGCCGACTCCGGCACGGTGATCGTGCACTACCGCGCCGAGCCGCGGCGGGGGCTCTACTTCGTCGGACCGACCCCCGCGGCACCCGAGCGCCCCCTCGAGGTCTGGAGCCAGTGCCAGGACGAGGACGCCCACTACTTCCTGCCCTGCTTCGATCACCCCTCCGTCAAGCACCCGTGGTCCTTCACCATCGATGCGCCGGCGGACTTCGTCGTGGTCTCCAACGGGGCCCTGCGGTCGCGGGTGGAGCAGGGGGACCGGGTCCTGTGGCGCTGGGACCAGGCGGGAGAGATGCCCGCCTACCTGGTCACCGTCGTGGTGGCGAAGCTCGACGTGCACGAGGACCGCTGTGGCGACCTGCCCCTGCGCTACCTGGTCCCCCCCGGCACCCCGGCCGAGGTGGTGGCCCGGGTCTTCGGCAAGACCGCCGACATGGTGCGCTGCCTGGAGCGGCACTTCGGCGTGGCCTACCCCTGGCCCCGCTACGACCAGGTCGTGGTCCACGAGTTCATCTTCGGTGGCATGGAGAACGTCGCCGCCACCACGTTGACGGACCTCGTGCTCACCACCGAGCGCGCCGCCCGGGACTACGACCCCCACGGGCTGGTCGTCCACGAGCTGGCCCACCAGTGGTTCGGGGACCTCGTGACCTGCCAGGACTGGTCCCAGGGCTGGCTGAACGAGGGCTGGGCCACCTACTCCGAGGTCCTGTGGCAGGCCGAGGCCACCTCGGCCGAACACGCCGTGTGGACCGCCTACGACCTCGCCCAGAGCTACTTCCGCGAGGCCTCCCAGCGCTACTGCAGGCCGATCGTCTCCTACCGCTTCCGCGAGCCCCTCGACATGTTCGACCGGCACCTCTACGAGAAGGGGGCCTGTGTCATCCACACGCTGCGCCACGAGCTGGGAGAGGAGGCCTTCTGGCCGGCCGTGCGCAGCTACCTGGAGCGCCACCGGGGCCAGAGCGTGCACACCCGCCACTTCCAGCGGGCCCTCGAGGACGCCACGGGACGCAACCTGGACGGCTTCTTCCAGCAGTGGGTGGAGGCCGCGGGTCATCCGGTGGTGAAGGTCGACCTGAGCCATGCCGACGGGCTGCTCCTGGTGGACGTCACGCAGAGCCAGTCCGGCGAGGGGGTGCCCGAGGCCTTCCGCTTCGACCTGCGGGTGCAGGTCGTCGGGGAGGAGGGAGAGCAGGACCCGGTGGACCTGCCGGTCCGGGAGCGCCGCCAGGTGTTCGCCCTCCCCTGCGCCGCGGCACCGCGCTGGGTGCGGGTCGACCCGGGCTTCCGGGTGCTGGCGGACCTGTCGCTCAAGGCCCCGGGTGCCTGGCTCCGCCGCACCCTGGCCCACGACGCCTGCCCCGTCGCCCGCATCCGGGCCGCCCAGGCCCTGTCACGGGCGTCCGACCGGGACGGCACCGACGCCCTGCTGCGCACGGTGTCGAGTGATCCCGAGTGGGCCGTGAGGGCCGCGCTGGCGGGTCTCCTGGGAGAGATGGGCGGCGAGCGGTGCCGGGACGCCCTGCTGGGCTCGCTGACGCGGGAGCAGGACGCGCGGGCCCGGGTCGCCCTCGTCAAGGTCCTGGGCCGCTTCCGGGTCGAGGTCGTGGAGGAACACCTCGAGGGGCTCGTGAGGGAGCGGGACCCGTCGAACTACGTCGAAGGCGAGGCCGGTGCGGCGCTCGGCCGACTGCGGTCCCCGCGGGCGCGGGCTGCCTGTGAGGCTCTGCTGGGGCGCCCCGCCTGGGGCGAGGCCCTCGCCGTGCGAGGCCTGAAGGGCCTGGGAGCACTTCGCGACCCCGAGGTGTTGCCGACCCTGATGTCCTGGACCACAGAGGAGCACGGTCAGCGGGCCCGGGCCGCCGCCTGCGGTGCCCTCGCGGCGCTGGTGAACGACCTGCCGGATCACCGGTCCGTGGTCATCGAGCGGCTGTCCGAGCTGGCGCTCCACGGCCCCTTCCGCGTCCAGCTCGCGGCCGTGTCGGCCCTCGGCGCGCTCCGCGACCCGCGCGGTGCGCCACCGCTGCGCCGGCTCCACGGTGGAGCGGGCGACGGCCGCGTGCGCCGGCTGGTCTACGAGGCCCTCCAGGACATCGGCGAGGGGCGCACCTCGGAGGCGGCCCTGCAGGGTCTCCGGGACGAGGTCGAGCGACTGCGGGAGACCCACGGTCGCCTCCAGGGGCGGCTCGCCCGCCTCGAACCGCGGAGTCCCGAGTCTTGATCTTCGCCCTGGTGCTGTCCGGCCTGCCCGCCTGGGCCAGCGAGGTGGACGACCTCCTGTCTCGACTCCCCGCTCCCGCTGCGGTGGCCATGGGCTGCCAGGAGCTGGTCACGGGCGGGACCTGGCTCGACGAGGAGTTCCTGGACTTCGAGGGCGGCGCCGAGGTGTCCCGGGCCCTGGGCGATCCGGAGCGGGCCAGGGCAGCGGGCCTCGATCCACAGGGCCTGCTCCTGGCCGCGCTGTCGGCCCAGGCGGAGCACGTGGTCCTCCAGCTCCCGGTCGTGGACCCGGTGCTCTTCCGCACCGAGCTGTTGCCGAAGCTCCTCCACGACACCACCCCGGTCGCGGGGGAGCCCGACACCTGGATCGACGCCGACGGCAGCCGGATCGAGCTGACCGATGCCCCGGGCGTCGCCTGGCTCCAGATGGGGCCGCCAGGGAGTCCTGGGCCCGCGCGAGGCCCGCTGGTCTCGCTCACCGCTCGGGTGGACCCGGACCTGGGTGGCTGCTGGGTGGCCGTGGATCCCGGGGCCTTCGGCCTCGACGAGCTGCAGGAGCTCACCCTGGGCGGCCTGATGGTGCAGGCGAACGGGGAGGGGGCCTACCGCCTGCTCGCCACGGGGGTGGACCTCCCGCCGGAGGTCGCCCTGACCGTGACCGGCGAGACGCCGCCGCGCAAGCTGCGCGGCACCGGGGTCCTCACCCCCGACGTCACGGCCCGGATCAACGCCGAGCCGGAGGCGGCCCTGGTGGCCGTCCAGCAGGTCGTCGAGCTGGCGGGCCGCGGCCTGCCGCCGGTCGTGGGTGTCGCCGGCTCCCTGCTCGAGGACACGCCGGTCGAGCTCCTCCCGGGCGTCGAAGTGGCCCTCGGAGGGCTGTTCGGTGCCGAGGAGATCTACGCCGCCGTCGTGCTGCCCGTGGCGCGTCCCGGGGGTCGCCGTCGCCTCGAGCGCAGCGTGGCCACGGCCTTCGAGCGGCAGGGGCTGGCACCCGCGCGCCTGGGCGATGCGTGGTCGCTCGATGGCGTGGGGGGCATGGAGGGCTGGTGGCTGGGCATCACCCGTGGCGCCCTGGTGCTGGCGACGCGGGCCGCCCTGGTCCAGGACCTGGTCGACGGCATGGGGGATCCGTGGGTCGCTCCCGAGGCGGTGGAGCTCGCGGCCCGGCCCGGCGTGTGGCTGGGCGCGGACCTGTCCAGGCTGCCCCTGGGGGTCTCGGCGGTGGTCTCGGCCCACGTCGGGTCCCCGGGAGCGGCCGAGCTGCTCGCGGAGATCCACGCCCCCGGCCTCGACCAGGCCCTGGAGGACTCCCTCCGTGGCCTGCTCTCGGACCGACGGGAAGCAGGCGGCGGCCTGCCGCCGCTCGGACCGGACGTCGACCCGGTCGGCGATCCGCCCAGCACCGAGGCCCTGGCGGTCCTGATGCTCATCTCCTCTCGAGAGGAGGCCGAGCTCGCCGAGACCGGGGCCTACGTGGCCTACGAGGGTGGACCCCGCGAGATCGAGGCCCTCGATGGTCAGTCCGTGCCCTGGGAGGGCATCCCGGCGCTGGGCCTGCCCGCGATGGACACGCCCTGCCGCTTCGAGGTGCGGGTCGACCACGAGGGATGGCTCGCCAGTTCCTGGTGCGACGAGGACGGCGACGGCGAAGCCGCCGTACACTTGCTGCGACCGGGAGGTACCCCCATGACCGTGAGCCCACCGGGCGTCCGATGATCCGCGTCGCCCTCGACGCCATGGGCAGCGATCGGGGCTCTGTGGCCCTCGTCGAGGGCGTGGCGCGCCTCTCACGAGAGGACCTGCCGATCGAGGTCCTGCTCGTGGGCGACGAGCCTCAGCTCTCCACCGAGCTCGAGCAGCAGCGCTACGACCCCTCTCGGGTCGTCCTGGTCCACGCCGAGACCGCCGTGGACATGACCGACAAGCCGGCCGAGGCGCTGGAGGCCCACCCGGACTGCTCGGTCCTGACCGCCGCGCGGCTGGTGCGGGACGGCGACGCCGACGCCCTGGTGAGCGCCGGCAACACCGGCGCGGTGATCCTGGCGGCGGCGATGACCTTCGAGCGCCTGCCCGGCGTGCGCCGCGCGGCGCTGGCCGCCGTCCACCCGACCGAGCAGCGCCACGGCCCGCGCCAGGACCCCTTCGCCCTGATGCTCGACGTGGGCGCCACCCTGAACGCCACGCCGGAGGACCTGGTGGGTTTTGCGGTGATGGGCAGCGCCTACTCGCGGATCGTCTCCGGCATCGAGCGGCCCCGGGTGGCCCTGCTCTCCAACGGGGCCGAGCCCGAGAAGGGCACGGCGGCCATCGTGGAGGCCCACAAGCGCCTGTTGGAGCTGTCGAGCGTGGAGTTCGTGGGCAACGTCGAAGGACTGGACATCCCGCGAGGCACGGTGGACGTCGTGGTCTGCTCCGGCTTCCTCGGCAACGTGGTCCTGAAGATGCTCGAAGGCGTCAGCGAGGTCGTCGCCGACATCGCCCGCGACGCCTACGCCCGCAAGTTCCTCTGGAAGCTCGGCCTGACCATGCTCTCCCAGGGCCTGCGGCAGATCCGCACCATGACCGACTGGAAGCAGTACGGGGGAGCGCCGCTGCTGGGCCTGGACCACGTGGTCATCAAGGCCCACGGACGCTCCAACGCCCGGGCGGTACGCAACGCGGTGCGGGTCGCGGCCAAGGCCGTCGAGGGTGACCTCGCCGGCCGCATCCGAGACGACCTGGTCGACGCCGTCGCCGAGTGAGTGAGCTGCGCCTGAGGGTCCACGAAGGCCTGGTGGAGCTCGGGGAGCCGGCCTGGGCTGGCCTGGTGGGCGAGAGCTCCCCCTTCCTGGAGTGGGCCTGGCTCCAGGGCCTCGAGGAGACCGGCTGCGTGGGCGGCGAGTCGGGCTGGATCCCCCGCCACGTGAGCCTCTGGGAGGGCGAGCGGCTGGTCGCGGCGGCCCCGGCCTACGTCAAGCTCAACAGCATGGGCGAGTTCGTCTACGACTGGTCCTGGGCCCACGCCGCGCGGCGCCTCGGCGCCAGCTACTACCCGAAGCTCGTGGTGGGGGTGCCGTTCACGCCTGTGACCGGGACCCGGCTCCTGGTCGCCCCCGGCGAGGACCGTGAGGTGCGGCGGCTGCAGCTCGTCTCGGGCCTGCGCCGGCTGGCCGAGGCCCTCGGGTGCTCCGGGCTGAACCTGCTGTTCACGACGCGCGAGGAGACGGAGCAGCTCGCCACCTGTGGCTTCGCCGAGCGCCTGCAGTTCCAGTACATGTGGAGCAACCCGGGCTACGCCGACTTCGACGCCTTCCTGGCCCGCTTTCGCAGCAAGCGCCGCAAGGTGCTGAGGCGGGAGCGCCGGGCAGCCCGGGAGACGGGGCTGCGGCTGGAGTGTCTGTCCGGGGACGCCCTACCCTTCGAGCTCCTGCTGGAGATGTACGGCCACTACGACCGGACCTGCGACCAGTACGGTGGCTGGCGCTACCTGAATCGGGACTTCTGGGAGCACCTGCACGCCCACTGGCGGCCCAGGCTCCGGCTCTTCACCGCCCGGGACGGCGACCGCCTGGTGGCCGGGGCCCTGTGCGTGCAGAAGGGGCAGCGGCTCTATGGCCGGTACTGGGGCGCGGGCATCCACATCCCCCACCTCCACTTCGAGCTCTGCCTCTACCGGCCCATCGAGCACGCCATCGAGGCCGGCCTGGAGGGCTTCGAGCCGGGCCAGGGCGGACCACACAAGTTCCGGCGAGGCTTCGAGCCGGAGCTCTGTCGCAGCGCCCACTGGCTGCTGGACCGTCGCCTCGACGGGCCGATCCGAGGGTTCTTGCGGGAGGAACGGGCGGAGGTCACCCGTCGGCGTCGGCGTCTGCTGGACGAGAGTCCGATCAGGGCCCACGGATCGTCAGCTTGAAGTCGCAGGCCGGGTCGTGCTGGCCGAGGGTGCCCCGGCGCTCCAGGGCATAGGACATTCAAGCTCCCTCCCCTGCTGGGCCAGGCCGAATTGGCCGCGCTGGCCGTCCGAGCGTCCCGCGCCGCCCGACTCCAAGGAGGCGTCTACCCGCAGGCGCGCTTCTGCACCGGGCAGCGCGGTTCGAGAGTGGGTGGGCCTCTTCGGGAGGCTGCGACTGCGTCTCGCCACGCACGCCCAGGCAAGGCCTCTCCTGGCGGAGCTCTGGCAGACCGTTTCAGGCTCCGCAGGACCTTGAAGGAAGCCGTGCCAGGGGTGATGACGGCTCTCAGGGTCATGCGCTTGGAGCAGGGTGGGCAGGTGAAGGCGTCGAGCGAGCGCAGCGGAACGGAGGCCGCAGGCCGGAGTTGAACGTCCTCGCCAGCAGGTCCGCCCAGAGGTAGTGGTCGACGGTCTTCGGCATCGGCAGCTTCGGTGACCTGAGAGAGCCCCTGGTTCTCCTGGGTCGAAGTGCTCCAGACCCAGCTCACGACGCAGGACGCCCGAAACGACGACCAGGACGATCGCTTCACTGAGCTCGAGGACGAGTCACTGAGAGGTCGCCGCCGTCACCGCGGGCTTGGAGGGCCGCGGTGGGGCTCTCGGCCTGGGTTGGGCGCGGTCGGATCCAGCCCTCTGAGCTCCTGAGCCAGCTCCCGGAGGCTGATGCCCTCGACTCCCCGGGTGAGTGGAATCCGCTCCGCCCCACCGTAGACGATGAAGGAGCGGTCCGGATCGAGGTCTGCTCGAGCGTTGTGGAATCCTCTCGACACCTTGGGAGAGAGCCCGAGCTTGACCTCGATCGCCCAGGTCTCCTGGCTTGGGAGCTCGAGCACCAGGTCGATCTCGGCGCCCCCCGCGGTCCGGTAGAAGCTGGCGTGGGTCGGGTCCGGCGCGAGGCCGATCAGGGTCTCGATGACGAACCCCTCCCAGCTCGGACCCACCACGGGGTGACCGAGCAGGTCATCGAGGCCCTCCAGTCCCAGGAGTGCGTGCACGATCCCGCTGTCCCGGACGAAGACCTTGGGCGACTTCACCAACCGCTTCCCGAGGTTGCGGTGCAGGGGCTGGAGCCGTCGAACCAGCAGCAGATCGACCAACAGGTCGGTGTAGCGCCCGACGGTCTGACCGCTCACGCCGAGCCCCGAGGCCAGACGGGACAGGTTCAGCACGGTGCCCTGCGAGTGCGCAAGCATCGTCCAGAAGCGACGCAGCGTCTCTGCGGGAATGCGTGGACCGAGCTGTGGGATGTCTCGCTCCAGGTAGGTGGTCACGAAGTCCCTTCTCCAGTTCAGACTCTCTCGATCGTCGCCAGCCAGGGTGCTCTCCGGGAAGCCGCCGCGCAGCCAGAGGCTGCGAATGTCGCGGTGGGACTCGGCAGTCTCGAGGACGTCGAGGGGCGACAGCTCGAGGAGGGTGACGCGACCCGCGAGGCTCTCTGAAGACTGGTGGAGGAGCTCGAGGGAGGCCGAACCCAACAGCAGGAAGCGGCCGCGACCGCGACCTGTCCGACGTCCCTGATCAATGAGACCCCGAAGGGTCTCGAACAAGGCCGGGACCCGCTGCACTTCGTCGAGGATGACCAGCTCATCGGCGTGCCCACCCAGGAAGTACTCGGCGTCGGCGAGCTTTGCCCGATCCGCGACCCGCTCCAGGTCGAGGTAGAGCGAAGGTCGGCCTTCGGCGACCATGAGCGCGAGGGTCGTCTTGCCCACCTGCCTGGGACCGAGCAGGACCACAGCGGCCTGGCGGTCCAGGCCGCGCAGGATCTCGGGGAGGAGTCGCCGCTGGATCATCTATGCATTTCTACCACGCCGTAGAGCAAATACAGGGTTAGGATGGTGGCCGCCTGGGCCCGGCCCAGCGCGAAGCGCCCATCGGTGAAGTCTCGGCGGCTCGCGTCGGTCAGGCCGTCGCAGTCGTCGTCGAGGCCGTTGGCGAGGAGCGCGAGGAGCGCGAGGAGCCGGTGTGCCATACCCACCTCCACGGGCAGAGTCCCACACTGGTGCGGCGAACTCGACCGGGCACCGGACGATCGCAGCGGAGGGCGAGAGGTCACCCGTCGGCGTCGGCGTCTGCTGGACGAGAGTCCGATCAGGGCCCACGGATCGTCAGCCTGAAGTCGCAGACCGGGTCGTGCTGGCCGAGGGTGCCCCGGCGCTCCAGGGCGACCGGCGTCTGGGTGCGCTCGAACCAGATCCGGTCCGCTTCGCAGAACAGCGGCGCCAGGTGGGGGCGGCCCAGCTCCCGCACCAGGGTGGCGAAGCGACAGGCCGTCACGGTGAAGGCGAGCCCCTCCTCGGCGGTCTCCACCGCCTCGATGCGGGCGTTGAAGAACCGGGCCGTGAGCCCCTGCGCCCAGCGCGCTCGGCCCTCGGTGCCCGTCGACCGCCAGGCGGCCAGGTCGACACCCCGGGCGTGCGTGGCCACGAAGGCGGCGCCGGTCTCGGCGATGACGTCCCGGAGCACCGGCAGCCGGGCCTCCACCGACAGCCCGAGGTCCTGCTCGAGCACCTGATCGAGCTGGAGGGCCGGGCGGAGCTGGTGGTGCACGAGGCCCTCCCGCTCGCCGACCCAGCCCGGGACCTGTCGGCCGGCCAGGGGATCCGAGGTGGCCCGTCGCAACAGCCCCCAGAGCACCCGGAGCAGGCCGCCCAGGCCGAGGTGGGCGCGCAGGTGGCGGCTCGCGACCCACAGCCCGGTGCGCAGGTCGAAGAGCACCAGGTCGAGCCGGCCCAAGGGCCGCAGGGTCGGCAGCGCCACCCGGTCAGCTCCGCGGTGGCAGGCGGCGGGGCAGGACCTCGGTGAGGCCCAGGTAGACCGCCAGGCCGGCCGTGCTCACCCAGACCTCGATCGCGTAGAGCCGCCGGGCGACGAGCTGCTCGAAGGGCAGCGACGCCGCGGCTCCCCACAGCGGCCCGACGGCGCCCCCCTCGGGCGCCAGCACGACGAAGAGCTGGTAGCTCCCGTAGATCATGTTGACGAGGAAGTTGAGGATCAGGGCCCAGTGGACGACCAGCAGCCACCGGGGCAGGGGACGGGTCACCAGCCCACCCGCTCGATCACGACGTCCTCGATCACCGTGCCCACCCGGACCTGGGCGGCCGCGCCGTTGTCGAGGCTGATCTGCCCGAAGACCGTGTAGCTGGCCTCCAGGTGGGGCTGGGGCGACAGGGTGATGAACCACTGCGAGCCGCCTGTGTCGGGCCCGGACAGGGCCATGCCGAGGGTGCCCTCGTCGTAGGGCAGCCAGCTCAGCTCGTCGGGGATCTGGTGCCCCGGATCGCCCCAGCCGTCGCCGCGGGGGCAGCCGTCCTGGATGACGAAGTCCGGCACGACGCGGTGGAAGTGCAGGCCGTCGAAGTAGTCCTCGTCGGCGAGGGTGGCGAAGTTCCAGACCGTGAGCGGTGCCAGGTCCGGTCGGAGCGTGACGCGGAGCTCGCCGACGTCGGTGAGGATGCGAGCGCTCCTCGCCTTCTGGACGTCGCTGAGCAGTGGCAGGGTCGCCACCGGATCCATCGGCGGCGGGGGCGGCAGCTCCAGGGCCTCGGCGAGGGGAGCGGCGGCCGCCCGGACCGAGGCCCCCGGGTGGGTGAGGGCGCCGGCCACGACCTGGTCGAGGCCCTCCGGGAGGGGCTGCGCCGCGGCGTGCCAGACCGCCAGGGCCCCGAAGCCCTCGGTGAGCAGGTCCAGGTCGTCGGTCTCGGCGAGACGCTCCGCCAGGCGGTCGATCGATGCCGGCTCCGGGGAGACGGCCTCGGCCAGCAGCGAGGCGGCGACCGCCACGACCTTGGTGTCCTCGGACTCCAGGAGCACGTCGACGTAGGCGAGGGCGCCCTCGAGCTCCATCAGCGTGCCGGCCGCCGTGGTGCGCAGCAGCGCCTGCTCGCTGTGGACCGCCAGCCTGGCGAGCTGGCGGGGCTGGTCGAGGCTGGCGACGGCGGCCGCCTGGAGCTCCAGGGGCTGGTCCTCGGAGAGCCAGGGGCGGGTGGACCTCTCGACGCCCACCGCGAGCAGCACGCCGAGGGCGGCTGCGGCGAGCTCCGGGTCGGGGCCCTCCAGCACGGGCCGGAGCAGGGCGTCGTGGTCGAGGGCCTCGTGGGCCCCGATGGCTCGCACGGTCTCCAGCCGCACGCCCCAGTCCCCGTCGGCCAGCAGCTCGTCGAGGGTCGAGCGGGCCGGGGTGACGTCCAGCTTGCCGAGGTAGCGGGCGGCGGCGGCGCGCACGCCGACGTCCTCGTCGCGGGCGGCGAGGGCCGCGAGGCGCATGCCCTCCTCGCCGGTCTCGGCCGCCGACAGCGCTCGCAGGGACCAGGCCCGCACCACGGGGTCGGCGTCGTCCGTGGCCCGTTCCTGGAGGGTCCGGCGGACCTCGGGCGGCGGACGGGGGGTGCCGATGCGGGCCAGCGCGAAGGCCGCCGCGTGCCGCGCCCGTGGCTTGAGGCGTCGGAGCTGGCGGGCCAGGGCGATCAGCGTGGTGTCGGCGAAGACGTGCTCCGGCTCGGCGAGGCCCAGGCGGCCGAGGGCGATGGCGGCCTCGGCGGCCTCGGCGGCCTCCAGGGGGCCGGCATCCAGCGCCCGGGCGAAGAGGACCTCGTCGGCGGGATCGGCGGCCAGCCCCAGGGCGGCCACCAGCCGGGCCCGGACGGCGTCGTCCCGCTCGGCCAGCAGCCGGGCCCTCAGCAGCTCGGCGGACTCGGGGGTCAGGCCGAGGCCGAAGGCGGCCTGGGCGCGGACCGCAGGATCGGGGTCCGCGACGAGCTCCTCCAGCCAGGGCAGCGAGGCGGGGTCCTGCAGACGTCCCAGGGCCAGGGCGGTCCGGCCGCGGATCTCCGGTGACTCGTGGTCGGTCCAGGCCTCGAAGGAGGCCGGGGCGCTCCGCCGGATCTCCAGGGTCCAGATGGACTGCTCGGCTTCCGACAGGGTGGGTTCGGCAGCGGCGAGGGCCAGCGCCAACACGAGCCAGAGGTGCACGGCGACTCCCGCGAGGTGGCAGCGAGGGTAACCTGGGGCGTGGGTCGCGACTGGATGGAGCTCCACGCCGCGGGCGCCGAGGCTCCGGACCGACCACCAGGCTGTGGGATCCCGTGGGCGCGGGGGCTCCGGTGTCTTCCGCGTGGCCCACCTCGAGGTGTCCAGGGCCCTGATCAGGGGCGACGAGCCCACCCACCGCGCCCAGGCGGCCGTGGCGGTCGCCCTGGCCCCCTCGCCGGCCGCTTCGAGGTCTGACTCTGGCCCGATGCGTGCGTCGACGACACCGCCGAGCTGGAGGTGCGGCTCGAGGTGGACGGCGCGGTGACCGGCACGATCCCGATGAACCAGCACGCCAGCAACGCCTCGGTCGGCGAAGCCCGGCTGATGGCCGTGCGGCAGCAGCGCGGCCTGGCCCGCGGCCCGCTGTGGGATGGTAGGTTGGCCCTGTGCCCCAGACCCGTGACAGCATCGTGCAGGCCTTGCGAGAAGCGCTGGCCCATCGTCCAGAGGTCGGGGTCGCACTCCTCTTCGGGTCGCGTGCCCGCGGCACCGCTGTCGAGACTTCGGACGTGGACCTGGCCGTGAGCGGGCGGTTCATCGACGTGCTGGAGCTCGCCGCCGAGCTGTCGACCGTGGTGGGTCGGGAGGTCGACGTGGTGGAGACACGGGGCGCTTCGATCCCGCTGCCGGAGGCCCTCCTCCGGGAGGGCGTGGTGGTCCACGAGGGTCGTCGTGGAGCCGCAGCGCTGTGGCGCTCTGTGGCCCTGGCTCAGCTCGAGACGGACCGGCCGTGGTACGCCCGCATGCGAGAGGCCTGGCTGGCCCGCGTGGCTCGCGAGGGGCTGAGTGGTTGACTGAGGCCTGTTGGCGGCGAAGCTCGCTGAGCTCTCCGACCGGGTGGCCCGGGTGCGGGAGCATCGGGCTGCATCGGTGGATGAGCTCGCCGGAGACCGGGACCGGCTCGACCTCGTCTCCTTCAACCTGATGCTGGCCGTCCAGAGCGCCGCCGACATCGCCAGCCACCTGATCGCCGACGAGGGATGGCCCGTGGCGACCGAGCTGCGCGGTGGCTTCGATCGTCTCGCCGAGCGTGGGGGACGTGGTGCTTGGGCACGGCGACTCCCGCGAGGTGGCAGCGGAGGGTACCCTGTGGCATGCGCCCCGACTGGATGGAGCAGGCCATCGCCCTGGTGGAGCGGGCCGAGAGCCGCCGGCAGCAGAAGCGCCTCGGGGCCTGGCTCGAGGACCAGCCGATCGAGCTGCGGGCGGCGGTGACCGAGCTGGCCCGGCGCCGCGGCGTGGACCTCCCCGACGACGCGGCCGGCTGGCCGGGCAAGCGCCTGCTTCGCCTGGCGCGCGGCCGGGAGGCGGGCGCCCGGGTGCGGAGCAACCCGGTCCGGGTCGACGAGGCCTTCCAGTGCTCGAGCTGTGGCCACGAGGCGGAGCTGGGCGGTGCGCGGGTCCGCGACCACTGCCCCGCCTGCCTGCACGGCCTGCACGTGGACGTCGTGCCCGGGGACCGGGCCGCCGACTGCGGGGGTGTGTTGGTCCCGGAGTCGCTGGAGCTCGTGGCCGGCGAGGCCGTCATCCGCTACCGCTGCACCCTGTGCGGCGCCCGTCCGCGGGTCCGGGCCCACCCCGACGACCGGCCGGCGGCGCTGTCCGAGCTCTCGGCCACCGGGCGATGACGACCCTCGTCGACCGCGTCGGGTCGTTCTGCAGCCGCCATGGGCTGCTGGCGCTGGGACCCGTCGCGGTGGCGGTCTCCGGGGGGCGTGACTCCCTGGCGCTGCTGCACCTGCTGCGGGAGCTGGACCGCGTGGCGCTGGTGGTCCTGACCGTCGACCACGGCCTCCGGCCCGGCTCGGCCGAGGAGGTGGCGCGGACCCGCGCCGAGGCGGAGAGCCTCGGGCTGCCCTGTCGCAGCGAGGCCCTCGACCTCCAGCCGGGCCCCGGGCTTCAGGCCCGTGCCCGGGCCGCTCGCTGTGCCTGGTTCGAGCGCCAGCCGGAGCTCGAGGTGGCGCTGGGGCACCACCTGGACGACCAGGCCGAGACGGTGCTCGACCGCCTGGCGCGGGGCAGCGGCAGTCGCGGGCTCGCCGCCATGCGGCCCCGTCGCGGGCGCTATGTCCGGCCGCTCCTGGAGGTCCGCCGGGCGGAGCTCACCGCTTGGCTGGAGGCCCGGGGCGTCGGCTGGAGCGAGGACCCGAGCAACCGGCTCGGGACCCGGGGACGTCTTCGCCACGAGGTCCTGCCCGCGCTCGCCGCTGCCCGAGCCGGGGCCGCCCGTGGCCTGGCCCGCTCCGGGCGCCTGCTCGCCGAGGACGACGACCTGCTCCAGCGCCTGGCGGCTCCGTTGATCCTGGCGGACGGCATCGACGAGCCCGCCTGGCGACGCGCCGAGACCCCGCTGCGGCGCCGGGCGCTGCTGGCCCTGGCCCCTGCCCTCACGGCCCGGCAGGTCGACGACCTCCTGGTCCTGGAGCGTCCCGGGGCGTGGATCGACGTGAAGGGGGGCGAGCGCATCGTGCTCGACGGCGACCGCCTGCGTCGCCTGCCGCCTCCTCCCGGTCCGGTGGACCTGCAGCTCGGCACCTGGGGCCTCTGGCGGGTCGAGGCGGCTCAGGTCGTCACGGTCCGAGCCCCGGAGCCCGGGGAGATGGCGGCGGGGACGGCGCTCCGGGAGCGGCTGCGGGCGGCAGGCATCGGGCCGGGACTGCGGGCCTACCATCCGGTCGTGGTCGCCGGGGGTCGCCGGTGGGTTCCCGGTGTCTGGCTGGAGGAGGGAAGACCACGGACCGGTCTGAGGGTTGTGGTCCATAGACCCGCAGCACCCTCAGTGCCCCCTGGTGGCCCATTCCGGGTCGAGCTATAGGCCTCCTCCAAGCCTGGGCAGCGGTGCTATCTTGACCTTCTGCCCTCCGAGGACTCCCCACACCGCATGAAGAACAGCGGCCGCACCATCCTGTTGTGGACCTTCATCGCCTTGTTGGTGTTGATGGCCTTCGTCGTCGCCGGCAACCAGCAGGCGAACAAACCCGTGGACCTCAGCTACTCGGAGCTGCAGGAGAAGGCGAAGCGAAGCGAGATCAAGCAGCTCACCATCCAGGGCGAGAAGATCGAGGGGGCCCTGCTGGACGGCTCCAGCTTCCGGGCCAACGGTCCCGTGGACCCCGAGCCGCTGATGGCCTTGCTCACCGAGCACGGCGTGGCCTACGACTTCAAGCCGGAACCGGAGCAGTCCTGGTTCACGCTGCTGGCCAACGGCCTGCCCATCGTGCTCATCCTGCTGATCTTCATCTTCATGATGAGGCAGCTCCAGGTGGGCGGCGGCAAGGCCATGAGCTTCGGCAAGTCCAAGGCCCGGCTGCTGAGCGAGTCCGGCCGGCGGGTCACCTTCGAGGACGTGGCCGGCTGCGACGAGGCCAAGCAGGAGCTGGAGGAGATCATCCAGTTCCTCAAGGACCCGCGGAAGTTCACCCGCCTGGGTGGCCGCATCCCCAAGGGCGTGCTGCTGATGGGTCCCCCGGGGACCGGCAAGACCCTGCTCGCCCGGGCCGTCGCCGGCGAGGCGGGCGTGCCCTTCTTCAGCATCTCGGGCTCCGACTTCGTCGAGATGTTCGTCGGTGTGGGCGCCAGCCGCGTCCGGGACCTCTTCGAGCAGGGCAAGAAGAACGCCCCCTGCATCATCTTCATCGACGAGATCGACGCGGTAGGTCGCCACCGCGGCGCCGGTCTCGGGGGCGGCCACGACGAGCGGGAGCAGACCCTGAACCAGCTCCTGGTCGAGATGGACGGCTTCGAGTCCAACGAGGGCGTCATCATCATGGCGGCCACCAACCGGCCCGACGTGCTCGACCCGGCGCTGTTGCGTCCCGGTCGCTTCGATCGACGCGTGGTGGTGTCGGCACCCGACGTCCAGGGCCGCAGGGGCATCCTCGAGGTCCATACCCGGCGCACGCCGCTCTCCGAGGACGTCGACCTCCAGGTCCTGGCCAAGGCCACCCCGGGGCTGAACGGTGCCCAGCTCGAGAACCTGGTCAACGAGGCAGCCCTGGCCGCGGCGCGCTTCGACAAGAAGAAGATCGACATGTCGGACTTCGAGGCCGCCAAGGACAAGGTCTACATGGGCCCCGAGCGGCGCTCGATGGTGGTCTCCGAGGAGGAGCGGCGCTCCACCGCCTACCACGAGGCCGGCCACGCCATCGTGGCGACGATGCTGCCGGACTCCGACCGGGTCCACAAGGTCACCATCACCCCGCGTGGTCGTGCCCTGGGCCTCACCTGGTTCCTCCCCGACGACGAGCGCTACGCCAAGACCTCCCGCAGCTTCAAGGCCGGTATCGCCATGGCGATGGGCGGTCGGGCAGCCGAGGAGCTGGTGCTCAACGAGGTCACCACCGGAGCCGCCAACGACATCCGCCAGGCCACCGACATGGCCCGCAACATGGTCTGCAAGTACGGCATGTCCGGGGAGCTCGGACCCGTCGCCTGGGACGACAGCGAGGACCAGGTCTTCCTCGGTCGCGACATCATGCGCAAGACCGGGTACTCCGAGTCGACCCTGTTGGCCATCGACAACGAGGTCCGCACCATCGTGGAAGAGGGCTACGCCTGGGCCAAGAGCATCCTGGCGGCCAACATCCACATCCTCCACAAGATCGCCCAGCTCCTCTTGGAGAAGGAGACCCTGGACGGCGAGGAATTCGCCCGGGTGGTCACCGGCATGAACCCGGTGCTGCCGGAGGGTGTCGGCTCGGTGGCGTGAGGCTTGATGCCCCCGGCACAAGCAACGCACCGTTGCGCGGCCCGCTTCCGCCCCTGTCGACCCGGCGGAGCCTTGGAATGACTCTGCCATGCCGGCGGCTCCGCCAGACCAACAGGGACTGAAGCTGCCTCGCGCACCGGCACATTGCTTCCACCGTGGTCATCTGGCCCCCGGCGCGGCCCTGCGGCTCGTCGGCATCCTCAACGTCACCCCGGACAGCTTCTCCGACGGCGGGCTGCACGCCAGCCTGGAGGCGGCCATCGCCCGGGGCCTCCAGCTCTGGGAGCAAGGGGCGAGCTGGGTCGATGTCGGCGGGGAGTCCACCCGGCCCGGCGCCGCCGAGGTCGGCGTGGCCGAGGAGCTGGCGCGCACCGTCCCCGTGGTCGAGGCCCTCGTGGCCCGGGGGGTCCAGGTCAGCATCGACACCCGCAAGGCGGCGGTGGCCCGGGCTGCCCTGGCGGCGGGGGCGGTGGTGGTCAACGACGTCGGCGGCCTGAGGGCGCCGGGCATGGTCGAGGCGGTTGCGGAGGCCGGCGCGGGGGCCGTGATCATGCACATGCGTGGCACCCCCGAGGACATGCAGCAGCGCCTCGACTACGAGGACGTGGTCGCCGACGTGCGGGACTTCCTCGCCGGCCGCCTGGCCGTCGCCCGAGACGCCGGCATCTCGCCGGTCTGGCTGGACCCGGGCATCGGCTTCGCCAAGTCGGCCGAGGACAATGTCGTGCTCCTGCGCCGCCTCGGCGAGCTGTTGGACCTCGGCGCCCCGCTCTATGTGGGGGCTTCGCGCAAGAGCTTCATCGGGGCCATCACGGGGGTCGCAGACCCGCTGGATCGGCTCGGGGGGAGCCTCGGCGCCCCCCCGGCGGCGGGCCGGAAGGGGGGCGCCGGGGGGGGGGGGCACGCCCGGGGCCCAAAAACCCCCCCCCAGGGGGGGCTGCGCGCACGCGCTTCCGCGGGGCCACCCCGGGGGGCGCCGCCCCGCGGGAGCGGCGCGGGGGGCGCGGCGGCGCCGCCCGGGCGGCGGCGAGATCGGGGGCCTCGGTGCTGCGGGTCCACGACGTGGCCGATACTCGCCACGCGCTGGAGGTCATGATCGCCATCCACGGCGGCCCCTGAGCCCCACGGAGTCCCTCGCCAGCATGCTCGAGCTCATCCGCGACTCACCGTTCTACGGGATGCAGCTCTCGGATGCCGTCGACGTCCTGGTCATGGCGTTCATCTTCTACCGGACCTTTCTGCTGCTGCGGGGGACGAGGGCCTTCCAGGTCCTGATCGGCCTGTTCTTCCTGGGCGGCGCCTACGTGATCAGCGAACGGACGGGGCTCTACACGCTGCGCTGGCTGCTCGACAAGTTCTTCGTCTACATCGTCCTGGCGATCCTGATCCTCTTCCAGAACGACATCCGCAGGGCCCTGGCCCGCGCCGGGGGGCGCTTCTTCAGCAGTGTCGCCGGCGTCAGCGAGTCCTTCGCCTACGAGGAGGTCGTGCGCACGGCCTTCGCGCTGGCGAGCCGGCGCATCGGGGCCCTGATCGTCATCGAGCGCAGCGCCAGCCTGGACCACATCGTGGAGGGAGGCCACGAGCTGGACGCCCGGGCCAGCCAGGAGCTGCTGATGTCGCTCTTCCACCCGACCTCGCCGCTGCACGACGGTGCCGTCGTGCTCCAGAAGGGGCGGCTGAGCGCGGCCAAGGTCTTCTTGCCCCTGAGCCTCGCCAAGGACATGGCCCGCTACTTCGGTACCCGCCACCGAGCGGCCCTGGGGCTGAGCGAGGAGACCGACGCGGTCGTGGTGGTGGTCTCCGAGGAGCGCGGGGTGGTCTCGCTGGTGCTCGCGGGTGCCATCACCCAGGTCGCCGACACCAACGAGCTGCGCGGGCAGCTCCAGGAGATCCTGCAGTCCCGCGAGGAGTCCGGGACGGCGACCCAGGCCCTGGGGGGCGCCTGAGATGACGAAGTCCACCGTTCCCGGAGAGGTCTGGTTCTGGCTGCGTTCCAGGGTGCGCGGGTTCGCGACCACCCACCCCTGGTTCAAGCTCTTCTCCCTGACCCTGGCCCTGGGCATGTGGCTCTGGGTCCAGGGCGACCAGGTCATCGAGGCCCGGATCGAGGTCGACGTCCAGTACCGCTGGCCGGAGCACCTGGTGCTCACCAGCGAGCCCCCGGAGCGCATCGAGGCCGTCATCCGCGGCACCCGCTCCGAGGTCCAGCGGGCGCGGCACCGGAACCTGCTCATGCGGGTGAACATGCTGGAGGCCAACCCGGGCGTGCAGACCCTCACCTTCGTCAAGCGCGACATCGAGGGACTGCCCCAGGGCGTGGTCGTGGAGACCCTGAGGCAGCGGGACTACGAGGTCATCCTGGAGCCCCGCAAGGACCGCCGCGTGCGCATCGTCGCCGACACCATCGGCGAGCCGGGCCGCGACCACCGGGTCAGCCGCATCACCCTGGAGCCGGAGCAGATCTGGATCGAAGGTCCGGCCTCGATGGTGGCCGAGGTCGAGACGGTGAAGACCGTCGGCGTGCCCCTGGCCAACCAGCGGGAGACCTTCAGCGCCGACGTCGACGTGGTGCTCGCCAGCAAGTACCTCACCCGCAAGGACGACGAGCTGATCCGGGTGACGGTGGAGGTCGAGCAGGTCATCGGGACCAAGACCTACAACGACGTCCCGGTCCGGCCGCCGCCCGGCTGGCGGGCGATGGAGGAGTGGGTGCGGGTCACCCTGTCCGGGCCGACCTCGATCCTGACGGAGCTCGACGTGAGCGGTCTCCAGGTCCTGGCGGCGCTGCCCGTCGATGCGCTGCGGGTTCCCACGCTGCTGTCCGCCGACACCTTCGAGGTCATCCACGGCGGGCCGGCGAGCGTGCGGGTCGTGGAGGTCAGCCCGGCCCAGGTGGCCTTCGAGCCCATCGAGCGGGAGCCGCCGCCCGAGCCCGAGCCCGAGCCGGAGCCGGAGGCGCCGGAGGTCCCGGACGAAGAGGCGCCTTGACGCGCCTCTTCGGCACCGACGGCATTCGCGGGCGCTGGGGCCGGTGGCCGATGCTGCCCGAGGTGGCCGGTGCCCTGGGCCGGGCGCTCGTGGCGCGGTTCGGGCCGCGTGTCGGGGTCGTGCGCGACACCCGCGGCAGTGGACCTGCGCTGACCGCCGCCCTGGCCGGGGGCGCCGGCCCGGCCACCCGGGACTTCGGCGTGCTGCCCACCCCGGCGCTCTCGGTCCTGCTGGCCGCGGACCTCGCCGACGTGGGCGTGGCGGTCACCGCCTCCCACAACCCGGCCGCGGACAACGGCCTCAAGGTGCTCGGGCCGGGCGGGACCAAGCTCCACCCGGCCACCGAGGCGGCCCTGGAGGCGGAGGTCCTGGCGTGCCTGGACGAGGTCCCTCCCCAGCCGGGTGTGCCGCAGGACCATCGCGGCGTGGGGTTCGAGACCTACGTGGTCGCCCTGCGGCAGGCCCTGCCGGCGGGCCCCTGGCTCGCCGGCCATCGCATCGCCCTCGACGCGGCCCACGGCGCCGCCTTCCGCACGGCGCCGGCCCTGCTCGAGGCCCTGGGGGCCGAGGTGGTGGCCCGGGGGGTGCGTCCCACCGGCGACAACATCAACGACGGCTGCGGGGCGCTGCACCCCGAGGCCCTCGCCGCGGTCGTGGTCGCCGAGGGCTGCGAGGCCGGTCTGGCCCTGGACGGGGACGCCGACCGCTGTGTGCTGGTCGACGGCGGCGGTCGGGTCGTCGACGGCGACGCCCTGCTGCTGCTGTTGGCCAGGCCTCCCGGGCTCGTCGGCACGGTGATGTGCAACCAGGCCCTGGAGCTGGCGCTGGCCGAGCGGGGCGTGGACTTCGCGCGGGTCGGGGTGGGGGACCGGGAGGTGGCCCTGGAGCTGGAGCGGCGGGGCTGGCCCGTCGGCGGCGAGCCCTCCGGCCACGTGCTGCTGGGCGATGGCCTGCCCACCGGCGACGGCCTGCTGACGGGGCTGCGGGCGCTGGCCGGGGGCCTGGACCTGGCGCAGCGCCTCGGCGGCTATGTGCCGCACCCGCAGGCCGTGGCGACCGTCGTCGTCGACCGCAAGCCGCCCCTGTCGGAGCTTCCGGTGCTCCAGGCCGCCCTCGCCGGCCTCACAGGGCGGGCCGTGGTCCGCTACTCGGGGACCGAGCCGAAGCTCCGGTTGCTGGTGGAGGCCGGGGAGCTGGGGGTCGCGGAGGCTGAGCTCAGTGCGCTTCTCGAAGCGGTGGAGTGCTCCGGACTGCCCGCGGGGTGACGGGCACGAAACCTGCAGCAAGCTGGAGCGTCCCGAGGACCTGCCTACGGGTCCACCCCTCCTGAGGACTGCGCCGGTCCAGCGTGCCGGCCCCACGCAGGAAGCACACCATGACCATGCCCAGCTCCCTTCCCGGCGGGCCCGGGGACCTCGTGCTCTGCCTGTCGCGCGGGTCAAACAGGTCGCAGCTGGGGTGCCGGCACCCCATCCTGGCGACCCTCGTGCTGCTCGGTGGCCTGCTCGCGGCTCCCGCGGCCTACGCCGAAGGCTCGGCGGACCTCGGCCCGGAGCAGCGGCTGGGCGCCGACACGGTGCTCTTCGTCGACGTCGCCGACAGCACGGTGGAGACCATCACCTGGACCGGCACGGGCACCGCTGTCGTCTACAACCCGTCCTACAGCATCGACGGGGTCCTCTCCAGCGGCGACACCTACACCCCGACCACCGAAGGCTCCCACCCCATCGTGCTCGCGGAGGACCAGACCGAGGACGGCTGGGACGTCACGGTCGACAACCAGGTCGACACCGGGGGCCGCGTCTGGTCCTACTACTGGATCCTGACCGCCGAGAGCTGGGCCTCGGACCAGGGCAACGACGGCTCCCTCTACGCCCTCGCTCGCGGGGGCGACAGCAGCGAGCTGCCGGTCGTGGAGCTGGACTTCGACGGGCTCTCGGGCTTCGACCACCACATCGGCAGCAACTCGTTCGGGGCCAACGACGACCACGGGCGCTCGGTCGCCGAGCCCAGCGAGTCCTCGGTCACCCTCGACGTGCCGATCTACCTCCAGTCCCCCTCCAGGGCGACCTACAGCCACCTCTCGCCGACCCTGAGCGACGTGGCCTTCTACGGTGGCTCGGCGGACTGGGCCCCGGCCGTGGAGTGCGAGGAGTTCGTGCCCGGCGACGGCCACGAGGCGGTCATCGAGCTCACGACCGACGTCGACGGCACGGTGCACGTGGTCTGCGACCTGGACGGCGACGGGACCTTCGATCACACCTCGGACGACGACGTCCACCTCCTGGAGCGGGTCGAGTCCGGTACCGTGGAGATCACCTGGGACGGCCTCGACCACCTGGACAACCAGGTCGCCGACGGCACCTACGACTGCGAGATCTGGGTGGCGGTCGGCGAAGTCCACCTGCTGATGGTCGACACGGAGACCTCCTTCCAGGGCTTCCGCTTCTGGGAGCTGGACAGCTCCCTGGGCCAGACGGACCTCGATCTCTACTGGAACGACGCCGACGTCCAGGCCAACGCGATCACCATGGACGACGGCGACGTGGGCCTGGAGTCCTCGGGCCCCTCGGGCATCAACGCCGGCAGCCCCTCGGACGCCGCGGACGCCAACGTCAACGCCCGCGCCTGGGGCGGCTGGATCAACGGCGGCAAGGGCGAGGGCTCCCAGATGGAGACCTATGGCTGGATCGAGGCCAGCAGCCGGCTCTCGTTCACCATCCAGGTCATCGACGGGGCCCTGGACACCGACGCCGACCGCCTCGAGGACGTGCGGGAGGCCTGCGACGAGGAGACGGACAAGACCGACCCCGACACCGACGGCGACGCCCTCGAGGACGGCGAGGAGGTCCTCGACGAAGGCACCGATCCCCTCGACCCGGACAGCGACGCCGACGGCCTGGACGACGGCGAGGAGGTCGACGTCCACGGCACGGACCCCCTGGACGCCGACAGCGACAACGACGCTCTGAGCGATGGCGATGAGGTCGACACCCACGGCACGGACCCCCTGGACGCCGACAGCGACGACGACGGGCTCACCGACGGCGAGGAGGTCAACACCACCCTCACCGATCCCAACGAC
>CAZCVP010000056.1:0-38697 GCA_964501915.1 uncultured Enterobacterales bacterium
GGTGCAACGCTTGGCTACGCCGTCGAGGTACGCGCCTGGGATATCAACGAGAACTACCGCGAGTTCGAGGGGACAAAGGTCGGAGCGGCCGTGGCGGTATTGAATTGGGTTTTGGAATATGGAGCGAGCACCTGGGATGCCGTCGTGGATGTTGTGATGTCGGTTATCAACGCGATTGTGGAGTGGGTACATGAAATGGTACAATTTATTCTTGATAATTTGATTTCTCCGTTAGTTGATAGTATAATGGATATGTTGTCTCAAATACATACTGGTTATGAAAATATTATAGATGAAATAAATAATTGGGAGACATATCCAGAAAATCCAGATGAAGTTTTTGATAATTTAATTGAACCATTATCTCCGTTTTATTTACCAGTTGAAGACTTATTAGAACCTATAATAAGTTTTTATAAGTCAATAGAATCCATTATAGAGATTATTGAACTCTTTTCAATGTTCTTTAATCCGCTCGCATTATTAATGATGCTAATCACGACTTTCGCATCGTCAATTCCGGGTTTGGATAATATGTTTGAGTCTTTACAAGAAACGGCTGAAGAAGCAATAATTGAACCGATACTTGATATTACTATTGGAGAAACGGGTTTCTTTGGAAACCTTGGACTCTATGACGAGTCAATAGATGAAGAATCAAAACCGTCATTGCCATCTATGAATGCATTAGCTAATTTAGGTGATTTTTTAAACATAGGTGACCCGATTTCTATAGTTATTACATACATTATAGAATTATTAGATTCAGGTTCTCGTAGTTCCTCAAGATCATTTGAAGATTCCGCCGGTGCAGTTATATTAGAATTAATATTTTCTGGACTTGTAATATGGCAATTATCAGGTGCTGCATCACATGAAAAAAAATATAAGACAGCAACCTCTAGATATGAAGAAAGAAAATTTGAAAGATATTCTCCTGAAGGGATGCCGGAAGATGGACTTGCGGGAATGGATAGTGAAGAAATATGGGGAATTAAAAAGGAAGACGCAAAAAATATATTAATTATAGAAATAGTAAGCGTTTTTTTATCACTTGGTTCTTTAGCTTTTGGTTTTTCAGGTCATGATGTTTTATCTGTTTTTTCTGCAGGGATTGCAGCTGCTCTTGCAGTACATTCTTTAATAAAATTTATAGGAATTTATAAGGATATAAAAGATTTTGGCGGTCCAAAAAATGTAGTGCTTGCAACAATGATTTTCACATTCCTTTCAGTAATATTTTCTATTTTAGCATTATCATTATCTCTTGGAATTGTTGGATAATGGAGATAAATATGTTATCTGAAAAAAGAGAAATAAAAAAAAATTACTACGATAACCTAATTGAAGACTTTAACAGAGAAAAAAATACACGTAAAAAAATACAAATTCTAAAAAAAATTCTTGTCGGGATAGATTTAAATAATGACTCAAGTAGTATTTATCACTTTATTGAAAAAAATATCGATAACAATTTCAATAATAGAATGAAGAATATTATAATCTATAAATTTCGCAAACTTGATAATTATCAGAAGCAGATACCAATTCTGTTGCAATTGTTGGAACAAGATAGACTATATTACCGAAGCAACATTCCAATAATTTTAAAAAGATATCACCGAACAGAATCAATTCCAGAATTATTGAAATGTTATTATACATGCCGTTCCGAATCAATAACTTATAAAAATTACTTAAAGAATCTGTTTACTTTTGAAACTGCTTCCAAGACAAAAACGAATTGTATTATTGCTTTAATTAACTTGATGGAAAAGAATGAATTATTGTCATTTTTAAGAGTTAATATCAAAACATTTACAGTTAAAGATAAATTAGAAACCATAAAGGCTTGTCGTAATATTTCACCAAGCATTGGGAAAAATATTATCGAAAAATATTTTATCCAAGATAATAATTGGAAAGTCAAAAAACAAACAAATCAAATGTTGAAATATATAAATAATCGTCGTTAAAGTACAATTAACATAATTTCTTTAAATTTATTAAATGTCCTCAGTAACTTATATGTCGTAATACATTCTCCAAGTGCGGCACTAGGCCAGGCCTGAGCTGGCTGGCGACCCCCGAACAACCTCGCAGTCTCTAACTCTAAAGTCTTTTGGTCCTTAGCCACCCCTCCCCTCTGGTTGAATCCATGCCCAAGCGCGGTCAAACCCGCTAAACCTGCCGCGCTGTCTCCCCGGCCTCTACCGCAGAGACGCTGCAAAGCCTGCCGCTGGAGCCCCGGGTGGTGTTGGCCGCAAGACCGCCCGCCCGGGCCGGGGGTGGGGGGGGGGGCCCGGGCGGGGGGGGGGCGGTTGTGGGGCGCGACCCGGCCGAGGGGGTGGGCGGGCCGCGGCCCGGCCACGCCGGTCAAGGACCGCTTCGCCCGGGACCTGGACCACGACGGCGAGCCCGAGCTGCTGGTCCACAGCGGCGGCCGCTACCACGCCTTCGCCGTCGACGGCACGGCGCTGGGCTCGATCCCCGCCCCGGCGACGGGTGCCCTGGAGAGCGGAGACGACCAGGGGGGCAGCGCCCTCCAGGTCACCCGGCAGTCGCCCTCCTTCGCCGTCGCCGACGTGGACGGTGACGGCCTCGACGACCTCGTCCTGCCCCGAGGCCGCACGCTCTGGGTCGGGTTCACGGGTCCGGAGGCCATCGCGGTGCGGCAGGCCACCCTGGAGCTGCCGGTCGACCTCGACCCGCGGGAGGACCGACAGCGGCGCAAGGACCAGGAGCGCCGACGCATCACCTCGGTGTGGCTCCAGGACCTCGACGGCGACGGTCGCATGGACCTCGGTCTGCACCAGATGGTGATCGCCGGGAGCTGGTTCGGGACCACGGCGGAGCTGGTCTTCGCCCGCGGCACCGGCACGGGCTTCCTCGACCCCCAGATCGTGCGCTGTGACACCGCCAGCTTCTTCGCCCGGGCGCTGGACGCCGACGGGGACGGCGACGTGGACCTCTTGATCCCCCAGATGGACACCGGGCTGACCGCCCTCGCGAGGGCGCTGGTGAGCAAGGCCCTGCCGGTCGATCTCGACCTCTTCCAGCTCGACGGGGGCCACTACCAGGGGGCGCCCACCACCCTGATGGAGGTCTCCCAGCAGGTCGAGGGCTCGGACGGGCCGTGGTGGGTCTACGCCGACACCTCGGACGTGGACGGCGACGGCCTGCCCGACCTGGTCCGGCACGAGGGCCAGGACACCCTGGAGGTCTACCTGGGAGGCGGCCGCTTCGACGAAGGGCGGCCCGCCTGGTCGATGGAGCTCGCCATGCCGGAGCACGGCGATCTGCTGGTCCACGACGTGACGGGGGACGGGCGGGCGGAGGTCCTGCTCTGGGGTCCGCGGGCGCCCTCCGGGACGCTGTTGCTGCCGCAGTAGGGCTGAGAACGGCTGGAACGCCCTGCAGGAGGTGGTGTGCGTGCTGCGCAGCGGCCGACAGCTTCGGCTGGCTGCGGACACCGCTGGCACGGCCGAGTCCTTCCAAGCGCGACCCCGGGCCGACAGCGGCGGACGGGGTCCGCGCAACGGTGCATGGCTTGTGCCGGGGGCATCTGGGTGGAGTGGGGGAGACCTGTCTCGGCGAGCTACAGCCAGTCATTCTCCTGGAGCCACGCGCAGTCCGCGTAGCAGAGCCCCACCGAGCCACCACCGATCATCTCGAATTGGGAGCAGGAGAAGCCCGCGGGGCACTGCTGGTCCCTGTCGCAGTAGTCGTAGCAGTAGCGCTCGGTCTCGCTGCCTTCGAAGTACACGCAGAGCGCACTCGTCCCGCAGGCGGCCGCGCTCTCCGAGCAGTCGGTGCAGGCGTCACCGCCGCCGATGCAGGCCCCCGTCGCCACGTTGCAGCGCTCGCCCAGGTTGCAGTCCAGGTCCGAGGTGCGACAGGCGCTGTCCACACACTGGAGAGCGGCCTCGTCGCAGGTCTGGCCGGACGGACAGTCCTCCTCGACCATGCAGCCCGCGCGGCACTCGTAGCTCGAGTCGCAGTACTGGCTCAGCTCGCACTCCGTCGAGCTGAGACAGTCGACCTGCTGGCAGGTCTCGTCGATGCAGGTCGTGCCCGCCGTGCAGTCGCCACCGTCCACGCACTCGGGCGCCTCGGTGGTCACGGAACAGGCCAGCCAGGTGCTGAGCAACAGGACGGTCATCGGGACACCTCGGAGTCCGTGGCGACGGAGCAGGAGGCCGCCGGGTCCCCGGTGCCCTCGTAGTAGCGGATCGCCACCTGGGAGAGCGGTGGGGGCACCTGGCTCGGGTCGAAGCGCACGACAGGTCGGTCGACACCCTCGTCATCGGCCTCCAGTCCATAGGACCAGCGCCCCTCCTCGCAGGGGACCTCGAGGTCGTCCACGGTCACCTGCAGGGTGGCGGCGTCGGGCATCTTGGAGAGGGTGAAGGCGTCCATGAGTCGCGAGCTGGCCAGCGACAGCTCGGTCACGATGCCGGAGAAGTCGTCCCTGCAGATGTCGCCCGCCACGCCGCCGGTCTCCCGGACGATGTCCTGGTAGCGGAGCCCCGCCGAGGCCAGCTCTCGCTGCTCCTGGGGGCAGGTCGACAGGTCCAGGACCACCAGCGAGGAGGCGTTGAACACGTCCCGGGCCCGGTGGCCCTTCAGGCTCTGGAAGCGGTTGACGTAGTCGTGGACCGGCAGCGGGGAGCTGTCCTCCTCGTCGGAGACGAAGATCACGGACAGGCTGGCGTCCTGGCGAAGGAAGCCCTCGTTGGTGCCGTCTCCGACCCGGAGATCGACCGCCATCCAGGCCGCCTCCATGCCCATCTCCATGCCGCTTCCGCAGACCCCCACGCTCACGAGCTCGGCGAAGCGCTGGCCAGGGTCCTCGGTGGCGGCCGTGATGACCAGGCCGTCCACCAGCACGCCGGCGTCGGGGAGCAGGTCGACGTCCTCCTGGGTGCAGCCGTGGATCTCGCTCGGAATCGGATCGACCACCGAGGTCGTGACGACCCCGATCTGGTAGTCCACGTCGGCCTCTGCGAAGAAGCGGATCAGCTCCCCGAAGTGGCCGGAGAGCTCCTCCTGGTAGGGCGCCATGGAGAAGGAGTCGTCGATGACCAGCAGGATGTCCACGGACGCAGGTGGGTCCTGGTAGAAGACATCGGTGGCGTCGAAGCGAGAGACCTCGTATTCCACGCAGGCCGAGGACAGGGCGAGCAGGACGTAGAGGGACATGGGACCTCCGCACTGTCTAGCGCCCGGGTCCGCGCAGCGCCGTCGGTGGTGACGCCGGAAGTCGAGATCTCACCGAGATGGAGGCGTTACAAATCGCGGAAATCACTACGTTGCCAGGCGTTGTGGATTACACTACGATTACAAGCGTGTCTGTCCCCACCCCCGAGGCGCTGCTTGGAAGAGGGCTGGCCTGTCTGGGTGAGGGAGACCTGGCCGGTGCTCGGAGGGCCTTTGGGGAGACCCGCCGGGTCCTGGAGACCCTGGAGGGTCCCCACCCGGACCGCTGGCTGCGGCTCGCCACCGCCCAGGCCCGTCTCGCCCGTCAGCGGGGCAGCGCGAGCGATGTCGCGGCCTATCTGCGCGACGGGCAGCGGATCCTGGAGCGTCACGGAGATCGGCTGGAGACGGTCACCGTCGCGGCACACCGGGAGCTTCGGGCGGTCATGGCCATCGAGAGAGGTGCCCACGGACTGGCGGAGCGCCTGCTGGCCGAGGGACTGCCGGGGGCCCGCTCGGCCGGGTCCTCCTGGTCGCTGCGCTTCCACCGCCTGCTCGGTGCGCTCCACACCCGGCTGGGCCGGCCGGAGGAGGGAGCCCACCACTACCGGCTCGCGCTGGACCTGCTGGACGGGGAGGAGCAGCCGGCGGCAGCGGGTGCGCTGGTCGCCAACCTGGCCATGTGTGCCTTCATGGAGGGTCGGCTGGACGAGGCGGAGTCCCGGGTCCTGGAGGCCCTGGAGCTGAAGAGGGCCAGCGCTGCGGGGCCCCGAGCCAACAGCCTGGCGCTGCTGGCTCTCGTTCGCACGGCCTCGGGTGGCGTGGACACGGCTGGCCTCTGGTGCTCGGCGCTGGAGCTGGCTCGGGAGTCCGAGGACCGGACCCTGATCGCCGAGGTCGAGCTGCTCGCTGCCGGCGCTGCTGCCCGGGCTGGAGACCTGGAACAGGCCCGAGCCTGGTATGACGCCGCTGCCGCGGTGAGTCATCGGCTGCGGCGCCAGGAGCCGATGATCGCGGCCATGGCGCTGGAGACCGAGGCGGTCCTGGCGCGGGCGGCCGGCAGGTGGGAGGAGGCGGGCCGGGCCCTGGCTCGGGCCAGGGCCGCCTTCTGGGAGATCGGGGCCGTCTACCACGCCGCACAGGTGGACGCTCAGCGCGCGACGATCGAGCAGGCGTCGGGGCGCTCTGAGACAGCCCACGCCCGGCTCGAGGCCGCCTGCAGGCTCGCCAGTCGTGGGGGCTTCGAGCTTCGCGGGGGAGAGGAGCTCGCCGAGGCGCTTCGGGCGGCTGGACTCCGCGGGCACCAGGGGGTGCGTCGCTACCTGGAGGGCCGCGGCAGCGGGCTGCCTCCGAGCTCCGAGGGCCTGCTCCTGGACCCGAGAGCCCGGGTCATCGTCCTGGACGGGCTGCACCACGCCTTGGGTCGGGACTCCAAGACCTACCTCCTGCTGCGCGCCCTGCTCGATGCACGCCCGCGTGCCGTCGGAGCCGAGACCCTCTGCCGCAGGCTGTGGCCGGAGGACCCCTTCGATCGGCGTGTCTATGGCCGTCTCAAGGTCCTGGTCCACCGCCTCCGAACGCTGCTCGACCCGGACCGCCACGCCGTCCTCACCGAGCCTCGGGCTCCCAGGGGAGGCCCGGCCCGCTGGCGGTGGAACCCGGACGTCCCGGCCAGGATCGGGCGGGTCGATCCGGATGGCGACAGGGCAGCGGAGCACCCGGCCTCGGGCGTGTGACCGAGACCCGTTCCGCCTCGCTTGACCTGGGACAGCGCTGCAATGGACCATGTCGCGAGGAGAAGCCGGCGCCTGTGAAGGAGGAGATCGCCACCGGCGCGGAGGAGCGGCGCCCGACCCGCTCCCGGTGGGCCCGCGGGGTCCTGGGGCTCTGTGTCGCGCTGAGCCTGGTGCTCGGTCTGGAGGGTCTGCTTCGGGTCTTCGTGCCCGAAGAGAGCCTGCTCCTGACCTGGGAGAGGGAGGACGGGCTGCTCTTCTTCGAGAATCGGTCCTTCCACGACCCGGACGCCGAGGTGCCCGTGGCGGAGGGCGACATCGACCTGGGGACCCGGCCGTTCACCGAGGCCACGCTGGCTGACGGCCCCTACACCTGGCACGTGGCGACCAACGCCCGGGGTCTGCGGGAGGCGGAGCCCACGCCCCGCGAGTCGCCGACGGACCTGCGCTACCTGGCCCTGGGCGACTCCTTCGTCTTCGGCTGGAGCGTCGACCAGCCATCGACCCTGAGCGAGCAGCTCGAGCTGCTGCTGCCCGACGCGCTGGGGGTCGCCAGCGTGGAGGTGATCAACGGCGGGGTGTTCGGCTCGGACGCGCTGGACATGCTCCGCCGCTTCCACTTCTTCGCGGAGCGCCTGGAGCTGGATGGCGTGATCCTCGGCCTGCCTCACAACATCCGCTCCCAGGAGCTGAGGGCGCGAAGAGCCCACTGGTACAGGAGCGCGCGTGGCGCACCCTACGTGGACAGCCGCCTCTACCTGGTGCTGCGCCGGTTGCTCCTGCCCCTGTCCCGCCCGCACTACCCACAGCTCCGGGTCGGGGACGCCACGGCCGACGGGCCGGAGTCCGCCCTGCGGTTCACCCTCGAGGACCTGGCCAACCTCGCCGACGACGCCTCCGAGCGCTCCCTGCCGGTCTGGATGGTGCTCTGGAACGACAATTGGGCCAGGGCGTCCCAAGGGACTGGGAGCCTGCGCCACTGGACGGACCCCCTCCAGAGGCACGGTGTCAAGTTCGCGGGGCACGCCCTCGACGAGCGCGCCTGCTGGGGCTTCGAGGACGTGTGGCACCCCAGCGCCGCCGGCCACCGAGCGATCGCCGAGGTCCTCGCCGCGGCCATGGCCAGCGACGCATCCCAGCCGATCCTCCAGAGGCGACCACGGTGCCAGCAGTAGGTGTCAGGCATTCGTGATAATGATTTCTGGATGTCGAAATCATTATCACGAATGCCTGACACCTCGACCCCACCACGACCCTCGACCACGTCGCCTGATCCGGGTCGTTGCTGCTCCGGCTACACTGCGGCCCGGAGGAACGTCCGTGACGCTGATCTGGCTGGCCGTGGCATGCGGCGACACCGTCGAGCCCCACTTCGACACCGCCCCCTACGACACCGACACCTACGTCGAGTGGCCCGACGACAGCGGCGAGACGGGCACCGACGAGGACGGCGACGGCTGGACCGTCGAAGAGGGCGACTGCGACGACGACGACATCCACGTCAACCCGGCCCGGGACGAAGACCCGACGGACGGCAAGGACAACGACTGCGACGGCCGGGTAGACGAGGTCTTCGCCGGCCTGGCGATGGTGTTCCTGTCCAGCGATGGCAGCAACCACCGCGTCGAGACGGTGGACCAGGTCGGGCGCCGGACCGCCACCATCGAGATCGACGATCCCGGTCTCGCTCCCTACTTCTTCACCTCGGGGGCCGAGGGCTCCGGCTACGCCATCGTCGACCTGGCCGCGCTGAGCCTGGTCGAGATCTCCGACCAGGGCACCACCTCGCTGCTGGCCGAGTGGCCCGAGGCCGAGTTCGGTGTCATGGGCCTCACCACCCACCCCGACGGCTACTACCTGGCCACCACGGTCAACAGCCTGGTGCGGGTCGACCCCGACGGCACCACCACCACCCTCGCCTCCTGGGACGCGGAGGTCGATCTCTACGCCTTCGACGTGGCCGTGGACGTGGAGAGCGGCGACATCGCCGTGTTCGGCTACACCGGCGCCTTCGGGATCTACCACCCGGACGGCTCGTGGGAGCTGCTCAAGATCCTCGACTTCTACTACCCGACGGAGATCCTCTACTCGGGGGCCCACCGCGACAACGGGGGCTGGTACGCGGGGGGGGGGGACACGGAGACGGGCGACTATGGCCGCTACCTCTGGGACTCCGCCTGGGGTGGCTGGAGCGTGGGGGCGGGCTGGGACCAGGACTGGGACCCCCACTTCATGACCGTCGAAGGTGGGTCGGGGGACTTCTACGTGACCACTGCGGGGGGGCAGTACCCCTACGTGTGGCGCGTGCTCGCCGATGGCTCCCAGACGGCGACCTTCTACCCGGAGCCGGGGACCCACCAGCCGGGGGCCGCGATCTGGGACCTCTACGTGCTCTACCGGTGAAGAAGCTCCCCAACCCGCTGCTGCTGGCCCTGGTCTTCGCGGCGATCGTGGGCTCGGCCGCGGTGGCGGCCAAGCTGGTGGCCGCGATGCTGTAGGCCTACTCGGCCGCCGCCTCCAGCGCGAAGTCCACCCGGTCGTTGCCGAAGAACATCTGGCTGCCGACGAACATCGTCGGGGGGCCGCAGGCGCCGCGCGCCACCGCCGCGGGGGGGTGGGGCCGCCCGGGCGCCATGGCCCCGGGCTACGCCCCCGGGGGGTTGGCCTATAAACTTGTGGGGGCCCACTAACTGGGGGGGGGGGCGTTGGGCGCCGCGCTCCACGGCCTCGTCGGTGTGCTCCCGCAGGATCTCCTTGACCCAGGGCTCCCGGGTGCGAGCGAGGGCCTCGGCGTCGAAGAGCCCCTCGAGGACCTCCGGGTCGCTGATGTTGCGATCGTCGACCCAGTAGGCGTGGAAGAGCTTGCGAGCCACCCGGGGCTGGGCCTTCTCCGGGAAGCCGGCGACCAGGCGCATCGGCAGCAGGCTGCTGATCGGGAAGAAGCGGGAGAAGGTGAACGGGACCTGGACGCGGCGCGACCAGCGGAGCAGGTCGTGGAGCATGTAGCGGGCGCGAGCCGGGAGCTTGGCCGGGATCTCGTTGCCTGTCGCCTTGAAGACCGCGCCCAGGAGCAGGGGACGCCAGAAGACCTCGACGCCGTCGTTCTGCTCGGCCCGGTGGAGGCGGTGGGCGGCGATGTAGCTGTAGGGAGAGCCGACGTCGTAGAAGAACTCGATGGGGGTGGGCATCTACCGAGGGTAGCTCAGAGCCCCACCAGGTTGCGCGCCTCCGGGTCGTCCGTGTCCCCCACGTAGGGCACGGGGCTGCCAGGCAGCGAGGTGATCAGCACCATGACCTCGGCGTCGGACAGGACCGTCACGCAGCAGGCCAGGACCTTGGCCTTGGCACCGGCCGCGTCGTCGAGGACCCGGGTGCGCAGCTCGTAGTAGTCGCGAAAGGCCCGGGCGACCTCGGGACAGAGCGCCCCTTCGGTGTAGTGGGGATGGCTCCAGTCGCCGAGCTCGAAGTCCTGCTGATCGGTCTCCAGGCGCAGCGCCAGGTCGAGCTGGCCGTGCCCTGGTCTCGAATCGAGGGCCACGGCGCTGAGCCGGGGGCCATCCGCCAGGGGGGTCAGGACCTCGACCACCCGGGTGCGCAGCGTGGCCACGAGGGTGAACCAGTCGGGCTCCGGGCTGCCGTCCGTGGCGCCGCACTGGGACTCGAAGTCGATGCCCATGTCTCCACCCTACCCGGACCCCGGGTCCAGCTCCACCTCTACCCGTTCGCCGTCTCGGTCCACGACCAGTCCAACCCCCGGTCCGCTGTAGTGTTCCAGCACGAAGTCGAGGACCTGGTCCTCGAGTCCGGGCAGGACCTCGCCCACGTCCAGGCCCATCACGGTGACCCCCTCCACCCGGTCGCCGACCTCCAGGCCCGCCTGTGCCCCGGGTCCCTGCGGGTCCAGCTCGCTCACCACCAGCTCCCCGTCGTCGTCGGTGGCCAGGCCGAAGCCCTGCTCGGCCAGCAGGTCGGCGTCGCCGGTCTCCAGGAGCGGCTCCGAGCTCGCCGTGCCCTCGGAGACGGTGATCGTGGCAGGCGTCAGGGGCCGGCTGACGAGGAAGACCGACCAGGTGCCGTCGCTGAGGCCCCGGAGCACGAAGCGGCCCTCCGAGCGACTCACGGCGACGGCGGTGCCGGGCGCGAGGTCGTCGTCGACGTCCTGGACGGCCACGACGGTGTGTCCGGGGGCGCCCTGGCCCGTCAGGCCGTCGATCACCACCCCCTCCACGTCGGTCCCGTCCGACAGGTCCACGTCGCCGAGGTCCACCACCGTGCCGTCCACCTGGACCGGGTCCGGGCGGCGGTTCACGGTCCCGGCGACGATCTCCACCACGTAGGTCCCCCCGGCGAGGCCCAGGACCTCGAAGCGGCCCTCTTCGTCGCAGGCGCCGCCGCGGCCGGCGACGCCACCCCGGGTGACGTCGGAGAGGTCGTCGGGGATGCGCAGCGTGTAGGTGCTGCAGGGGGTCGGCACGCCATCGAGCAGGACCCGCCCGCGCAGCCCGCCCGGGTCCCGGAAGTCGAGCCAGGCCTCGTCCTGGTCGGGGGCCACCGAGACGGAGCGTCCCCCGCCCCGGATGGCGACCGGACCGGCGGAGCAGGTGCAGGTGCTGGGGTCCTTGCGGGAGCAGCTCTCGCCGAAGGGTGCCCAGGGCCGGGTGCACATCAGGGGCATGACCGCCTTGCAGCTCTCGTCCGGCAGGCCGGCGCAGTAGACGGTGACCTCGCGGGAGGGGTGGAGCACGAAGTCGGCCTCGATCGCCTCGCTGTCCTCGGGCACGCGCAGGCGCTCCCGGAGGTCCGTGTAGCCCTCGCGGGTGACCCTGACGTGGGTCGTCGCCGCGGGGTCGAAGGCCAGGCTGTAGTGGCCCTCTTCGTCCGTGACGGAGCTGGCCAGGCCGACCCGCACGCTGACCCCCTCGACCGGTCGATCCTCGGGATCGACGACCTGGCCGCTGAGCCCCACCCCCGGGGTGAGGGTCAGGGTCACCTCGCGCTGCACCAGGGTGTCGACCTCGTCTCTGCGGGCCTTCACGAAGCCCGTGGCCCGGGCCTGGATGGTGGCGACACCGCAGGCCACGTCGTCGAGCTTCCCGACACCGTCCGGACCGGTCCTGCGGTAGTCGGTCCAGCGGCGGTTCCAGGTGCTGGTCGAGACCCGTGCCGCCACCCAGGCCCGCGGGATCGGGTCCCCGCTGCTGGACAGCACCCGGACCCGCAGGGGACAGAGCGGGGGCACGCTGAAGTCGAGGTCGCTGCGGGGGCCTTCGACCTCGTAGGACCAGGGGGTCGAGGGGAGGTGGTCCATGCGGACGTCGACCGGGCTGTCGACCGTGGCGGACCAGGTCCCGTCCTCGGCGGTCGTCGAGACCGTCCTTCCGCTGTCGTCGGTGGGATCGACCTCGACGGCCAGCCCCTCCGCCGGGCCGCCGTCCTCCCAGGTCACCCGGCCGGAGAGGGTGAAGGTCTCGCCGGCCGCAGGCTCGGCCTCGGTCCGGGTCACGACCACGGGTGGTGGTGTGCGCCCGACCAGGTCTTCCACGGGGGCGTCCGGAGCCAGGACCCAGGCCAAGAGCGCGAGCAGGCCGGCGGCGAGGCTGCCCAGCAGCACGGCGACGAGGAGGATGAGCTTGCGGGCGGACATGGGTGGCGCCTTCTACAGTGCCACCCGTGCTTCCTCCACGACTTCGATCTTCGAAGGAGACGTCCCCTCCACCTGGCGCCGGATGGCCTGCTGGTAGCCGTCGAGGTCCGCTGGATCGAGCAGGGGCTCCGGCGAGAGGAAGACCTCCCGCTCTCGCGCCTGGCCCTTGCAGGACCCGGCCAGGTCGAAGGTCCAGGCCTCCATCGCGGCGTCGACCTGGGGTCTCAGGTTCCTGATCCAGTCGTGTCCGGCTTCGGTGACCTCGGTGGTGTGGAGCACGACCTGGAGCCGGCCTTTCTTGCAGACGGCGCTCTCGGAGACGAGCAGGCCGTAGTGGAGCTTGCCGTCCTCCCAGATGCGGTCCCGGAAGTGGGCGCCGGCGAGGTCGCCGGCCCGGTCGCCGGCTCCGAGGGCCACCAGGGTGGTGCTGGCCTGGGTGAGGGCCTGGTGGGGCAGGTGCGGTGCCAGCTCGAAGAGCGCCGCGACAGCCAGGGCGGCCGTCTCCGTGTCGGCGCCGTCGAACGAGCCGACCTGGGCCGCGTCGGCGAAGGCGTTGACGATGTAGGTGAGGTCCTCCTCGCGCTCGCCGGTGATGACCAGGGTCTTCAGGTAGGGAAGGGCGTCCTTGCCCAGGTTGCGGGCGAAGACCTCCAGGGTGCCGAGGAAGCGGGTGCGGTCGGACGAGGGCGTCTGGACCTGGTCCAGCAGCAAGGCCTGGATCTCCGGCGTGCGGCACGCGGTCAGGGAGCGGTACCAGCGCTGGTTCCAGAACTTGTCGCCCAGCACCTCGGCGCTCTCGACGAGGAAGGCGGCCACGGCCGGGTCCTCTCCGCAGACCTTGCCGAGGAGCCTGATGGTCCCGGAGCGCTCGTCGGAGGGCTGGCCGTCGATCCAGGCCCTCACCTCGTCGTGGGCGCCGACCCTCACGGCGCTGGTCAGCAGCGGGCCGGCGTCGGGACCGGCCAGGGCGCGGGGCAGGGTGGCTTCTGCGATGGCGTCGGCGGCGCTGGCATCGCACGCCGCGAGGCGACCGAAGTAGAGCGGCACCATCGACGGGGAGGCCTCCGCCAGTGCGCTCTCCAGGCCCCGGACGTCGCAGTCCTGGGCTTGCACGGTGGACAGGGCGAGCAGCAGGGGGAGCATGGGCCTTGTACAAACAGCCTACCCCGCCCGGGCGCTCCACGGGCGGTGGCTGTCCGGATCCACGTCACTCAATGCCCGCTTCCAGGCGGCGAAGCGGCCCCCGGCCCTCGCGGCGCGGAGGACGGCCTCCCCGGTCTCGGGCCCTCCCTGGGCCAGCATGGCCTCGACCCAGGCCCAGCGGGCCGAGGTGGGACGCACGGTGGCCCTGCCCCGCAGGCCACGGTCGAGCCGCTTGAGCCGGCGCTCCACGGTCTTGATGCCGGCGAACGGGGCGCCGTCCAGGGGCGTGTTGCGCTTGGGCACGAAGGGGGCCACCCCCAGGGCGGTGGGGTGGATGCGGGCCAGCTCGCGGGTGAAGCGCACCAGCTCGTCGATGTCCCCGTCGGTCTCCCCGGGCACCCCCACCATCATGTAGACCTTCAGCACCCGGAAGCGGTGGGCGGCGGCCTGCTCGGCGCAGGCCACCAGGTGCCTCTCCAGGGTGCCTTTCTTCAGGGTGCGGCGGAGGTCTTCGGTGGCGGCGTCCGACGCCACGGTCAGGGTCTGGTAGCCCCCCCGCTTGAGCCACTCGGCGATCGGCGGCTTCCGGGCTACCCGGTCGGCCCGCAGCGAGCTGACCCCGACCCCCCGGCCGCTCTCCACGACCCGCTGGAGCAGCTCCGGCAGCCGGGGGTGGTCGCTGATGGCGGCTCCGACCAGCCCGACCCGCGGCGCCCCTTCGGGGACGTGCTCCATCACGGCCTCCGGGTCCACGAGGCGCATGCCGCCATGGGTCGAGCGCCGCATCACGCAGAAGGTGCACTGGCGGTGGCAGCCCCGCTCGCCTTCGACCAGGAACATGTCCCGGAGCTCGGCGTCGGGGCTCCAGGTCCGGGAGCGGGCGGGCAGCAGGGCATCGCCGGCTCGGGCCACGGCTGGCAGGACGGTCCCGTGCAGCGCGGGCACGTAGCCACCCGGGAGCCGCTCCACGCTCTCCAGCCAGGCCTCGGGGCCCTGTGACAGGGCGGCCTCGAAGGCGGGCACCACGGTCTCGTCGGCTTCGCCGAGCAGCATCGCGTCGGCGAAGGGCGCGGCGGGGAGCGGGTTGGAGAAGGTGAGCGGTCCGCCGATCACGACCCGGGGGTGGTGGGCTTCGCGGTCGCGGCGCAGGGGCGGGATGCCGGCCAGGTCCAGGGCCCCGATCAGGCCCGCCAGCTCCAGCTCGTAGGCCAGGCTGACGCCGACGAGCTCGAACTCCGAGACCGGGGTCTCGGTCTCCAGGGTGATCAGCGGGGCCCTGGCCTCGACCCAGGTGGTGAGGTCGTCCGGCAGCACCGCTCGCTCCACGGCGAAGCCGGCCCGCACCAGGACCTCGTGGATCCACTGGTAGCCGAGGCTCGACATGGCGGCGCGGTAGGGCGACGGGTAGAGCAGGCAGACCCGGGGTCCCCCGGCCCGGAAGGCGGGGCCCTGTTCCGACGTACGGCGACGACGCAGGGGCTCGAGCAGACGCCAGGGGACCATGGGGCAGACTATCGCCCCGTCAGGGTGGGGCGTCCCGAGGGAAGGAAACGGGGCGCTTCCGGGATAGGAGGGGTCGAGATGATCACCGCTTCCTGGGCTCTGCTCGCCTGGTCGCTGGCGCGCCCCGCCGTGGCCGTGGAGGTGGAGCACTATCGCTGGGACCTGGCGCTCCAGGGACAGGTGGTCGGACAGCGGGAGCTCACGGTCAAGTACCGCAGCAACGGCCGGGCCGAAGTCCGGGTCCTGGAGTCCTTCACCGAGCTCAACCTGCCCATCGACCGGGACGGCTACATCTGGCGGCAGCGCCTCAGCGGTCTCGGTCGGATCGGCAGCGCCAGCTTCGCCTCCGTGATCTCCGAGGACGGCTGGAACCGGGAGATCCAGGCCGTCAAGAAGGTCGAGGGCTGGACGGTCACCGTGGCCGAGGACGACGAGGCCCGGGTCTACCGCCTCGACCGGGCGGCCTTCGACCTCACCTCGCTGGACCTGATCGACCCGGGACAGGGGGATCGCCTCGACGGGCGGGACCACCTGCGGGTGCTGGCCGCGGAGACCGGCGGGGTGCTCGAGGGTCCCCTGGAGCGGCTGGGCGAGGTCCAGGTGCGCATCGACGGGGTGGCCGTGCCAGGGGTGGCCTACCGGTGGGTCCTGGAGGAGGGGCCCGTGGAGCTGATCTACGGGCGCGACGGCCACCTGCTGCGCTACGCGATGCGCGTCGCGGGGGTGAGCGTGTCGGCGACCCTGGCGGAGCCCCCGGCGGCGCGGACCTGGTCCGAGGAGCTGCCGGGACCGCTGGTGGGGCCGGCGGTGGGAGAGGCAGAGCTGTAGCCGGCCCCTCAGAAGGCCCGGTTCTCGGTGTCGAAGAACAGCACCGCCTCCGCCTCCAGGTACTGGCGGTTCATGGCCTCGGTCTCGATGTGGGTCATGAACAGGCGCTCGATCGGCACCTGTTGGCGCATCAGCAGGGCCACGCGGGTCTCGTCGCTGCCGTGGAAGAGGCTCTCGGCGACCTCGCGCAGGAAGCTGGTGGAGACGAAGGTGCGGTTGATCGGTGGCAGCAGCTCCCCTGGGGTCGACAGGCCCCTCCAGAGCAGGACACGGTCGTGGCCAGCCTGCCGGAACAGGGCCCGCACGAAGGCGATGCGGGCCAGCAGGTGATCCCGGCGCCGCTGTCGGCTCCAGCGGCCGACGAACGCGGTCGGCTCGCGCGCGACCTGGCCCACATACGGCACCCGTCCCAGCTCGGCGAGCACGATGCGGTGCCCCTTGACCCGCTCTCCGGAGTGGGGGTTCTGCACGTACTGGTCGGCGAAGCCCTGCTCGATGTCCAGCAGGTCCTGGTCGGCCATGAAGGCCTGGAGCCGGGCGGCGGCGGCGGGGCTGCCGCGGCGCTGCGTGAGGTCGAGCTCGAGCTGGCCGATGGCGGCCCGGGCCTGGTCCTCCAGCCTGCTCAGGTCCGGCCAGGGGCGTGGCGCGAAGGGGATCTGGAGGGGGCGATCGAAGCGGGCGATGGCGTCCTCGAGCTCCTTCGTGTCGGACCGGACCTCGCTTCGGTGGGCGAACTGGTAGCGCACGACCTGCTCCAGCGGCAGGACCCACCGGGCGCCGGTGTCCTCGAAGGCGGTGAGCTCCAGCACCCACTGGCCGGTCGCCGGTCGCAGCTCGACGATCCGGAACGGGGTCCGGCGCGGGTCCAGGGCGCGTCCGGTGTTGCCGGCGACGAGGTGGCGGAGCGAGCCCGGCTCGAAGTCCGAGTCCGGCGCCATGTCCTCGTCGCGCTGGTGCATCAGGACAGCCCCAGGGCCTCCAGGACCGCGGGCACCGTGGCCGCACAGGGCACGGGCGGGTTGGCGTGGGCCGCGTCGGAGCGGTGGTAGCTCACCACCACGTCCGGGTCCTTGAGCAGGTGTCCGGTGAGCACGCCGACCACGTGGTCGTCGGGGCGGATGGTGCCGGCGGCGACGAGCTTGTGGATGCCGGCCACGGTGGCGCAGCTCGCGGGCTCGGCGCCGATGCCGGCGGCGTCGACCTGGGACTTGGCGTCGAGGATCTCGGCGTCGCTCACCTGCTCGACGAGACCTCCGGAGGCCCGGACCCCCCGCAGGCTCTTGCGCCAGCTCACCGGGTTGCCGATGCGGATCGCGGTGGCGATGGTCTCGGCGGTCACCGGCTCGACGTCCTGGCCCGAGACCCAGGCGCGGTAGAGCGGGTTGGCGCCGGCGGCCTGGATGACGGCCATGCGCGGCAGCCGGTCGATCCAGCCCAGCTCGAGGAGCTCCATCAGCCCCTTGGAGATCGCTGAGCTGTTGCCCAGGTTGCCCCCGGGCAGGACCAGCCAGTCGGGCACCCTCCAGCCGAGGTCGGAGAGGATCTCGAAGCCGATCGCCTTCTGACCTTCGAGCCGGTAGGGGTTGACCGAGTTGAGCAGGTAGACGCCGTGGTCCCGGCAGATCTCCCGCACCAGGGCCAGGGCCTCGTCGAAGTCCCCGTCGAGCTGGAGGGTCTTGGCCCCAAAGGCCAGGGCCTGGCTGAGCTTGCCGTAGGCGATCTTGCCGGCGGGCACGAAGACGTAGGGCTCCAGGCCGGCCAGGGCCGCATAGGCGGCCATCGAGGCGGAGGTATTGCCGGTCGAGGCGCAGGCGACCTTGGTGGCGCCGTGGAGCCGTGCAGCCGTCACGCCGGTGGTCATGCCCCGGTCCTTGAAGGAACCGGAGGGGTTCTCGCCCTCGTGCTTGAGCTGGAGCGCGTCCAGGCCGGCCCAGTGGGCGAGGCGGGCGGGCACGTCGTAGAGGTTGGTGTTGCCCTCGGGCTTGGTGGCCACCGCCTCCGGGTCCACGCCGGGCAGGACCAGCTCCCGGAAGCGCCAGACGCCGCTGCGGTCCAGGCGCTCCAGCGAGCCGCGCCGGGCATCCCAGGTCGCGAGGCTGGCCGCGCGGGCCACGGCCTGGAGGTCGTGCACCACGTCGAGGGTCCCGCCGCAGTCGCAGGTCATGCGCGGGTCGCGGCCGTCGTGGTCGGCGCCGCAGGCGACGCAGGTGAGCGTCCAGGAGACCGGCCTCACAGGCGCCTCACGCCGGGGCAGTCGGCCGCGGAGCGGGTCGCGCGGACCGCCACCCCGGCCGCGGCGAAGGCGGCGACCATCGCCGTGCTGACCTCTGCGGCGCTGCGCATCGACCGGCACAGGGCGAAGACGGCGGGGCCCGAGCCGCTGAGGGAGCTGCCGAGGGCGCCGCTGTCGCGGGCGGCCTCCATCGCGGCCTCCGCGCCGGGGAGGTGGGGGGCCCGCAACGGTGTGACCAGGGCATCGGTGAGGCAGCGGGAGAGCAGCACGAGGTCGCCGGCGTAGCAGGCGCTCACCAGGGCGGCCGTGTTGGCGCAATTCTGGACGGCGGCGGCCAGCGGGACCTCGGGGGGCAGGCCCTTCCGGGTCCCCTGGGTCTGGGGAACGGTGTCCGGGGTCACGACCACCACGACCAGCTCCTGGGGGATCGGCAGGCGCACGATGTCCAGGGGGTCTACCGAGCGCACCAGCACCAGGCCTCCGAGGATGGCCGCAGCGACGTGGTCGACATGGCGGAGCTGGGTGGCCTGGTCTTCGGCAGCCAGGCAGATGCCGACCAGCTCTCGCTTGCGCAGCGGGGATCCCACGATCAGGTTGGTCGCCATGGCGCCGGCCGCTGCTGCTGCTGCTGCTGCTCCGAGGCCTGTGCCCAGCGGGACCTCCCACTCCACCGACAACTCCACGCCGACCTCGTTGAAGGTCCAGGTCCTGTCCAGGACCGCCTGCGCGGCATGGAGCGCCGCCTGCTCCACCGGTCCGAACGGATGGTCCTTCGGGACGAGCGCGCCAGCTTCGGGGACCCTTCGGGCCCGCACGGTGGCTCCGGGCCTCTCGAGCGCGAGACCCAGCACGTCGAAGCCCGGTCCCAGGTTGGCCACCGTCGCCGGCGCCCAGGCGCGGGTCTCCGTCCCCATCGAGCGTGTCATGTCAGGCCCTCTCCGCGGCGATGCGCAGCACGTCGCCGAGCACCCCCATCGCCGTGACCTCCACCCCCGCACCGGGGCCGGTGATCACCAGCGGGCGGTCCTGGTAGCGCTCGGAGCGGAAGACCACCTGGTTGTCGGTGCCCTTGAGCATGCCGAGGGCGCTGTCCGCCGGGACCTCCGTGGGTCCGACCTCGATGAGTCCCTCGCTGACGCGGGCCACGAAGCGCAGGGCCTGGCCCGAGGCTCGGGCGGTCCCCACGCGCTCGGCCATCGGCCCGTCGTGGTCGGTGCGCAGCCGCTCCAGGAGCTCGGGGATCGGCAGGCCGGCCCAGGCCGGGTCCACCAGGCCTGTCAGGCGGACCTCGGCGTCGGGGCCGGCCAGCCCGCTGAGGCGGCCGAGGATGGTGGCCTTGCGGGCGACGTCGACGCCGCTGAGGTCGGCCACCGGGTCCGGCTCGGTGTAGCCCAGGCCCACGGCCTCCTCGACGGCGGCGCTGAAGGCGACCCCCTCCTCCAGGCGACTCATCAGGAAGCCGAGGGTGCCGCTGAGGCTGCCTTCGGCGGAGGTGAGGCGGTCGCCGGTGTGGAGCAGCATCTGGAGGGTGTCGACCACCGGCAGGCCGGCGCCGACCGTGGCCTCGGCCCGCAGGAGGCGACCCTCTCTGCGTGTCGTCTCCTGGAGGGAGGCATGGATGGCCAGCGGTCCGGCGAGGGGCTTCTTGTTGGCGGTGGCCACGTCGCAGCGGCGGGTCAGGGCGGCTTCGAAGGCCAGGTGGGCGTCGTCGGAGTCGGACACGTCTACCAGCACCGGTCGCGACAGTCGCCACTGGAGCGTGGTCTCGACCATGTCCACCGGCGTGCCCGGGGCCGCGCCGTCGAGGTCCGCCAGCCGGCCTCCGGAGCCCTTGTGATCCAGGATGTGTTGCAGGCGCTCCAGGCTCAGGCCGGTGGGATCGAACACGAAGCCGCTGCGGTCGGCGATGGCCACGACCCGCGGGTGCAGCCCGAAGCGCTCGAAGACGTGGCTCCGACGCTGCAGCACCTGGGCCACCAGCTCTCGGCCGATGCTGCCGCAGCCGAGCAGCAGCAGGTCGAGGTGGCGCTCGCTGTCGTCGCCCGGGTCGAGCCGGTCGAGGCCGAACTCGCTGTGCATGGCCCGGATGGCTGCGTCCACCTGGCGCCCGGCCACGGCGAGGGAGACGTTGAGCTCCGAGGAGCCCTGGGCGATCGCCAGCACGTTCACCCCGGCGGAGCCCATCGCCGAGAACAGCCGGCCCGACACGCCGGGGGTGTGGGCCATGCCCAGGCCCACGGCCGCGACCAGGCCCACCCGGCCCTGGACCACGATCTCCTCCACGTCGCCCCGGGACATCTCGGTCATCAGGGCCCGCTTCAGGGCCTGCTCGGCGGCTCCGGCGTGGTGCTGGGGCACCGCCAGGCAGATCGAGGACTCCGAGGAGGACTGGCTGATCATCGTGACGCTGATGCCGTGCTCGGCCAGGGCGCCGAAGACCCGGGCCGCCACGCCAGGCACCCCCGCCATGCCCTTGCCCTCCACCGAGACCAGGGCGTGGTCCCGCACGGCGCTGATCGCCTTGACCGGGTGGGAGCCGGGCGTGGAGCGGCCGTTGACCACCGTGCCGGGCGCCTCGGGGTCGAAGGAGCTGCGCATGGTGACCGGGATGCCCAGGCCGCTCACGGGGATCATGGTGCGCTGGTGCAGCACCTTGGCCCCGTAGAAGGACATCTCCGCGGCCTCCCGGTAGTTGAGCTGCCGCAGGACGCGGGCCTCGGGCACCACGCGCGGGTCGGCGTTGAAGACCCCGTCCACGTCGGACCAGATGGTCACCGCATCGGCGGCCATCGCCCCGGCCAGGATGGTGGCGGTGAAGTCCGTGGCGCCACGTCCCAGGGTCGTGGTGGCACCGTCGGGGGCTCGCCCGCAGAAGCCGGTGACGACCGGGACCCGGCCCGCCTCCAGGTGCGGGGTCACGGCCGCCACGATGTGGCGGTCGGCCACGCCGCCGAGGGGGCTGGCCTCCCCGAAGCATCCGTCGGTCTCCAGGAAGGTGTCGGCGTAGAGCGCGACCCCCTCCAGGCCCTGCTCGCCCAGGGCCACGGCGAAGAGCTCGCAGGCGAGCTTCTCCCCCGAGGCCAGCATCCGGTCCCGGGTGCGGGGCGTCAGCTCTCCCAGCACCGACGAGGCGGCGACCAGGTCGAAGAGCTCGTCCAGCAGACCGTCCAGGCGCTTGCGGACGGTCGCCTTGCGCTCGGTGTCGACCTCCAGGCGGTCCAGCGCCCGGTGGTGGCGGGTGCGCAGGCCCTGGAGGTTGTCCCTGGCTCGGGCGGTCTCTCCCGCCGTCGCCAGCTTCGCCGTGGCGACCAGCGAGTTGGTCACCCCCGTCATGGCGGAGCAGGCGACCACCACCCGGTGCTCCTCGGTGAAGCTCGCGGCGACGAGGCCGGCGCAGTGGCGGATGCGGCGAGCGTCACCGACGCTGGTGCCGCCGAACTTGTGGACTTCGAGGGTCTTCATTCGACGCGGAAGGGTACACGGGTTGGCGGACCGGGTGTAGTGGGTCTCCTCGGGCAGCCTTCTGCGACGCCCAGTGTGTGGACGGGGCGCTGGTGATCACCGAGCTCGGCGATCTGGAGCGGGACCCTGCGAGCCAGGTGCTGCTCTGGATGATGGGGACCGAGAACTACCACCCCATCGAGTAGCAGCTCTTCTACCTGAACCTGCGGCACAACGCGCTGCAGCGGGTGTCGATGTGGGTGTCGGACCCTGTGGAGCTACCTCTCGGGCAGCGGGGGCAGGACCTCGGGATCCCCCCCCCAGGCCACCACCCCCCGGTCCATCGGGTAGGCCGAGATGGCGCCGCCGACGGTGACGGCGTGGCAGGTGTCGTCGAGCCAGGCGGCGTGCAGGTCGTAGGGGGTGGCGCGGGGTCGCGGGTCGGCGGTCCAGGTGTCGCCCCGTCGCCACCACACCGAGCCGCCCTGGGTGCCCACGGCGACGGGGTCGCAGCCCTGGCGGGCGTAGACGCCGTTGAAGGGGGGGGCGAAGTCCGGACTCTCGTCGACCCAGGTCCCGTCCTGCCAGCGCAGGATGGCGCCGGACTGGGCGCCGCCGACGGCCCAGATCTCGTCGTCGTCGCCGTGCACCGTGAACAGGTTGTTCGACGTGGGCGTCTCGACCCTCGACCAGGTCTCGCCGTCCCCGTGCATGGCGGCGCCGCCGGTGCCGACCACGTGCACGTCGTCTGCGGAGCGGCCCCAGACCTTGTAGAGGGCGAGCTGCTCCAGGACGCCGTCGGGCAGGTCGATCGGGGTCCAGTCCTCCCCGTCCCAGCTCCAGGCCCGGGCGCCGTGGCTGGCGCGGTTGGTGTCGCCGCCGACGGCCCAGATCCGGTCTTCTGCGGTGCCCCAGATGCCGAAGAGGGTGACCGCCTCGTCAAGCACGGTCTCCTCCACCTCGCCGTCCGCGTCGAGGCGCAGGATCCGACCCTGGGCACCGGCAGCCCAGGTCGCGCTCGGGCCGGGCCAGACCCACCACAGGTCCCCCAGGGTCGCCGTGTCCAGGAGGGTCCAGGCGCTGCCGTCGTGGTGGTAGACGAGCGGTCCGTCGCCGGGATCCGCTCCGACGAGCCACAGGTCGGAGGGGTTCGCGCCGGCGACGCTCAGCATCGCGCCCGCCAGGCGCTCCCCGAGCACCGTCCACGGCTCGGGCGCCGCCCCGGTGTCATCCACGATGCTGCTGTCCGTCCTGCCCTCGCTGTCGGTGCCGCCGACGCAGGCGGTCAGCAGCCAGCAGCCCAGGACGGGTCCAAGGAGTCGTCCCGCCTCGGCTACTCGGCGCACAGCGCCTCGTCGGCGGGGTCGAGCACGGCCACCGCCTCGATGCACTCCGTGGCGGTGCCCGAGGTCTGCACGTCGCGGAGGTCGACGCAGACCTCCACCTCCTCCCCTTCGAGGGAGCAGATGAACTGCTGGTACTCGTAGCCGGGCAGGTGGTCGTCGATGAAGGCCCGCTTGCCCCAGAAGTACCCGGTGCAGGTGTCCTCCACGTACTCCTCCAGGGCGGCGAACCAGAGGTCCTGGTCGCCGGCGAGCTGGAGTCCGCTGCCGACCACGGTGACGGTGGGCAGGATGGTGAGCTCCAGCGAGGAGCCGGTGACCAGGCCACCGGTGTCGAAGTGCCAGCCGCCCTGGGGGCCGTGCCACATCGTCACCGGGTCCCCCTCGGCCAGGGCGAGGTAGGAGAAGTCGCCGGTGCCCAGCTCGAAGGAGGGGGCGCTCTTCACACAGCCGTCTCCGGTGCTGCTGTCGTCGCCGCCGTTCGAGCCGTTGCCGTCGCAGGCGGTGGCCAGGGATAGCGCGGCCACGCCCAGCGCTCGGGTGACCCCCACGAGGATCCTGGCCATGATCGCTCCTCCGTGGCGCGGACGTCGCGCCATCCGATCCGGTGACTCCCCATCCTACCGCCGCGGTCGGTGGGGGGGGTGGCTCCGCGGGCCCTCGGGGGCGTCCAAGGGCCCTACGTCTGCGTGGCGTCACCTGTCGAGGGGTCCTCCGCAGGCCGCAGCGCCTCCAGGACCTGGTCCAGGATGCGCGGCATCAGGGAGAAGTGGCCCTCTCCATCCAGGAAGGTGGCCATGCAGCCCGGGATGGCGGCGGCGACGTGCTCGCCCACCGTGACCCGCACGTTGCGGTCGAGCCGGCCGTGCCAGAGGTGGACGGGTCCGGCGAGGTCTCGGAGCTCAAAACCCCAGCCGCTCCCGTAGAGGGTGGCCTCCTGCTGGGCGCCGCCGACGCCCTGGCGCAGTGCCTCCCGCATCACCTCCGCCAGCCGATCCACGAAGACCGGGTCATCCAGGAGGTGCTGGTCCGGGGGGGACAGGGCCTGTCGGCCTCCGGTCAGGAGCCTCCGGGGGTGCGTGCGCAGGCCCAGGTCCAGCAGCTTCAGCATCACGAGTCGGATCCACCAGGGCTTGCTGGTCAGGGTCCAGCCCAGCCCGTCGCGCTGCCCCGGCGCGTCCGGCGGCCCCGTGCCGCTCACGACGGCGGTGGCGTGGACCCGCTCGGGGAGGGCGTGGGCGCATGCCAGCGCGTAGGGGGCGCCACCGGAGACGCCGAGCAGGCTGAAGCGCTCGAGGCCGAGGTGGTCGGCGAGGTCCGCCACGTCCCTGGGCCAGTCCAGCAGGCGCCGTTCCCTGCACGGGGACGACAGGCCGATGCCGGGGCGGTCGACCGCGAGCAGGCGGCAGCGCTGCCCGGAGGCCCGGTCGTCGGGGTCGATGAGCTGCCACTCGAGCCGGGAGCCGGGAAAGCCATGGAAGTAGAAGATCGGCCAGCCGGTGGGGTCACCGTAGCGAGCGAGTCCGAGCGTGCGGCCGTCGGGCAGCCTCGGGGACATGGACCTCGGGCCTCCTGCGGGTGGCTATCTCGTCGCCCGGGCGGTCTGCTGGCGGTCTGCAGGTGGGGACAGCTCCCTGAACGGGCGGGCCGGGGCGGCGGGTACATTCGGTGAGCAGGACCATCACGTCACCGATGACACCCACTCCTACTCGTGCACTCGGGTGACCCCCGGGACCCGGTCGAATTCGTCGATGGACAACACCTCGTCCACGAGGCCCAGGACCGCATCGAAGGCCGGCTTCCCGGCGGTCCAGTGCGACGTAGCGGTGCAGGATCTCCTGCAGCACTTCGACATCGGTGACGAGCCGCTCCCCGCGCCCGATGGCCGCCTGCAGGAGCTCCTGAGCATCGATCTTGTGGGGGTGAGCCTTCCCGACCAGGTACATCGGGATGTTCGAGTCCAGCAGGATGCTCACGAGGGGAGCTCCACCGGCTGCCCAGCGGCGATCTCGTCGAGCATCTGGTCGATGTCGCCTGTCGGGCCTTGGTACGCCACCGCCTGACGCAGAGCCGAGAGCTTGGTCTCGGCATCGCGCACAGGCACCTCACGCCTGGCCGCTCGCAGCACCACGCGGACCCACTCCGGGACCTTGAGGCCGAGCCGGGCGGCCACCGCCTCGGTCTCGGAGGGCATCGACGGGGCGTGGGTGCGGAGCGACTCAGGGCAGCAGGTCCAGGGCGTCGACGTGTCTCGGTCGGAGCACCGCGAAGTGCCGATGGTCGAGCGTGGCGAGCTTGGGTTCTCCGAGCCGCTCGGTGATCGCGAGCACGGCTGCGTCGACGAAGCCCACGTCCTGATCGTCGTACTTGTCGAGGATCTGCGCGACGCGCTCGTGGTCGTCGTCCAGGTCCCGGCAGCGATGGTGGGCCCGGTCGTCCCGGTCGATGGCGGCATACAGCACCCCGGTGTCGAGGACCAGGGCCATCAGCGGGGCGGGGTCCGGCCAACGCCCGCGACATCCGAGACATCGCGACGTCCGGACGAGCCGATGCCGAGACACGTCGGCCGGGGGCGGTACTCCAGTGCCTTGGCCTCGAGCGCTTCCCGCGCGATCTCGGCGAAGGAGACCCCTCGCTCGCGAGCCAGTGCCCGCAGGCGCTCCAGGGTCTCGACATCGGCCATGATGCTTGTGCGTTGCATGGCGTAATTATGCGCGCAGTTAATCACGCGGCCAAGTGCCGGCGCTGGAGCACCCACCTGGCGGCGGGGGCGTGGAGCTGAAGCTGGGTGGGTGGCGGCGGGGCCGCCACGGACCAAAGGCACCCACATCCGGGCAACCACCACCGCACCGCCAGGCCGCCCAGGCTATGATGGGAACGTGGCTGAACTGCTCCAACGGATCACGCACGACCCCGCCGTCATGGGGGGACGACCCTGTATCCGGGGGCTTCGCGTCACCGTGGGCACCGTCATCGGCCTGCTCGCCGCCGGGCGATCTGCCGAGGAGATCCTGGCGGCTTATCCGTACCTCGAACCTGATGACATAAGAGCCGCGCTGACCTGGGCCGCTTGGCGGGTCGAGGAGATCGAGGTCCCCCTCCGGGCATCGTGAAACTCGTCATCGACATGAACCTGGGACCGGCCTGGGTGCCATTCCTGGCCGAGCGTGGGCACGAGGCGGCGCACTGGTCGAACGTGGGCGACCCGCGAGCGGCCGACGAAGAGATCGTCGCGTGGGCTCGCGCTCACGAAGCCGTCATCCTCACCGCAGACCTCGACTTCTCCGCCATTCTCGCTCTCACGGGAGCGAGCGGGCCGAGCGTGGTCCTCCTCCGCGTACAGGACACGCTCCCCGAAGCGACCGGCGACCTGGTCGCCCTTCAGCTCTCGCAGCACGCCGCAGCCATCGCGGCTGGGGCCATCGTCACCATCAACACTGCGACGGCTCGCGTGCGGGTGCTGCCAGTGCGGAGCCGCTGACCAGGGGAGGGCGAGCCTCTGGGCACGGTGGGTGTCTTGGGAATATGGCGGCGGGTCATGGGAATCGAACCCACCAAGCAGTGCCTCTCGACACGCCTCGACCGGTTTTGAAGACCGGGGCCTCCACCAGGACAGCAGCACCCGCCACCCCCCTGCTAACGCGGACCGGGAGAGCGGACCGCGTCGCCCCCCACCCGGTCCGCCAGCTCCTGGACGCGACGCTCGGCGTCGCCATCCGGGAATCGACTCGGGTCGACCAGCCGTTGTCGCTGGGTCCAGGGCGTCCCGCCCAGGTCCACCTCGGTCTCCAGCAGGCTTCGCAGGGCTTCGGGTGCCTCGTGGGCCAGGCGTTCGACCACACCCGAGGCGCCCCGGGTCGTTGGCGCTCCCCCGTGCTGCCCGAGCTCACCCTCTTCGTCTCCACCACGCGCGAGGGTGTGCCCGCCGGCCTGCAGCGCTACGCCAGCGTGGACGGCTGTGTGCCCGGCGCCCTGCTCACCTGGGACCCCACCCGAGGCTCGACGCGGACGTCAACGAGCCCGGCCGCAAGCTGCACCTCTGGGTCGCCTCCGAGCTGCTCGGGGCCGACCATCGACCCCGTGGCGCGGTGTTCGAGGGGGGGAACCGAGCGCCCGAGGGTGGTATTCCATGCGGGTCGCCACCCACGGCGCACTGTGAGGATCACATGCTGAGCTATGGCTTCTTCGGGAGGGTCTCGGCCCGCTACTGGTCGCTGCTGGCCGAGATGTGGGCCTATCTCCGGCACACCAACCTGTTCGCCAAGGCCCTCGGGTTCGTGGTCTTCGTGGTCTATGCCCCCTTCCTGGCCGCCGCGGGTCTGGCGTTTGCCCTGTTGGTGCCTCTCGATCTCGTCGCGGCTGCGGTCGAGGCCATCCGCCGGTCTCTGCTGACCTTCTTCCGCAACATGGAGGACGTGGCCGCGGACAACTTCTTCGGCTTCCTCATCGTGCCCGTGGTGCTGTTCGTCCTGGCGGTCCCGATCCTGGTGGTCGCGATCGTGCCCAAGCTCAGCGGGGTCTTCGAGGACGTCTAGAGATCATGCAGCGCCCGCGGCCAGAGCCCCCAGCTTGCTCGCCACGTCGCGGGTCACCAGCGGACCGTGCCCGGGCGCGATGGCCGCCACGCGGTCCAGCGCAGCGACCTGGGCGAGGGTGGAGGTGTGGGCGGCCTCGACGTCCAGGGAGTACTCGGGCACCGCGAGCCGCAGGCGCTCGATGGCACGCACCGGCGGGACCCCGGTCAGAGGGAGTCGCCGGTGAACAGCGTGGCGGTCGGCTCGTGCCAGAACAGGACCGAGCCGGGCGTGTGGCCGCCGACCTCCAGGGCGTGGAAGCCCCAGCGGAAGGCGCCCTGCGTGAAGACCTCGTCGATCGGTGTGCGTGCGGGCCAGCGGTCCTCGATGCGGCAGAGGACCTCGTGGGGGAGCAGCGCTCCGCGTCCACCCAGGCGGGGCCGGGACGCCAGGCCACACAGCGCGTCGGCCTCCTGCTCATGGCAGTAGACGTCGACTGCGAAGCGCTCCCGCAGGAAGCCCGCGTTGCCGGCGTGGTCGCTGTGGCCGTGGGTCAACAGGATCGCCGTGAGGTCACCGCGGCTCCGGACACCCGCCCGGGCCAGGTGGCGCAGGAGCGCCCGGCGCTCCAGCGGGTAGCCGGTGTCGATCAGGAAGCGCCGACCCTCTCCGTCCTCGAGCAGCCACACGTTGGACACGATCACCGTGCGGGCGAGGCCCAGGTGCGGGAGGAGGGTCTTCACCCCGGGAGTGTAAGGCCCGGGGGGCTGGCCCCGTTGTGGGGGCGACTTCCCGAACCGGAGACCCCCGATGCTGCTCCTGGCCCTCTCGAACGCCCTCGCCCTCGGCCCGATGCCCGCCACGCTGGAGCGGGAGAGCACCCTCGACGAGACCATCCAGCAGGTGGAGAGCATGGTCTGGGACAGCCGGGTCACCACCCTGGCCAGCCGCCACGGCCTCAGCGTGCTCAACGTGACCTGGGAGGACACCGGCCGCAGCAAGGGCTCGGTCTGGGGACCCGCGAAGGCCCCGGCGGAGTGACCGGACGAGCCCGCTGCGGGCGTTGCCACCTCCCGCTCGGCGTGGCATCTGCAGGCGGTGATCCTCCTCGGCTGGTTCGCCTGCACCGGTGCAGGCCTCGACGACAGCACGCTCCCGCCGACCGCGACCCTGGAGACCGAGGTGACCTGGCAGGAGCTGCCCGGACCCTGCGAGGATGCGGGGAGCGCCCACCAGGACCCGGTCGAGGTCGGGCCGGAGTTCGACGGCCGGCAGCTCGAGTCGGGGCGGATCCTGGTGGAGCTCGTGGAGCTCGAGGTCCACGCCGACCAGGGCCTGCTCTTCGCCTCGGGTCAGGCCGGGCTCCAGACCTTCGCCGTCGACCCGGTGGATGGGACGCTCACCTGGCTGTCGATGTACCCCGACGACGGCTTCGGTCGCTTCGAGCACCTGGAGGTGCTGGACGAGGGGCGGGTGGCGGCGGCCGCGCGGGCGCACAGCGTCGAGATCATCGACCTCAGCGATCCCGCGGCACCGGTGCCCGCCTGGCTCCACACCGAGGCGGGCCTGACGGGCCTGGCCTACGGTGAGGGACATCTCTACATCGCCAGCCAGGCCGGCGAGCTCGTCACGGTGGAGATCCTGCCCGGCTGGGCGGGTCGGGAGGTCGACCGGACCGATGGCCTGGGCAGTCCCTGGGAGCTGGTGCTGCGGGGCGAGCGCCTCTATGTCGCGGACCAGTCCCAGGGCCTGGTCGTCTACGACCTCTCGGTCCCCGAAGCGCCGGTGTGGGTGGCGGCCGTCCCCGACGCCATCGGTGCCCTGGACCTGGAGCTCGCCGGCGACCACCTCTACGTGGCCCTCGGGGGGGCGGGTGTGGGGGTCTACGACCTGGGGGATCCCGACCTTCCGGCCCGGGTCGCGACCCTCGACATCGCCTCCGCCGCGGTCGCGGTCGCCGTGGACGGCGACCGGCTGTGGGCCGTTGACCACGACGGCGTGGTGCTGGCCGACGTGGCGGATCCGGGGGCTCCTGTCTCGTCGGGCTTCCAGCGCACGTCGCTCTATGCGCTGCACGTGGACGCGGCGCAGGGAAGGGCCTGGGTGGCGGACTGGACCAACGTGCCGTCCTACCGCGCGGTCCCGGGCGTGCGCGGCCCGTCGGCCCGCCCGGTGCCCCGTCACCTCTTCCTGCCCCGGAGTGGCGAGCCCGCGGTGCTCGAGCTGCGCAACGGCGGTGGGGCCCCCCTGGTCCTGTCCGGAGGCGAGGTCGACGACGAGCGGGTCGACGTGAGGGTGAGCGGCACCACGGCCGAGGTCGGCGGGAGCCTGCTGGTGGAGGTCCGCGCCGAGGTGGACGGCATCGACCTGGACGCCACCCTCTGCCTGGCCACCGACGATCCGCAGACCCCGCTCTTGGAGGTCCCCCTCGGGTCGGCGGACTTCAACGACGACCCGGCGGCCGGGTCGGGCGGCCTCACCGTCGGTGACCCGGCGGTCGACTTCGTCCTGGAGGACCTCGACCGGGTGAGCTGGAGGCTCTCGGAGCAGCTCGGCCACCCGGTGGCCCTCGTCTACTTCGCCACCTGGTGACCGGTCTGTCCGTCCGAGGTCGCGGACGTCGAAGCCTCCCTGTGGCAGCGCTACCGGGACGAGGGCCTGCGTGTCTTCGGCATCGCCTCGGAGGAGAGCCCGGAGCTGTTGCGTGACTTCGCCGAGGATCTGGGCCTGAGCTACCCGATCCTGCAGGACACCGACGGGTCGGTGCTGCGGCAGTACCTTGTGGAGCGCGAGACCCACTCCACCGCCTACCCCCACGACTGGATCGTGGGGATCGACGGGCTGCTGGTGTACGGGAGCAACCGCTACGACCCGGTGGCGATGCAGCAGGTCGTCGAGGACGAGCTGGCTCGCTGAGCTCCGCCGTCGGGTGGGTCTGGAGGGGTCCTGACCTCTCGGGTCTTGCCGCTCGGTGAACCGGGAGTACGGCTCCGCTCGAACCCGAGCCCTCGGGCCCGCCTGGCTCGTGCAGGAGCACCCCATGTCCGTCTTCGACATCACCCCGCCGACCCGCACCATCGCGCTCTTCCGCACTCGGCGCGGGCGGTCTCGGGCGGCGGTCGAGACCCGTCGCCACCTGCTGCGTAAGCAGGGCGACGCCGCCGCGGCCTCAGCAGGTCCCGTGGGCGGTGAAGGTCAGGCCTGAGCGACCCTCGTCGCGGGCCGCCAGCCGGTCGTCCGGGTCGAGCTCGCTCGCGGTGGCCAGCTCCAGGACGTGCCAGGAGTCTGGATCGGCGAAGGGGCGGATCGAGGTCGTCAGCGGTGACCGGTGTGCGGCAGGGGGTGACGGGAATTCGCCAGGGGGTGGGAGAGCGTGTCTCCGGGCCGTCTTCGGGGTAGAGGCGAGCGGCGCCCCCCGACAGGAGCTTGGCGGATGGACTGGAAGACGCTTCCTCGCAAGGGCACCTGGGAGATCGACATCGTCGAGGTCCCGGAGCTGCTGGTGAAGGACGTTGCGCTCCAGGGCCTGCTCCTGGTCGTCGATGTCCAGCAGGGCCTGGTGCGCATTGCGGCGCCACTCGCCGTGGGGGAGTCGCTGGACGCGGGCCTGAGTGAAGCCGTGGTCGCGCCGACGGCGCCCTGCGTGCCCGGCCGACCGCGCAGGATTCGCTGTCGGCGGGCGCTTCGGGCTCGACTTCGGGACTTCTCCGAGGCGGTGCACGCCGAGGTGAAGGTGGTGGGTCGGTTGTCCACGGTGGGGCCCGTGGTGGAGAGCCTCCGGGAGCACTTCGTATCGGGGCCGCCGCGCCTGCCTTCCGCGCCCGCTCCGTGGCGTGAGCCGGTCGCGGAGCTCGTGGCGGCGGCGCCCTGGACGGCGGTGTCGGACGCCGTCCAGTTCCTGTTCGCGAGAGGGAACGAGCTGCTGGGAGACGCTGTCGCCCTGCTCATCGGCCAGGCCGGGGAGCAGCGCGGGCTGGTCATCTATCCCGATCCGGAGGACTTCCAGGGCTTCATGCAGAGAGCGAGCGGTGACGATCCGAGCGCAACCTGGACCTGTTGGTGCGTCCACCTGGATCCCATCGCTGAGATCTCGGAGAGCCACCTGCCGATGGCCGAGCACCTCGGCCTCGTGTTCGATGGCTTCGCCCTGCAGGTCTTCGCGGTCGAGGACATGGCCGTCGTTCCCTTGACGGGCGGGCAGGAGAGCGCCTGTCTCGCCGCGGTCCAGGCCGTGCTGGCGGCCTGGCGCCAACACGGTGCCAGTCTCGAGCACCGGCCGAGTGTCACGAGCCTCGCGGTGGAACAGACCGAGTTCACGGTCGTGTCCGTGCCCGGGGGGCGGATGGACGAGCCTGGGCCGCTGCTGCTCGAGGCGGAGCACCGGGTGATCCTGGAGCATCCGGACCCGGCTTCGGGTGAGGCACCTGTGCTGATCCTGAAGTTCACCAAGCGGAACGCGCTCCGCCTCGCGAAGATGGTGGAGGGCATCGACGCCCTGTCCGTGGCGTGCCCCGGCGGTGGGGAGGTCGAGATCATCGGCTGGGCCGGTCCGAGGCCGCTTGGAGTCCTGGCACGGCTTCCCGACGAACCGGGTGCATGGGATCCGTGGCGGCGGTCGCGGGGGGGCTGGTTGGTCATCTCGGGAGGTGGTCCGCGACGGAGCGGGGTGCGTTCCCGGGACTACGTGGCCCGCCTCGAGGTGGACTTCCTCACGAACACCTCGGACGACCTCGGCCAGGGCATGGAGTCCGCCCTGCTCGACGGCGCGAGCTGGGAGGGGCCGCCAGAGCGGTGGCCCAAGGCGTCGACTGTCTTGCTGGCCTTCCTCGGCCCCATGGGGATCGACCAGATGCCGCTCGCCCTGGCCAGGCAGGCCCTGGAGCTCGGAGCGGCGGTCTGGTCGGCGGTCGTCAGCGCTGACGAGGGGGGTGACGCCTCGATGCTCGACACGCTCCTCGGTGCGTTCCAGGCGGCGCCTGAGCTGGTGGCCGTGACCGAGGAGCTCGTCGAGAGGAAGCGGGCGCTGTTCGCCCAGGACCGCCGTCTGTTCAAGGTCGACGAGGTCGACATCGTGCTCGGCGAGCTGAAGGTCGTGGTCTCCTGGACGTCGCAGCTCGGTAGACCGGTGGGAGACTGATGGCCTGCGACATGCCGCTCTTCCGTCCGCCGTCGGAGGCTCGGAGCTTCATCCTCCAGGCCACGCTGGGGTGTTCGTGGGGGAACTGCACCTTGTCTGTAGACGGCGTAGTTCTGGATATGTGGAGAGTTGTGTTCACTCAATGACGGTCTGTACACACTTCGGTTGACCCGTCCAACGCGGCGGGGAGACCTCTCAGGAAAGCCGAGGCCGCTGAGAGGACTCGCCAGGCACGGGCCCGTCAGTACGCGGGGCCACGAATGGCCCCACTTCGAATCAACCCACGCTCGACGGCCGTGAGGTCGCTCCGGGTCAGGAAGCCGGCACCGGCAAGGATCTCGGTGAGTCGGGTGCGCTCGCGTCCGTCGTCGAGGGCTTCCAGGAACTGTGGAATCCAGGACCGGGTCACCCATCGCAGCCGCTTCTCTGCTGCCTCGCACCTGTAGAGGGCGACACCGATGTACCCGAGCCACCAGTGGTTCCGGCGTGACCGATCATCGACGCTCGGAGGCAGCAGGGCTGTCCCACGAGGAATCGGAGCTTGTCAACATGAATGCGACACCGGGGTTCGAAGACTACTGTCCAGCCGCTACGGCCTCGAGGGTGAGCTCCATGCGCTACCACGCTGGGCTGGCGCCCAACGAGCGCGAGGACATCCAGGGCGCCTCGGGCTGTCGGACCTTCGACTCCCCCTGACGGACGTCCGTCACCCCTGACCGTGGAGGATCCCGCTCGATCCCCATGGTTGAGCCATCCACCCCCCCGGCACGGTCCGTGCTCCCCCTCGGACCATGGACTACGACCGCCCCCGTTCCCCCCAGGTCGCACCTCCCTCGCAGGACCAGGAGCGCGCCCCCGGCCTGCAAGCCCAGGACACCTGGGGAAACCAGGACCTCCAGCAGCTCGACAGGCAGGAGGGCTCCAGCTCCACCACCCCGACCTGCCCCCCTCCCGCCGGCCCCCTCGACGACCGGGCCCCCGCCCACCCCCACCCCCACTGGGTCCCCCCCCCCCCCCCCACCCCCCCCACCCCCCTGAGGGGCCTCGCTCCGCCCGGGCTCACCCGGCTCCGCCTCCGCTACGCGGGGCTCTACTGCGCCGACGTCGAGGACGACTTCGCCGCCCTCCGGCCGTCCGAGCTGCGAGAGGCCCTGGTGTTGATGTGGCCCGCCATGTCCGTCGCGGACCGGGTCCGGGTGAGCCAGGTCTGGCTGGAGGCCGGTGAGCAGGGCCTTCTGGACGTCCTGCGGGTGGCGTCGCTCTCGGAGTTGGAGCTCGCCGCCTCCCGGGACGGGGAGCGTCTCCGGGTCTACCTGGAGGAGCTGGAGGGAGACGAGCTGCTGGAGGCCCGCAAGCTCCTGTGGCCCACCGAGCTGGAGCAGCACGTCATCGCTCGGGTCGAGGAGGCCGACGGCCTGATCTTCGATGATGCCAGCGCGGTCGCACGGGCTCTGGTGGAGCTCGAACCCCAGGCTCGGACGGCCCTCTGGGAGCACCGTGCGGACCTGTTCGGGTTCCTGGCCGAGGACCAGCTCGCGGAGCTGGAGGAGCTGCTGGTCGCCGAGGGGGAGACCCAGCAGAGGGATCCCTACGCTGAGGCGGTCCAGAGGCTCGAGGAGGTCCGAGGTGCCCCAGCGGTCCTGGAGGTGCTCCTGGGGCTGTCCTCCCAGGACCGGGAGGCCCTGTCCCTCCACATGCCCGCGGCCCTGGCCTTCCACCTCACGACGGGCCTGGACCTCGAGGAGGTCGAGCTGGCCTGGGAGGTCCTCCGAACCGGCAAGGTCCCCTCCAGCCGAGCCCTGGACCTGGCCCTGACCGGTGGGAGTGAAGACCTCGCCTTCATCGCCCTGACCGCCGTGCCCGAGTCCGAGCGTCGGCAGCACCGCCTCGGCTACTGGCTCTCCAGCCAGGACCAGGCCCCAGAGTCCACCGAGGAGCGGGAGGCCCTGGAGACCTATCAGGCTCTCCGAGCTCGCCTCGACGACCACCTCGGAGAGCGAGACCTGCAGGAGGCCCTGGACCGCCTCATCGGCCTGCCCTCTCCCGAGGAGCTGGTGGACCCCGAGGGGAAGGAGCGAGCGGTCGACGTGATGCTCGCTCGCCAGGTCGACAAGCGGGACCTCGAAGGCGGTGTCGCCGACGCCTTCACTTCCTCCGATGAGCGGGTGGAGCTGGCGGGCCTCCAGCTCGACGCCATGGCCCACCAGGTTCGCTCCGATGGCGCCCTCGATGACACCGATCTCACGGCCCTCGTCGCCCTCGATGCCCAGGCCAACGACGCCAGACGTGCCCACGCGGAGAGCACGGAGCGGATCCGGGAGCTGGGCGCGATGGTCGGCAGCATCGCGGTGGGGGTCGTCATCATCGTCGCCAGCGGCGGGACCATGGCCCCGGCGGTCCTTGCAGCGGCAGCGGGGGCCAGCGCCGCTACCCGTGTCGTGCTCTCCGAGGTCCTCGGTGGCGACCTCTACGACGCGACGGGAAGCGACGGTGCCCGTGACGCCGTCGTCGGCGGCCTGGAGGGGGCCTGTGCCGTGGCGGCTGCTGGGCTCGCCGCACGCACCGTGACGTCGGTGGGTCTCTCTCGTACCGCGCTGTCCCGCTCCCTCACCCGAGCCGCCCTGGACTCGGCGGACACGGGCCTCTCCACCCTCGGACGAGGGGGTCTCACCGGTGGCCTGGAGGGGGTCATCGACGGAGCCCTCTCCGGTGCTGTGGGCGAGCTGACCCTCACCGCCACCGACGCCGAGACCTACAAGCGGGGGACCTGGGACGCGCTCGCCATGATGGGCCGGGCGGCCCTGAAGGGAGGGCTCGTCGGTGGGCTCACCGGAGGCGTCGTCGGAGGTTCCCTCGGTGTGGCGGGGACCGCTCGCGGACAGTCACGCCTGGGGAAGCTCTATGGCGACGACCTGGTCGGGGACCTCCAGCGGACCGTCGGCCCCGAGGAGCTGGAGGGGCTCTCCCGGGAGCTGGGGGCGAGCGTGGAGGTGGACCCCTCTCTCGGCTCTCGCGATGTCCGTGTCCTCTTTCCCGACGGAGCGGTGCCCACTCGGATCCGGATCGGAGCGGAGGCGAGCGTAGCCGAGGTCCGGCTCCACCGGGAGACCGTGGCCCTCGCCCGTCGCTACGAGGGAGTCCTGGGTCGCCTTCGAACGCTGTGGGAGGAGCTGGGTGCCTGGATGAAGGGGGCCGACCCCTCGGCCCTGCGGGGTGCCCGAGAGCTCCAGGCCGAGCTGGACAAGGTCCTGCTGCTCCAGCAGGCTCGGCGTGGGGTGCTGCAGGAGCTGAGCCTGGAGGAGGGCCTGAGGGAGACCCTCGAGGCCGACCTCTCAGACCTGGTGGGCGCGGAGCGTCGTCTGCGGGCGGGCCTGGAGGAGGTCCGGTCTGGTCGGGGGTGGGTGGGGCAACAGAGCGAGTGGTTCGGCGAGGTGGAGCGGGGGTTCGACCCGGAGGAGCAGGTCCGGGAGGTGAGTGCCGTCGAGGCGGACGGGCTGCGGGTGATCAGGCCTCGGGGCAGCGGGCAGTCGAGGAGCCGTGTGCTGGCCGGGACGCCGGTGGAGACGGTCCTGGAGCAGCTCGAGTCGGAGGGGAAGAGCCTGCGGCAGTACCTGGACATGGTGTGTCGCTACGTCGACGGTCGGGGTCGTGCCGAGGCGCTGGAGGTGTTGCGGGAGGAGATCGGGGACGTGGCGGCTCGGGACTGGTCGGTGGAGGGGCTGAGGAGGAAGGTCAAGCGTGGGCTGGACCCGCTGGTGATCGGGTGGTTGAAGGGGCTTCCGGAGGACGAGGGGCACCGGATGTTGATGGCGATGACGGAGGGGATCAACGGTGCGGACAAGGGGCGGCTGGGGGAGGAGCTGTATGCGGCGACGCGGCTGAAGGCGCCGAAGCGTCAGGTTCGTGCGGGGAAGGAGGAGCTTCGGGGTCAGGAGATCTCCCAGGGACGGGAGGGTCGGCGGCATGACTTCAACGAGGTGGTGCGGACGGAGGTGTTGGATGAGGGGGGGAGGGCGGATCTGGTCAAGCTCGGGTACCCGGAGGAGCTGGTGAGCTCGCTGGGCGATGAGCTGCACTATGGCCATGCCCACGAGGTGAAGAGCGGGAAGACGCTCCCGGGGGAGGAGATGACGCAGATCGAGGACCTGGTGGCGCTGGTGACCCACGGCCCACCCGCGATAGTCGACGGGGTGGTGTTGGAGAAGGCCGTGGTGACGTTCAGGGATGCGAGGGCGCCGCGGGGGCAGGTTGGGAGGTTGAAGAAGTTGGTGGATTCCGCCGAGGAGAAGCTCTCGATCGAGGTCTATGACCGGAGCGGCGCATTCCATCAGCTGGGCCCGAACTCAGGTGATCTGGACCGACTGAGGGAGATGATCTGATGCCTGTGCTGGATAGAGCGAAGTTCACTCTTCGCAGCGAGGAAGACCCACGCACCGTCCTCCGGGCGCTGGCGGCTTGGCCATGGTTCGAGGGCCGACCCCCGGATGTTCTGGAGGCGAACTACAAAGCGCTGCCTATCGATGACCAGTGGGTCGACAGGGTCCCCTTCGAGGGCGTTCGGTGCGACATGGACTGGGGTCCCCTCCTGGAACGCTACATCCGGACGGGCAAGCAGCGGGACCTCCAGGTCGTCAAGCGGAACACCGAGCTCACCCCCTCCATCGCCCTCGACCTCCTCCGCACCGTCCCCTTCGAGACCGCCGTCGGCGTCTCCCCCCACGTCTACGACTGGTCCACCGCCTTCAAGGACAAGGGCACCCCCCTCTACGTCCCCCGCTCCGGCTGGGGCATGGGCCACGCAGGCCACGGCTGGGCCTGCTTCCTCCGGGGTCGCGGCCACGAACAGGTCGTCTCCCGCCGCTTCCTCCACCACGGCCCCTGGCGAACCGTCTACCTGCCAGGAGAAGACCTCACCATGGTCCAGTTCCACGACCTCGACGCCGACCTCCACACCGCCGTCCAGCAGGCCCGACCCGGCCACGAGGTCATGGGCTACACCGGCTTCGGCTACTCCCTCTCCGGCCACCACGGCATCTTCTTCCACCGAGGCCCCGCCCACCCCCACCCCGAGATCACCGGCACCTACGACCGCCGCTCCAAGACCTTCTCCTTCCACATGGTCGAAGGCCAGCGGCTCCCGATCGAGATCGCCAACCTCGGCTGGTTCCGCCTCCACAACCGCGACGGTCGCGGCGAGTTGAAGCGCCCCGTCGAGACCATTCGCCTCGTCTACACCGACGAGGCGCGTGCCCGCGCGGACCTCGAGCTCGCCTGGAGGTGCGAGTTCGAGGTCGCCTGCGTCCTCGGAGGCGAGGAGATCCGGCTTGACGAGGGCTACGCGTCCACCTGGGAGGCGCCGGACTGGGTGAAGCGGCTCCAGGACAAGGAGGGGTTCTGATCGGGGGCTCGCTGCGCGCCTGGAGCCCCGCCTTCGAGCACTCGCAGACGCGGTGCTGGCCCCGACGGCGAGTGCCTCTGCCCGCCTCGGTCGTCGACTGACGCGACTGACGCACCGGGTGAAGGTGGCACTCGAGGAACCTGGGTCCTCCTTGGCCCGCTGTGCCAGTCGTGACGTCGTTTGCAGGTCGAAGGCTCACCCTCCCGGTGCAGCACCGACCACGAGCGCGTCGACAACGGCAAGCACGCGGCGCTCGATCCGGCTGACCAGGTCAACCCACTCGTAGAGCTCTTCGCGCAGGAGCTTCTCGTCGAGGTGGCGCGACCCGCCGGAGGCACCGATCCACGCGGCGACGGCAGCGCCGGCCGCCTCGCCGAGGAAGTCGGGAGCGTACTGAAGGACCTCGTGGTCCTAGCCCTCTAGGAGCACCTCGTGGAGTCTGAGCAAGACGCCCTCGCACTGCCTCTGCGCCGAGTCCCCCAAGCCCAACTGCAGCAGACGCAAGGTCTCCCCGGTGAAGGGCTCGATCGGGGCTCGGTCATCGTCTCGGCCAGCCGAGATTGCATAGAGAGGTCGGTGGC
>CAZCVP010000057.1:0-28076 GCA_964501915.1 uncultured Enterobacterales bacterium
CGAGCAGGGCGACTCCCTCTACAACGACTGCGACGACGAGATCGACGAAGGACACGACGACGACGAGGACGGCTACGACGACGTCTGCGACGGGGACTGCAACGACGGCGACGCCCTCGTCCACCCGGGCGCCCTGGAGATCTGCGACGACATCGACGCCGACTGCGACGGTGAGCTCGACGACGAGGACGCCCAGGGCGTCACGCCGTCCTGGCTCGACAGCGACGGCGACGGCTACGGCGACCCCGACGAGGCCACGATGGCCTGCGAGGTCCCCTTCGGCAACGTCTCCAACGACCAGGACTGCGACGACGACGACGTGGCGATCAGTCCCGACGCCGAGGAGATCTGCAGCGACTACATCGACAACGACTGCGACGGCACGGCCAACGACTGCGACCTCGAAGGCACCATGAGCGTCGCCGACGCCGAGCTGCGCATCTACGGCACCTCCCAGGACGCCACGGTCGGCTACTCGGTGCACGGCGCCGACGTGGACGGAGACGGCTGGAGCGACCTGGTCCTGGGCGCGATGACGGAGTCCAACGCCATGGGCACCGAGGCCGGGGCGGCCTACCTCTTCAAGGGGCCCCTCCTCGGCGCGGTCGACACCACCGCCGCCGCCGCCACCCTGCTCGGGCCCGCGGCCGAAGCCCAGTCCGGGCGCCGCGTCGCCACCTGCGACCTCGACGGGGACGGTCAGGAGGACGTCATCTCCGGCGCCTGGAGCTACCAGGACCAGACCGGCGCAGCCGTCCTGTACCTCGATCCCCTCGCCTCGGGCGACATCGACGGACTGATCGCTGGTGCCGAGGTCGGCGTCAAGGCGGGCTGGGCCGTCGCCTGCCTGGGAGACGTCGACGGCGACGGGCTGAGCGACCTGGCCATGGGGGTCGCCAGCGACAACACGGCTGCGGAGGAGGCCGGAGCGACCTACCTCTTCCTGGGACCGGCCACCTCGGCCACCTCCACGGACAATGCCTGGGCCGCCTGGTACGGAGAGGACGCCGGAGATCTCGCCGGGGCCGCCGTCTCGGGACCCGGCGACCTCGACGGGGACAGCCACCCCGACCTGCTCGTGGGCGCGAGCCTGGAGGCGACGGGTGGGTCCAACGCGGGCGCCAGCTACGTGGTCTACGGACCGCTCGGCGCCGGGGTCTTCAGCTTCTCGGCAGCAGACGCCAAGATCACCGGGCCAGCATTCAACGACAAGGCCTACGAGGTGTCCTCCGCCGGCGACTTCGATCGGGACGGCACAGCGGACCTGTTGATCGGTGGCCAGGGACGGGACGGCCTCGGCCTGGATCGTGGCGGGGCCTGGCTGCTCCAGGGGCCCGTCACCGGCACCATCGACCTGGTGAGCACCCACGACGCCGACTGGGTGGGAGAGGCCGACGACGACCGGGCGGGTGTGAGCGCTCGCGGTGCCGGAGACTTCAACGCCGACGGCGCCGCGGACCTGATCATCGGCGCCTACGGGCACGACGCCACCGGCGCCGAGGCGGGCGCGGCCTACATCGTCTACGGCCCCTCCACCGGCCCCACGGGCCTGGCGGACGCCGAGGTCAAGCTGACCGGCGCCTCCGCCGGTGACTACCTGGGCTGGTCGGTGAGCACCGCCGGCGACGTCAACGCCGACGGCTACGACGACGTGATCGTCGGCGCCAAGTTCGAGTCCACCGCCTACACCAATGCCGGGGCCGCCTTCGTGGTCCTCGGCTCCGGTCTCTGACCCACCTTGGTGGCCCGCGACATTGCCGGCCCGGCCCGGGTCGGAGTAGGGTGGAGAGGGTCTCGCACGTTGTCCATGCCCCTGATCCTCCTCGCCCTCCTCTGGAGCCCTTCGGCCCTCGCTGAGGACACCGACGACCCGCCCCCCGAGACCTCTTCGGACACCACCTCGGACGAGGAGGAGGCCGACGAGGTCCCGGCGCCGCTGGAGCCCCCCGAGCGCACGAGGCCCCTGCGACAGCCCATTCGGGTCCCGCCCCCGGGGAGCTTCGAGGACGAGTCCGCGCCGGACCCGGAACCCGAGCCGGAGCCGGAGCCGGAGCTGGAGCCGGAGCCCGACCTGGAGCCCGAGCCGGCGTCCACGCGACCCGCCGGGCTGCCCATCCGGGTCCCTCCTTCCGGGTCCTTCGACGACTCCGCGCCGCCTCCGGCCGAGCCGGACTCCACCCCCATCGCGCCGTTCATGCTCGATGGGGGTCCCTCCACGACCTACCAGCCCAAGGCCGAGGAAGCTCCCGCGCCCGCCGAAAGCGAGCCGGACCCGGTCCCCGTCGCGCCCACCGTGGGCGACGACGAGTTCCTCGAGGAGCTCGAGGCGGAGCTGGAGGCCGAGCTCGAGGCCGAGCAGCGGCAGGTCGAGGCCGCCCCGGAGACCGAGACGGAGGAGGTGTCCGTCGTCGAGCCGGAGCCGGAGCCGGAGCCCCCGCCGCCGCCGGACCCCGTGACCTGGGAGGCCTACCTGGCCAAGCGGCTGAAATTCATCGACCTCCCCGGCAAGGCCACCGTGCGCCAGCAGCCCGACTGGTGGGTCGCCTCCGGATCCGGTCGCCGCCTGACCGCGCACCAGTTCGCCCGCATGGTCGGCGACACCGAGACCGTGGCCCGGCTGGAGACCGAGAGCGTGTGGGGCCAGCGCCGCGGCTACATCCTCGCCGCGGCCGGGGGTGGCCTGATCCTCGGCGCAGCAGCCAGCCTGGCGAACCTGCGCAACGTGGAGTCCCGCTACCAGACCCCGCTGCCGACCGAAGGGGAGTTCGCCGACTACGGCGAGTACCTCGAGGCCCTCGCCGACGCCGAAGCGGCCAACGAGGAACAGCGCCAGGCGGCCCAGGAGGACCGCGTGTGGACGGCCGTGGCCCTGGGGACCCTCGGCGCCATCAGCCTCACCGTGGCGCCGCGGGCCAGGGACGCCACCACCGAGCGGCAGCGCCAGCCCGCCTACTACTACAGCCGGGCCGAGGCGGATCACTGGATGAACCTCTACAACTCGGGCGTGCGCACCGAGCTTGGCCTGCCGATCTTCGAGGGTGCGCCGATGCAGCCGGGCCGCATCGAGGACGACGACTACAGCGAGGACCTCGACTCCGAGCTCGAGGAGCTGGAGCGGGAGGAGGCCCAGCAGCGCCAGGAGCAGGAGGAGGCCGAGCCGGCGAGCGACGACACCGACGAGTCCGCGCCGGAGCCGGACACGACCCCAGGCGACACCGAGGACCCCGAGCTCATCGAGGTCCCCCTCGCCCCCGCAAGCCCCCAGCCCCAGGGTCCGGAGCTCCAGTTCCTGGTCGCTCCCGGCTACCTCGGCGTCACGGGGAGGTTCTGATGCTGCTCGGCCTCAGCACCCTCGCCTTCGCCGCCGGGACCTCGACGGACATCGAGCTGATGCGTCCGACCTTCACCTCGGGGTCCGTGCCTGGCATCGACAGCCCGGAGCACTTCGCCCCCGGCACGATCCGGGTCGGCCTCTTCACCCAGTACGAGCGGGACCCACTGATCGTCTACAGCTATGGCCAGGAGCACGGCGCCGTGGTCAGCCATCGCCAGACCGCGGTGCTCGGGGGGAGCTGGGAGGTCCACGAGCGGGTCACCGTGCGGGCCAGCCTGCCCTTCATCGCCCAGTGGGGCACCGACGTGCTCCAGTACAGCGCCGACGGCGTCGGGCTCGGCGACGCCTGGCTCGGCGCCAGCGCAGTGGCCGGGACCCTCGGACCGGTCGTCCTGGGCGCCCACCTCGACCTCGGCCTCCCGACCGGGCGCAAGCTCGCCTACATGGGCGAGACCTACCCGCGGGGCACCGTGGGGCTGTTGATCGACACCACCGTCGGGCCGGTGCAGTTCATCGGCGACCTCTCGGCGATGTTCCGGGCGCCGGTCGACACGGGCATGGACTTCCACCTCGGCTCGGAGCTGAGCCTCAACACGGGGGTGAAGTACAACCTCTGGCCCGGCCGGGTGATGCTCCACGCCGGCGTGCTCACCCGGGGAGGCTTCTCCAACCTCTTCCAGGGCGGGGCCGAGAACAGCTCCGAGGTCATCGGCGGGGCGCAGTACGTGCTGCGCGACGACCTGGTGCTGGACATCGGCGTCGGCAAGGGCATCGCCGACGGCTACGGCACCACCGAATTCCGGGCCTTCGCCGGCCTGACCTGGGTGCGCGTGCCGCCGCCGAAGGAGATCGCACCGGCACCGGTCCGCATCTCGGTGGCCGACCTCGAGGATCGTCCGCCCATCGAGGAGGAGGACCCGGAGTTCTTCATCGAAGAGGTCGAGCCCGAGGAGCCCGCCTGGGAGGAGGATCAGCTCGCCCGGATCACGGGGCTGGAGATCGAGATCCGCGACCCCATCCAGTTCGAGTTCGACACCGCGAACATCCTGCCGGAGTCCTTCCCGATCTTCGACAGCATCGCCCAGATCCTCAACGACAACCCTCAGATCGTCTCCGTGGTGATCGAGGGGCACGCGTCGGAGGAGGGCACCTACGAGTACAACTTCGACCTGTCGAACCGGCGGGCGGGCGCCGTCTTCCAGGCCCTGATCCGTGCCGGTGTGCATCCCAGCCGCCTCGCCTACAGGGGCATGGGAGAGGTCGTGCCGGTCAGCGCCGGCACCGACGAGGCGTCGCTGGCGGCCAACCGGCGGGTGGAGTTCCACATCGTCCGCCAGCTCACCCCCCAGGAGGCCCTGCCGGACTACGAGCAGCGGATCCTGCTGCCCTGGAGCGGTGAGCCGATCGAGATCCTGCTCCAGGAGCGCCCAGACCTCGTGCCCATCGACCCACAGCCCACCGAGGCGGCGCCGCCCCCCGCTCCACCGATCGAGAGCAAGCGGGTCATGGACCCCGACGAGTTCCTCGAGGAAGCGGAAGAAGACGAGGAGGAGGCACCGTGATCTCGACCGTGATCCTGCTCCTCGCCGCCACCACCGCGCTCGCCGACACCGGGTGCTTCAACGACGAGTACACCCAGGACCTGAACTGCAACACCATCGACGTGGTCGACGAACGGCCGGTCAACCTGGCCGACGAGGAGTGTGCCAACGAGCTCGCCGACACCGCGGAGGAGGAGGCCTACGGCATCATCGCCGGAGACCCCAAGCCCAACGCCGACTACTACTACGACTTCTGGTCGTTCGGCTGCGCCTACCCGATCCAGACCGAGCTCTTCGACGTCGACCGGGACGGCTTCAGCGACGGCGTGCTCAGCTACCCCGAGGGAGCCCGCTACCCGGACATCATCGCGACGCTGAAGTGCGACAACTGCCCCGACAACCACAACCCGGGCCAGGAGGACTACGACTGCGACGACGTCGGTGACCTCTGCGACAACTGCGACGTCGTTCCCAACAACGACCAGCTCAACAACGACATGGACGCCCTGGGCGACATGTGCGACAATTGCCCCTTCCACACCAACACCGACCAGCTCGACGGCGACGAGGACCTGGTCGGTGACGAGTGCGACAACTGCCCGGAGCTCTACAACCCGGACCAGTTCGACGCCGACGTCGACGAGCTCGGCGACGACTGCGACAACTGCCCCGCGGTCTACAACCCCAGCCAGATCGACGACGACCAGGACTGGGTCGGCGACGAGTGCGACAACTGCCTCGGAATCCCCAACGCTACCCAGGACGACGCCGACTTCGACGGCCTCGGCGATCGCTGCGACAACTGCCCCGACTCCTTCAACGCCGACCAGACCGACCTCGACGACGACGGCGTGGGCGATGTGTGCGACAACTGCCCCACGCTGTTCCAGACGGTCCAGGTGGACCTGGACGAGGACGGCGTCGGTGACGCCTGCGACAACTGCCCCGACGTGGAGAACGTCGACCAGCTCGATGTCGACCTCGACAGCATCGGCGACGAGTGCGACAACTGCTCGGGAGTGGTCAACCCCGATCAGCTCGACGAGGACGGCGACGGCGTCGGCAACGCCTGCGACAACTGTCCGTTGGACTACAACCCGGAGCAGGTCGACGCCGACGGAGACCACCTCGGCGACATCTGCGACCTGGACCCCACGCTGCGAGGCGGTGGCAGCCGCTGCGACGCGGTGAGTGGCCCGGCCGCGTTCGGGCTCTACATCGTGGGCCTGGCGCTGCTCGGCCTTCGCAGGCGGGACGAGGACTGAACCCGGGGGCGAGGGCCCTGGCCTGGCGCAGGGAGGTCCCCTCGCCTATTGTTACGCCGACCGCAACGTCGGCCCCCGATCCGGGGCCGATGGCGATGAGTCCTGGACGGGCGACAGCACCTCGGACGAGGTCGAGCCGTTCGGGAACCGGATCCGCGAGGAGGGTCCAGAGGGATGAGCATGACAGGCATTCTCCTGGGGGCCTTGCTGTCCGCGTCGGCCGAGGCCACGCCCCTGGATCTGACCGGACACAGGACCCTGGACCTGATCGGTCGAGGGGGACCGATCACCTCGACTCCCCTGTCGTGGCCCGCCGCGGCCCCCCCCTGGGACGACGAGGGAGAACCCCTCGACGTGGTGGCCGTGAGGAGCAGGCTCCACCCGAAGCTGCCCCCGGAGGTGGAGGTCCCGATCGGCCAGACCTTCGAGACCCTCGACCTGGTGTGGACGGTCGTCGGCGGCAGCAGCCTGGGTGCCAAGGTGGGCTTCTTGACCCTGAGCTACGCCGACGGAGCCACGAGCGTCGTCACCCTGCGCCTGGGTGAGCAGGTCCACCGCCTGGGGACCCCAGCGAGCGGGCCCCTGGCCGAAGCGCTCGACGTCGGCCATGGCCGCGCGGTCACTCGCTACCAGCTCGTCAACCCTCGCCCCGACGCCCTGGTCACGTCGATGACCCTGCGCGGCACCCGGGAGCACCTCACCCTGGCTCTCTTCGCCGCCGAGCCCGACGCACGGCCTCTGACCCTGTCCCTGCTCTCCCCCCCCGAGGGCTTCACCTTCCCGCTCCTTCCGGGAGGCGCTGGCCTGCCCCAGCCCGACCCCTGGCGGGTCGCGGGACCCGCAGGAGCCCACGGCTTCGTGACCGTGCGAGACGGCCACTTCACCTTCGAGGACGGCACTCCCGCCCGGTTCTGGGGCGTGAACCTGGTCAATGCCATCTGCAGCCCCTCCAAGGAAGAGGCCGACACGCTGGCCCGCTCCCTGGCCGACGCTGGCTTCAACATGGTTCGACTGCACCACTGCGACAGCGCCTTCGCCAAGATCACCCTGCCCCGCAGGAGCCCCGAGGACCCGCCCTTCGAGCCCGTCCGCCTCGACCAGTTCGACTACCTGGTCTCCCGACTCGAGGCCGAGGGCATCTACCTGTTCCTGGAGGTCGCGACCCAGGTGCGCTTCTTCCCCGGGGACGGGGTCTCGGGATCCCTGGGGAACATCCCCAACGGGCACAAGCTGGTGTCGATGTTCGAGCCGACCTGGAGAGAGGCCTACCTGAATTGGACCCGGACCTGGCTGGGCCGGGAGAACCCCTACACGGGACGGCGCTACGCCGACGATCCAGCGGTCGCCGTGGTCGAGCTGAGCAACGAGCACAGCCTGACGGTGTCGTGGCCAGGCGGGCAGCTCGAGCGCCTGCCAGCGGAGCACAGGGCCACCCTGGACGCCCTCTGGAACCAGTTCCTCGCCGAGCGGTACGACAGCGCAGAGGCCCTGGAGCGGGCCTGGACGGGTTCGGTCAACCCCGGGCTGGCCAGCGGCGAGACCTTCGGCGCAGTGACCCGCCAGCCCTACGCCCGCACGCTCTTCGAGGCCTGGCCCAGGCAGCGACGCGAGGACCTCGCGGCGTTCTACAGTGGACTCGAGCAGGCCTTCTACGCCGACGTCGCCAGCGTGGTGCGAGACGAGCTGGGCTTCCGGGTGCCGCTCACCCCGACCATCGCCTTCGACAGGCCGGTGCTGGCCGAGGTCGTCGACCAGTACGACTTCGCCGACACCCACATCGCCTGGGACAACCCCGGAGCCGGCCAGCGGCTCCATGACCTGTCCCTGATCGCCCACCCCCGCACGGAGTCGGGCCTGGCACGGCTTGGCTCCGCCCACCTGGGCAAGCCGTTCTGCGTCTCCGAGCTCAGCCAGGCCTCTCCGAACCGGAACAGCCAGGAGGCACCGCTGCTGTGGGCCGCGCTGGCATCGCGCCAGGACTGGGACTGCCTGATCTGGTTCGCTTACACCAACGGGCCCTACGATCCGGCGCCGATCCGCGTGGACGCGCCGATGGCGCTGCGGGGGGCGACCACCACCTGGGCCCAGATGCCGGTGGCCAGCGCCCTGTTCCGCTCGGGAGCCATCGCACCGGCCCTGGGCCTGAGGGTGATCTACCGGTCGCCAGCCGCTGTGGTGGAGGAGACGATCTCCCTGGGCTCCAGGACCTGGACCGAGCTGCGAGATGCCTCTTTCTGGCTGGAACACCGAGTCCGCCAGGCCTACGGCGGAGTGGCACCGACCGGCGAGCCGGGCAGCCCCTCCGAGGAGCTGGGCTGGTGGGTCGAAGCCGGTCTGCTGATCGTCGACGACGATCACTTCCAGGCCGTCGTCGGAGGACCGGCCCAGCCCGGATCCGAGGTGGGACTCGGCGAAGGCGGCGGCCCCACCGAGGCCAGGCGGCTCCGAGCGGCCGTGGAGCACCCCGCTGCCGTGTCTCTCGTCTCGCTGGACGGCGAGCCGCTGGCGACCACCGGCCACGCCCTGTTGACGGTGGCCGGCACCACCCGGAACGACGGCCAGCTCCTGGGGGCGAGCGGCGCCACCATCGTGCACTGGGGGTCCGGTCCCGCGCGGGTCGAACGTCCCCGGGGGTCGGTGACCTTCGCCTGGGACACCAGGCCCGTCCTGCGACCCGTGTTCGCCGACGGGACCCGGGGCGAGCCCCTGAGGCTCGACAAGGCCGGCCGCGGCTGGTGGGTCCTGGAGCTGGACACCGCGGGCGACACCGTGTGGTGGGAGATCAGCGAAGGCTGATCGGTCCGCCGGAAGCCGCGACAGGACCCACGATGACCGTCCCAGAGACCACCGGGTTGCCCGATCGGGCGAGGAAGGGCAGACGACCCCTCTCCATCCGACGAGTGCCGGGCTGGCGATGCTGCTCTCGGCGCTGGCGCTGCCAACCCACTCCGCACCAGACTCGTCCCGACCGGGGCTGTGTCCGGCGGCCATGAAGAAGGGCTGGGGCGCGTCCCCGGCTCCAGGCACCTCGCCCTGGCCTTCAGCCAGGAGCTGGGGGGCGACGTGGAGAGCGTCTCGGTCTACCCGCTCACCGATGCGACCACTGTGTCCCTCTGTGCGCTCCAGACCCCTCCTGAGTCCGCCAGGGACAGGCCCGGAACCGGCCTCGGAGTCGCTGCCGTCGGCCCGAAGAAGCTCGGCACCCTGGCCTCCTCCCAGGCCAGCCCCTGCGTACCGGCTGCCACCACGGAGGGTCTGCATCGCCCTCAGCGCGGCTCCTCAGGGGGTGCGGCAGAGGCGCGCCGTGAACCCCGCGCCGGTGGTCTCCTCCACTCGAAGGCTGACGGCACCCACGGCATCGCCCTCCAGCGCGAGGAAGAAGCGCCCCACGCTCTCGACCCGGTCGGGCACGGCGAGCTCGAAGACCTCGTCGTCCCCTTCCGCACGGTGGGTCACGACCGAGAAACGCACGAGCCCGAGATCCTCGACCTGGAGAGCGAGGTAGTCGCGTGGTCCCGAGACGCCCTCCAGCCCGGAGAAGAGGACGGTCTCGCCGGCTCGTAGCACGCCAGAGGTCGTGGCCACCGCGTCGCTGTCGCTGCACGTGCCGTAGACGGCGGGCACCAGCTCGCGAAACAGGGCCGGGTCCTGGAGCCCTCCTGGTGAGACCTTCCTGGCGATGTGGGCGATGGGGAACTCCCAGATCATGAAGGTGGGAGGTGTCGCGCGGAGAGAGTCAGAGACGACGTAGTTGCGGATGGATGCGGTCGGTCCACCCCCCGAGACCATCGCAGGGATGACCGCCGTCGAGAGTTCCTCCTGGAGGAAGCCGCCGAAGTTGAACTGCGCTCCGCTGTAGCTGGTGCCCAGCAGCACGACCTCGGCCGCCGGCAGCTCGTCGAACAAGCCCACCGATCCGCCCTGCATCCTGGTGACGTAGCGGAGGATCGAGAAGGGAGGAGCCGTGCTCTCGCACGCCCGCGCCAGCTTCTTTCCCAGCCAGCTACCCTCCTCGATGGTGAGCACCTCCCGGGTCTCGGTCCGGTAGCTCTGGAGAGGAAGGGTGGGGGGCGGCACGCGGGCCCGAATGTGCTCTCCGACAGCGACGGCGGTCGCGTGCGAGCCGACGGGGCTCCAGTGGCTGTCGCCCATCAGGAAGAAGGACTCCGGGTCCTGGGAAGCGACCGCGAGGAGGTCGACGGTCTCGGCTCCGAGGTCCTCGAGGCGGGCACGCACCCGGTGGTAGGCCGCCACTCCGAGAGCCTGGTCATAGGAGTCTGTGGCGCCGTCGAGCAGGTGCCCGAGCACCATGGGCTGGGTCGGCACGAGGACGACGATCGGGTCCACGTCCCGAGCAGCCAGGGCGGTGAACAACCTCCCCAAGCCCTCCTCGACGGAGGGGTCGAAGTCGAACGACACGCGCTGGCTGGTCGGAGTGAAGACCCACCCGGTCGGAGCCGCCTTCCACCCGGCCTCTCTGGCGGCTTCGCAGAACTCGAGGGGTGGATTCGCAGGCGAGTCCTCGCCGCGCACGGTCGCCCCGAGAAGCAGGAGAGCCAGCCATCCCGCTGGGTTCATCGCAGTCCTTCTCTCTCTCGGAAGCGGCCCGTCGACGAGCCTAACCGGCGCCCGAGGACCGGCAAGACCGCCACCCCGCCCCGATCTCGCCCTCTCCGGGGGAGCCACCAACACCGCTCGGCGCGGCTCGACGTCGCGCACCAGGGTGTGGAGGCCGCGTGATGGCCTGGGTGCCTCGCCACCCCGTCAGGTAGGTGTCGGCTCCTGGTGGTGAAAGCCGCCCTGACGCACGGAGAGGGCGACCTTGGTCATCAGCGTGAAGACCAGGGCCCCGAAGGCCCAGATGCCCGCACCGACCAGCAGCTCCGTGGTGCTGGGCAGGTAGTCATAGACCTCCCCCAGCACGCCGGGCGTCATGCCCGGCAGCAGGAGCCCCATGCCCTTCTCGATGTAGGTCCCGAAGAAGGCCAGCAGGGCCGCGAAGCCCAGCAGTGGTATCCGGCGTCGGAGCTGCGGCACCATGAAGATGACCAGGGCACAGAGGTCGGCGGTCAGGGCGATCCACGAGAAGGCCGAGATCATGGCCCCGCAGTCGCCCTCGCACGCCCCCGCGTGCTCGGCGCCGAACCACTGGTACTGGGCGTGGATGCTGTGGTGGGTGGTGTAGTAGAACTCCTTGAAGACCTCCGCCCCCATGAGGAAGAGGTTGATCACCATCGCGTAGGCGAGGAGCTCGCCGGCCTTGAGCAGGGCGCTCTCCGAGATCTCCAGCTTGCCGTAGCGGCGCAGGACCAGGAACATCACCAGCATCAGGGCGGGCCCGGAGCAGAAGGCGCTGGCGATGAAGCGCGGGGCGAGGATCCCGGCGTTCCAGAAGGGCCGGGAGACCAGGCCGACGAACAGGAAGGCCGTGACCGTGTGGATCGCGATGGCCATCGGGATCGAGAGGAAGACCACCGGCATCAGCAAGCGCTTGTCGTGGGGCTTGCCCATGAACCCCTTGAACACCAGGTAGGTCACCACGAGGAGGTTGACCGCCAGGTACGCCGACAGGACCAGCACGTCCCAGGTCAGCATGGAGAAGGGGAAGTTCGGCGTGCCCACCCCGGGCATCATGTGCCAGACCATCTCCGGGCGGCCGACGTCGACCGTGACGAAGAGGATGCACATGACGATCGCGGCGACGGCCATCAGCTCCCCGAGCAGCACCACCTCCTTGAAGGGCCCCCACTCGTAGACGTAGGCCGGCATCACGAGCACCACCGCGGCAGCCGCGATGCCCACGAGGAAGGCGAAGTTGCCGATGTAGAAGCCCCAGGAGACCTGGTCGCGCATGTTGGAGACGATCAGGCCCTCTCCGAGCTGGTGACTGTAGGCCCAGGCTCCGATGAGCACCAAGGTGATCAACACCGCGATCCAGCCGAGGTAGAGCCGAGAGCCCTTGGCCACCACGCCCACGCTTCCGGTGACGAATTGCGCGAACTGGCTCATCGTTCCTCCCCGCCGAGGAAGTAGAAGAACTTCGGGTCCGTGCCGAGCTCGGACTTCAGCACGAAGGTCCGCTTGGTGGCCATCAGGACGCGGATCTCGGAGTCGGGATCCAGCAGGTTGCCGAACTTGCGGGCGCCCACCGGGCAGGCCTCCAGGCAGGCCGGGTACCGGCCGTCGCGGGTGCGATGCAGGCACCAGTGGCACTTCTCCACGACGCCCCGCTTCCTGGGGCGGTTGCCCAGGTAGTGGGTGTCGGTGTTGAGCTCCTCGGTCGGGATGGTCGGCTCAGCCCAGTTGAAGTGGCGAGCCCCATAGGGACAGGCGGCCATGCAGTAGCGGCAGCCGATGCACCAGTCGTAGTCGATCACCACGGCGCCGTCGTTGCTCCGCCAGGTCGCCCCGGTCGGACAGACGTTGGTGCAGGGGGAGTCCTCGCAGTGCATGCAGGCGATCGGGAGGTAGACCTTGCCCTCCACCGGGACTTCGACCGGATCGTAGTAGGCGTCTCCGTGCTCGAACTCGAAGCCGCGCACCAGCGCTTCGCGCTCGAACTCCAGGACCCGGATCCAGTGGATCTCCGGGTCGCGGGACTGGTTGTTGTCGTCGATGCAGGCGTGGACACAGCTCCGGCACCCGATGCAGCGGGTGATGTCCAGCCCGTAGCCGAAGGTCACGCCCTCGTAGGCGGGTGTGGCATCGACGGTGAAGGGGACGCCGAAGCGGGCCTCGTAGGCTGCTTCCTGGCGAGCGAGCACGGCCTGGAGCTCCTCGTCGTCCAGGCGGCGGAAGTGCTTCTGGAGGAAGCTCTCCAGGTCGAAGCCCAGAGCCTCGGAGGGGGTGGTGGCGGCGGCGACGGCCCCGACGGCTCCGGCTCCCCGGAGGAAGGTCCTGCGGCTGGGATCACGGCTCATCGCCGGCCTCCTCGGGGGCGCTGTCCCCGGTCTGGAGCTCCGCCACCCCCGCCCACCGGATGTCGGACGGACGAACCGGCGGCGGCTTGGGCGCGACGCCCGCAAAGGTCGGGTCGTGCGGGTCGTGGCAGGCGATGCACGGCTCGTAGTCCTTGGGACCCCGCCAGTGCCCCGTCCGCTTGCCGTGCACACCGGCCTCCCAGTCCGCGAGCTTCTCCCCGTGGCACTGGGTGCAGAGTCGCGAGGTGTCGTCGAAGTCGACGAGCTTCCCGCTGGCCAGGTGGAGGGCGTCTTCCTGGGCGTCGTGGCAGTCCAGGCACCAGGTCGTGCCGTGGTCGAAGGTCATCTCGTCGTGCTCGTCGTCGAGCACCCGGACCCTGGCGTTCACGGGCTCACCTTCGTGGCAGTCCGTGCAGGGCCAGTACTCGTCGTCCATCTCCGGTTCGTCCAGGAGCACGGCCTGGCCGTCCGGGGGCAGCGGAGCGAGCGCCCCAGGCCGCGGAGAGTCGGGCTGGTGGCGGGTCCGGATCGCCGTCAGGCTGACGACGAGGATGGCCACCAGGCCCAGCAGGACCCAGGTGATGGCCTGGTCTGGAGGCGGGCGACCCGCGTCGGTCCCCCCGGGAGGCTCGGAAGACATGGGTTCCTCGGGGTGCTCGCGTCCTACTCGTCGTCCTCGGCGTAGGGGTCGTACCCCTCGGGCACCGGGTGGGCGATCTCGCGCACGGCCTTGCGGTAGTCGAAGCCGCTGCTGCCGTAGCGGGTCGGGTCCCAGGCCGGGCTCTCGTCGTTGTGGCACTCCAGGCAGACGGCTTCGCTCTGGGGCAAGAGCCCCCGTGCCTTGGACTCGTCCGGATCGACCATGATGGCCTTCTTCTTGTAGTCCCCACCGGCCCCGTGGCAGGCCTCGCAGCTCACGCCGTCCTCGAGCTTGTACTTCGACCCGTGCTGCTCGGCCGGGGTGCCCCAGCCGGCGACGTGGCACTTGACGCACTCGGGCGCCTGCTGCGGGTCGCCGGTGATGCCTGCGGCGGTCGCGTACTCCTTGGCCTTGTCACCGGCGAGGGTCTCGTAGGCCTTGGCGTGGGCCGTGCCGGACCACGCGGTGTACTGGTCGCCGATCTCCGGCTTGCCGTGGCACGTCTTGCACTTGGCAGCGCCGACGTAGAGGTGATCGCCGGCCTGGACGGCACCGGCGGCGAGCATGGCCATGCCGGCCAGGGCCAGCGCTCCCTTTGAGATCTTCATGGAAACCTCCCGCCTTCCTGGCGGACTCATCGGGTTGAGATCAGATCGGATCGATGGAGACGACGCCGAACCCGTCTGGGGAGGCGACGTTCTGCGCCTGGGGGGTGTGGCACATCACGCAGTTGAACCGGGCGCCGTTGAGGTCGTCCCCGGCCACGTACCCGGTGACCGTGGTGACCATCGCGGCGTCACCCACCGCTTCGACGACGACCGGCTGCGAGAAGTGCGTGTCGGACAGGGGGGCGTCCTTGTCGCTCAGCGTGTTGTCCGGGTGGTGGCAGTCGAGACACTCGTTCTCCCGCTGCTTGATCGGGAGCATGTCCTCGACCGAGTGCGGGATCTGGGGCGGCGCGTCCGGGAAGGTCCTCACGAGGAGCTCCGAGTCCCCGGCTTCGTCCTCGAGGTAGTCCGGAAGGTGCTGGTCGGTCAGGTCGTTCAGGTCGACCATCCGGAACCAGACATCCAGGCCATCTGCCGCCTCCGGATCCTCGGGAGGTGCGTACTCCACGATGGGCTCCTCGGCAGCCGCCGGCGCGGGCTCGGCCGGCTTGGGGCACGCGGTGAGTCCGATGATGAGCAGGCCGGTCGCCGCCCCTCCAAGGGTTCGCATCAGTTCCATGTCACTCTTCTCCTTCGACTCGGGTCGCCAGGCATGGCCAGCCCGAGGTGCAGTGCGTCGCTCGGGCAGACCTCCTGGCAACGCGTGCAGTTTGTGCAGTCTCCCGAGTGGACGAACCCCACCCGGGCGAGTTCCTTGAGCCCCAGGACCTGCCGCTCGGGGCAGACCCGGTGGCAGTCTCCACAGTGATCGCAGCGGTCCTCCTCGAACCGCATGCGCACGAGCGCGAAGCGACCCAGGCCACCGTAGAAGGCACCGAGGGGGCAGAGGCTGCCGCACCAGCCATCCTTGACGACCCAGAGGTCCAGGACCAGCAGGGCGAGCACCACCAGGGCGGCCTCCGCCAGGGGTCCGAAGATCAGTCCCCGCTGGACCATGCCGATCGGGCTGACCAGCTCGAAGGCGGCCACGCCCGTGACCGCGGAGACCCCGAGGGCCGCCACCAGGACCCAACGCCGGGTCTCCCGCGAGACCAGGAACTGGCCGCGGAGCTCGAAGCGTCGCTTGAGCCACCCGGCCAGGTCGGCGATCGGGTTGACGGGGCAGACCCAGGAGCAGAAGGTCCGCCCCCCGACCAGCGCGTAGAAGGCCAGGACGAGCCCGGCGCCCAGCAGCGCCGTCGCAGCCGGGGCGTGGCCGGTCGCCAGCACCTGCAGCACGGCGAAGGGATCGCTCAGGGGCAGGGTGCCCAGGAAGGTGGAGGCGCCGAGGTCGCCGCTGAGCACACCAATCCCCCGGTGCGCCGCGGCCCAGAGCAGGGCGAGCACGCCGAGCTGGACCCCACGACGGGCCAGGAGCAGGTGGTGACGGCGGGACCGGCTCACTCGACGATCCCTCCGAGGTCGTTCATGGCGTCGACCACGTCACCCCTCGGGCCCCAGGTCGGCGGCGGCTGGACGGCAGCCGGGGACCGGGCTCCCACCGATGGGCTCGTGAGCGACGGAGAGTCGAAGCGGTAGTGCTCGCCGAGTGCGCCCTGGGCCAGCTCCCGGGAGATGACCTTGATCGCCGGCACCTCGATCACGCAGGCCCGCTCGCAGGCGCCACAGCCCGTGCAGTGATCGGAGTCGACCGTCGGGATGAAGGAGGCCGCGCCGTCCCCCTCGGTCCGGTGCTCGATCACGATGGCCTGGTCGATCAGGGGACAGGCCCGGTAGCAGGTCTCACAGCGCAGGCCGAGGTGGGCCAGGCAGGTCTCGCGGTCGAGGAGCACGGCCAAGCCCATGCGAGCCTCGTCGATGGGCACCTCCGGATCGAGGGCCCCGCTGGGGCAGGCCTCGGCGCACGGCACGTCCTCACACATCTCGCAGGGGATCTGGCGAGGGGTGAAGGTCGGGGTTCCCCCGACCGCGTCGTCCGCCTGGCTGGCCAGGTGCAGGGTGCCGAAGGGGCAGGCCTCCACGCACTGCCCACACTTGAGGCAGGTGGCGAGGAAGTCCGCCTCGTCGAGGGCCCCCGGTGGCCGCAGGCAGAAGCCCGCGGCCTCGGCGTCCTCGACGAGTCGGGTCCAGACGAGGCCTCCCGTGACCGTCAGCGCGGCCGCCCGGGGCCTGAAGGTCCCGGTCAGGAAGCCTCTCCGGCTCACAGCCCCCATGTCAGGCCTTGGTCACCTTGACGGCGCACTTCTTGTAGTCCGTCTCCTTGGAGATCGGGCAGGTGGCGTCGAGGGTCAGCTTGTTGATGAGCACGTTCTCGTCGAACCAGGGCACGAACACGAGTCCCTGGGGGGCGCGGTTGCGGCCGCGGGTCTCGATGCGAGCCTTGACCTGCCCGCGGCGCGACGTCAGCAGGGCGACGTCGTTGCGGGCCAGACCACGCGCGGCCGCGTCGTCGGGGTGCATGTACACCTGGGCGTAGGGCACGGCCCGGTTCAGCTCGTCGACCCGCTTGGTCATCGAGCCCGAGTGCCAGTGCTCGAGCACGCGACCCGTGCACAGCCACAGATCGAACTCGGCGTCCGGAGACTCCGCCGGCTCGGCGTAGGGCCGGAAGAAGATCTTCGCCTTGCCGGCGTGGGCCTTCTTCTCACCCTTGGGGCCGCCCTCCGGGATGGCCTTCAGGGCCTTGCCGTAGAAGTTCCAGCCCTGGCCGGCCTCGACGTAGGGGTCGGAGCCCTCACGGAAGCGCCGCTGGGTCTCGCGACCGTCGATGACGGGCCACTTGAGCCCGCGGACCTCGTGGTAGGTGTCGAAGTCGGCGAGATCGTGGCCGTTGCCGAGGCCGAAGGCCCGGTACTCCTCCCACAGCGCCTTGTGCACGAAGAAGCCGAAGTGCTCGGCGATGTCGTTGCCGTGGCCGTCGGCGATGGGATCCGGCCAGGCGTGGGCGGTCAGGCCGTCGTGGGCGAAGAGCGCGTCGTAGAGGGTCTGCTCCGCGCTGTAGCCCAGCTCCGCGGCGGCGGCGAGCACGTCCGGGAGACCTCCCTCGACGGCGTTGAGGGGCTGGGCCTTCCAGGCCTCGCCGATCGTGATCCGCTTGGCGAACTCCATGAGCTGCCAGAGGTCACCCTTGGCCTCGCCCGGCGCCTTGACCTGCTGCCGCCAGTGCTGCGTGCGGCGCTCGGCGTTGCCGTAGGACCCCCACTTCTCGTAGATCATCGCCGCGGGCAGCACCAGGTCGGCGACCTTGGCGGACACCGTGGGGTAGCAGTCCGAGACGACGATGAAGTTGTCGCCGGTCCGGGCCGCCTTCACCCACTCGTTGGCGTTGGCGAAGCTCTGGAAGGGGTTGGTCACCAGCGCCCAGTAGAAGCGCACGGAGCCCGCACGCAGCGACCGCATCATCTTGACGGCGTGGGTCCCGACGGCGGGGTTGAGCGTGCCGGAGGGCAGGTTCCAGAGCTCCTCGCACTTCTTGCGATGGGCTGGACTCTTGACCACCATGTCCGACGGCAGCCGGTGGGCGAAGGTGCCCACCTCGCGGGCGGTCCCGCAGGCCGAGGGCTGACCGGTCAGCGAGAAGGGGCTGTCACCCGGCTCGCTGATCCGTCCACCGAGGAGGTGGACCATGTACATCTGCTCGTTGACCCAGGTGCCACGGGTGTGCTGGTTGAAGCCCATGGTCCAGAAGGACACGATCTTGCGGTCCCGGTCGGTGTAGAGCCTGGCGAGGGCCTCGAGCTTGGCCGCGGGGACCCCCGAGAGCTCGCTGACGTACTCCACGGTGTAGGGCTCCAGGCTGGCCACGAACTCGTCCCAGGTGATGGACCAGTGGGCGCCGGCCTTGCCGCGCATGGCCTGGCCCTGCTCGCGGGCGTGGTCGTCGTCGAGGCCGTAGCCGATGTCCGTCGGCCCGGTGGCGAAGATGCAGTGCTTGTCGACGAAGTCCTGGTCGACCCCACCGTTCTCGATCATGTAGCGGGCGATGTAGTTCAGGATCGCCAGGTCGGTCTGGGGCTCGAAGATCAGCTCCAGGTCGGCCAGGTCGCTACAGCGGTTGGTGTAGGTGGACAGGTTGACGATCTGGGTGTCCGGGGCCCGCAGCTTCCGGTCCGTCACCCGGGACCAGAGGATGGGGTGGCACTCCGCCATGTTGGCGCCCCAGGAGACCACCGTGTCGGTGTGCTCGATGTCGTCGTAGCAGCCCGCCGGCTCGTCGATCCCGAAGGTCTGGATGAAGCCGGCCACGGCCGACGCCATGCAGTGGCGAGCGTTGGGGTCGATGTTGTTGGAGCGGAGGCCGGCCTTCATCAGCTTGGCGGCCGCGTAGCCCTCGTCGATCGTGAACTGCCCCGAGGCGTACATCGCGATGCCCGACGGACCGAGCTCGCTGTAGTACTGCTTGAACTTCTCGGCCATCACGTCGAAGGCCTGGTCCCAGCTCACGGGGGTGAAGTCACCGTCCTTGGCGTACTTGCCGTCCTTCATGCGCAGCAGCGGGGTCTGGAGGCGGTCCCGGCCGTACATGATCTTGGCGTTGAAGTAGCCCTTGATGCAGGTCAGGCCCCGGTTGACGGGGTTCTCGGGGTCGCCCTTGAGCGAGACGACCCGGTCGTCCTTGGTGGCGATCATGACGCCACAGCCCACCCCGCAGAAGCGGCAGACGGACTTGTCCCAGCGGTAGCCGGTCTCCGCATCGACCACCGCGGCCCGTGCCTCTTCGGGCACCGTGATTCCCATGCTGCCTGCGACCGAAGCCGCCACGGCGGTCTTCATGAAGCTACGTCGGCTCTGGCTCATCGTCATTCTCCGTGTTCGTCGATGCGGTACTCGACCATCTCGGCCGTCAGGACGCGGGGAAGCGCCTTGATGACCTTGAGGCGGTCCATGTGTTCGTGTTCGTGTCGCCCCTCGATGGTGACGACCATGCGCCCATCGGGCGCGAGGAAGTGGACGTCGGCCCAGGACAGCGCTCCGATCGCGGCCCGCAACCCCTCCTGGTGGAGTGGGTTGCAGGCGACGAGGATGCCGGAGATGTGCATGATCGTCCTCCAGTGCGAGCGGTCACCCCACGAGGCGACCGCTCGGGGGCCGTCTAGAACTTGGCGGTCACGACCTGCTTGACCTCCCAGGCCGGCGAGAGCGTGTCCGTGTTGCCGTTGATCAGGTAGCCAGCGCCGTTGTCGGGGAAGAAGACCCCGAAGAGGCACTTGTAGCCGAAGCCCTTCCAGATCTTGACCGACAGGTTGGCGTCGATCTCCTGGCCGATGGAATTGGACCCCTGGGTCGACGATGGCGTGCCATCGGCGTCGAAGGCGTAGATGGTCTGCAGCGACCTCAGGTAGGTGTAGCTGACGGAGAGGTTCACCCCGGTGTAGGGCGTGATGCCCACCCGGCCCTGGACGGCCATGGTGTTCTCGAACTCCCGGTAGCCACGGCTCACCGGCGAGCCGAGACCCTGGGGCGAGATGCCGCCCACGTCGGGCATCACGCTGTCCTCCCAGACATTGGTCAGGGGGAAGAAGCCGGCGGTCTGGATCTTGTTGATGTTGCCTCGGCCGCTGGTGACGTCGTCGTCACCGGAGCCCAGGCCCAGGGTCAGGCCAGCCGTGAGCGGGAGGCCGGCCGTGAAGGCGAGGTCGGCCTTGGCGTAGGCGTTCCAGCCCGAGAGGCTGCCGTCGTTGATGTCGATGGCGCCGCCCTCGTGGGTGGTGTTGTCGATCTCGTCCCGCCCGAAGAGGTAGTTGGCCTCGGCGGAGTAGGTCAGGCCCTCGAGCACCGTGGCCTTGCCGTCCACGGACAGGCCCAGCACGGTGGCCGAGGTGATCTGGGGCCGGAAGCGGGCGTTGAGGTAGCCGTAGCCGTTGGGCAGGTAGGCGCTGTCCCCGGTCCCGCTACGGTCCAGGTAGTAGAGACCGAAGCCCTCGATCTTCATGGTGCCGGTGTCGTAGAAGCCGCGGAGGCCCCAGAGGTTGGCGTCCGCGTAGGCGTCCTCGTCGTTCATCAACAGCCCGACGGGGTTCTTGGTCGAGCCCTCCCCTTCGCTGATCTTGGCCCAGAAGGCCTGGGCCAGGATGTCGTCCGTGGCCTTCACGTCGACCTGGACGCCGTCGTAGTCCATGTCCAGCACCAGCTTGTGGCCAGCGCCGTACCACATGCGACCGGCCCGGACCGTGATCGGAATCGGGCTGCGTGGCACCGTGACCCAGGCGTAGGCGTGGTCCACGTGCATCGTGTAGTTGGTGTCCTTGTCCCGGAACAGCTTGTAGTAGTTGTAGGAGGTGTCCGTGTCGTAGGTGGTCTCGCCGGTGGTCTCGTCGGTCTCCGAGCCCGTGGTGGTCTCGATGTTGGGGTCGTTGTCGACGCCCCACCAGCCCTGGGCCAGGTCCATGCGGGCCACGACACCGTAGTGTTCCTTGGTGATCTTGGGGGCGATCCGCAGCATCTGGACGACGTAGTCGGCGTCGTCGAGCGGGTGGTCCTTGCCGAGCAGGAAGTTGTGCTGGTTCAGCGCCCAGATGGCGTAGACGCCGTGGATCTCCAGGGGGCTGGCCGCCGGGGCCGGGGCAGGCGGGGCCGGAGCGGGCGCCGGTGGCGCCGCGCTCTTCTGGAGTGCCGCCGGAGCCGGGTCACCGATCCTGGTGGCCTCCGGGGTGGCGGGGGGCGTGGAGGACTCGGCCGGCGGGATCTCCTCGGCATGAGGAGCACCGAGCGTGAGCAGGGCCGTGAGCAGCATATCGACTCCTGGATGTATAGATGCTTTTGTCGATTGAATGCAGCCCGCAGCAAGACCCGTGCCAGCCGTGGATCCCCATAGAACCGTCTCGGGGTGGGGCAACTGGAGCAATTGCCTGTGCTTTTTTGCCCGCCCCCCAATCGGTCGACACAATGGGACGGACCGCCATCGGGTGGACGTGACCTGGCCACCCGAGGGCTCAGACGGCCGACCGATCAGCCGTGTCGGGTCCCGCGGCCGGCGCGACGAGGCGGACCGAGTCCTCTGCTGCGGCGCTACAGCTCGCAGTCCAGCGGCGCGATGTACTCCGCTTCGATCCGCGCATTCGGCACCGGGAGGCTGTCGGCGTGGAAGACGATGGCGTTCTGGTCGTCGTCGTAGTCCCATCCCTCGGTGACGTCCCGCCAGGCACCGTTGGGCGGAAGGTCCTGGATGCGGACCTCGAGGGTGTCGACGTCCGGGGTGTGGCTGAGGGGGAAGGTGTCGGTGGGCTCACCGGCCAGGGCGGCGATCAGCTCCAGGTTTCGACCCCAGTCGACCGAGCAGATGCTGAGGAAGTAGCCATTGGTGGCCAGCGCCGCCTCGTAGTAGCCCCAGCCCTCGTCGGCCGACGGGCAGCCACCCGGCACGTCGCCGGCGACGGCGCTGATGCGGATGCCGTGGCCCTTGCTCCTCAGCTCGGCCGACCACTCGTCGGAGCCCCGCGGGCTCTGGTCGGGCTCGTCGGAGATCAGCACCACGCTGAGCCGGCTGTCCTCGCGGAGGAAGCCGTCGTTGCAGCCGCCGTTCAAGGCGCTGTCCTTCAGCGCCTGGGAGGCGATGTAGAGGCCGGCCTCGGTGAAGTCGCCGTGGGGGCCAAAGACCGCGCTGCGGAACTTGGACTCCACGTTGACGGTGTCCTCGATGAGGATGCCGCCGTTGATGCAGCCGCTGTCCTCGGTCACCACCCCCACCTGCCAGTCGGCCTCGATGTCCTCCATCGCGACCAGGAAGTCGTTGAAGTTGGAGGAGAGGTTGTCGGCGTCGTTCCACATCGAGCAGGAGCGGTCGACGTGGAAGAGGATGTCGGTCTGCTCCCAGGGGCCGTCGGGCTGGATGAACTGGTCCACGAAGGGCGAGGCGTCGTCGCCGGTGCCGAGCTGCTCGGCGGTGCGCTGGCCGGCGGCCTCGTTGCTCACGACGTAGAGCATGCCGTCGTAGGTGTCGTAGTCCGGCGGCGTGAAGACGACCTCGACCGGGTACTCCTCGCCCGCCTCCAGGGTGACGGGAAGATCGGGCTGGAGCAGGCTGAAGCCGACGCCCGAGTGGGCGATGGAGGTGACCTCCAGCGGGGCGTCGCCGCTGTTCTGGAGGGTGAGATCGCCCCCGGAGCTGCAGCCGGGGGGCACGGCCCCGAAGTCGTAGGGATCCGGGACGATGCGCAGCTCCGGCAGCCGCCCGGCACCGGAGAGCCCGACCACGTCGGTGAGGGGGGTCGGATCGTCGCTGGCGATGTGGACCTGGCCCTCGTTGTCAGCCGCTGTGGGGCTGAAGCGCACCGCGACCTCGACGCTCTCGCCGACACCGATGAAGAAGCTGGTGTCGCCGAGGATCTCGAAGGCGGTGGTGCCCGAGATCGTGAGGGACGCGATGTCCAGTGCCGCATCGCCGGCGTTGGTCACCGTGAAGGTCTGGTCCTCCGACTCGTCCAGCAGCAGGGCGTCGTAGATCAGCTCCGTGGGCTCGACGAGCAGCACAGGTGCTGGATCGTTGGTTCCCCCGATCGGGTTCACGCCGGTGTCGATGACCGGACAACCCGCGAGGATGAAGAAGACGGAAGGATGCAGCATGGACTCGGCCTCGAGTGCCCGGACCTCTGACAAGGATAGCCCGGGTCGGAGGGGACTGGGGTCATCGGATGTCATGAGCGGCCGGGAGTGGCGCCACCAGCGCCTCCCTCCTACCGCTCCGGCAGGTCGGCAAACGTCCTGCAGACCGCGCCCATGACCGGCAGGTGCGGCTCCAGCTCGTCGGCGGCCCAGCGCCCGGCCCGGTCCATGCTCTCGATGGCCGGCACGAGGTTCAGGGGGCTCAGGGTCCTGCTCAGCGGTACGTGGGTGTGGCTGTAGGCCACGCTGCGCTGCACGTTGGCGCGCACGAGCTGCTGGATCGGGAAGAAGATGACCGAGCTCGGCCTGGGTGGGAAGCAGTCCACCGACACCACGTAGGTGTTGCGGTGACCGTCGAGGCGACCCTCCATCGCCGCCTCCCAGCCGATCCGGGCCGGCACGTTGTCCACGATGCCGCCCTCGGTGAGGCGGGTGATGCCGTACTCGGCGTAGAGCGCGTCGAGCATGTGCTTCATGCGTTGGTCGTCGCGCACGACGTCGTAGTGGATCAACCCCGGCACGGCGGTGGAGAAGCCGGCGGCGTCGACCACGTCGATGGCCTCGGTGCCCGGGTCGCGGCCGAAGACGACCGGACAGACCGCGTCCGGGTCGGCCATCAGCTCCCGGAAGATCGACGCGATGTTGCCGACCTTGCGGATCTTGGAGGCCCGGAAGACGAGGCCCGGCTTGACGGCGTCGTCCAGGAAGTGCTCGTAGAAGGAGAGGTCGTGCTTCAGGGCGTCCATGCGGAGCCCCGTGGCGACGACGAAGGTCGGGATCTCGAGGTCCCCGATGTTGAGGGGCTTGCCGTCCGGGTCCAAGAAGTACTTGGAGATGGCCCGGCGAAGGTGCAGCCGCAAGGTGGCGGGCAGGCCATAGCGCGAGGGCTGGGGCCCGAGGGTGAACACCCGCTGCCAGGTCAGGCGGTTCATGCAGTCCACGATCGCCGCCGGATCGTGGTAGCGGCGCCGGGCCCGGAAGATGCCCGCCAGGGACCCGATCGAGGTCCCACAGATGAGCGACGGCGCCAGGTCGTGGTGATCGAGCAGGTGGAAGATGCCGCCGTAGCCGTACCCGGCACCCCCGCCCCCGCCGAGGGCGATGACCACCTTCTTCTCGCACACCTCGCGGCGGATCCGCTCCGGCTCCAGGCCGAGGTTGTCCACCAGGCGGTGCCGGAGCTCGCGCGTCGCCCGCACGAGCTCCGGAAGCGAGCGCAGCGCCGGCCACAGCGTGGCCTCGCCGGGCGTGAGGGCTGACCCCAGGAGCTCCAGGACCCGACGGGAGTGGCCACCGAGCAGCCCGGTGACGGAGTGGTCCTTCCCGTCCGGACCGCGCAACACCGTGAGCTTGGCGAAATTCACCACGTAGCGCAGGCCGTCTACGACCTCGTCCGTCACCTCCCCGGGTCGGGACAGGGTCCGCTCGATGATGGCGACCTCGAGGTCGTGGTAGGCGCGGCGGTGGTCGCGTAGATCGTGGGACATCTCGGTGTGAGGGCTAACCCTCGAAGAAGGCCGCAACCTCCTCGGACGGGACCGTGGCCCGTCGCGGAGACCAGTCCGCCGGCATCAGCCCGAGGGGCTCCCGCCAGCCGAAGCGCCGTCCGACCAGGACGACCACCCCCCGCTCCTCGGGGGAGCGGATCACGCGCCCGGCGGCCTGGACGACCCGGCTCAGCCCCGGGACCCAGTAGGCGTAGCTGAAGCCACGACCGTAGCGCTCCTCGCACCAGGCCTGGTGGAGCTGGCGCTCCAGATCGACCTTGGGGAGCCCCGGACCGATGACCACCACGGCCTGGAGCACGCCCCCCGGCCAGTCCACCCCCTCGGCGAGGATGCCACCGGTGACGGCATGCAACACCCGGGGCGGCCCTGGGCTGCAGAGGCGCTCGACGAGGTCGGCCCGGGCCCGGTCGTCCATCGACCGCTCCTGGAAGAGCTCGACCCGCTCCCCGGGGTCGACGAGCGCGGACAGCGTGTCGAGGAAGTCATAGGACGGGTGGTAGACGGCGACGTTGCCCGGCACGGCCTGCAGCACGTCCCCGACCAGCCTCGCCGTCCGCTCCCGGTGGGCCGCTCGGTCCCGCCAGGCGGTGGAGACGCGGGTCGCGAGCACCACCTCGCGGTTCTCCGGAGGAAAGGGCGACGGCGCCTCGTGGACGAGCAGACGCTCGGAGTCGAGCCCCAGCAGGTCCCGGTGGTAGTCGGACGGCCTCAGGGTCGCCGACATCAAGACGGTCGCGTCGAACCGCGCCAGGCAGGGTCCCATCCAGGCCGAGGGGTCCAGGCAGGCGATGCGCAGGGAGGTGCCCACGCCGCGGACCTCCCCGTAGAGGTGCACCGACTCCTCGCCCGCAGCCTCTACTCGCTGGACGTAGCGCAGGATCCCCCAGGACCAGGCGGTGTAGGGATCCTCGGAGCCCCCCTCGCTGAAGAGGGCGTAGTCCAGCGCCAGCTCCTCGACCCGATCCCGTAGATCGCGGAGGGCCCCCCGCGGTGGGTCCACGACCGCCTCCCGGTCGCGCTGCGGGGCGTCCTCCTCGACCCGGTGCACGGCGTCGCGCACCAGCCCCGCCGCCTCGTCGCAGAGCCGGGCCCAGGGCTCGGCCGCTGGACCCCGGAGGCGGAGAGCGCTCGCCACCCCTTCGGCCTCCTCGGCGAGCAGCTCTCCGGAGCCATGGTCCCGGGCCCGGCCCACCAGGTTGTGGGCCTCGTCGACCACCAGCACCCAGGCGCCGTCGTCGAGCAGCGCCAGGCGCACGTCCGGGTCGAAGGCGTAGTTGTAGTCCCCGACCACCACGTCGGCCCGGCGGGCGGCCTCCAGGGCGAGCGCATGGGGGCAGACCGTGTGCTCCCGGCCGAGGGCCAGCAGGGCCGCAGCGTCCGCGACCTGGAGTGACAGCACCCGCTCCACCACCCGTGCCTCCCGGACGCGGTCGTGGTGGCCGGCCGCGTGGGGGCAGGCCTCGGCCCGGCAGTCCACCCCGTCCTCGCGGAGGCAGAGCCGCTCGCGACCGCGGATGGAGACCGCCCTGAGCGGCAGTCCCCGCTCGGCGAAGGCGAGCAGGGTCTGCTCGACGATGGCGGACTGGGTGCCCTTGGCGGTGGCGAAGAAGACCCGCTGGTCGCATCCCCAGGCACGTCCGAGGACCCCATGGAGCACGGCGGCGGTCTTGCCGGCCCCGGTGGGAGCCGACAGCAGGAGCTGGCGGCCGGCCGACAGCGCATCGTCCACGACCGCCGCGAGCGACCGCTGGCCGGCGCGGTGGGCGTCGTGAGGGAAGGGAACCCGAGCCTCGCGGCGCCGGGCCAGCCAGGCGAGGTGGTCCTCCCGCTCTCGCACGAGGTCCGTGAGGCGCTGCTCCACCTGGCGGCCGATGGTCTCCTGGTCCGAGTCGACGGAGAGGACGTGGCGGGCACCGTCGACCAGGGACACCAGCACCAGGCGCCCCTCGGCCTCCCGCCCCATGGTCCCCAGCAGCCAGACGTAGAGGGCGACCTGCGCCTGCCACTGAGCCCAGTCCTCGGCCCGGGTCGCGTAGAGCCGCTCGGCCGGCAGGGCCGTCGACTTGATCTCCTCGATCACGAGGCGCCCGTCCTCGACCGTGATGCCGTCCAGCCGGCCGCGGATCGTGACCTCCCAGTCCCGGACAACCCGGGTCGTGCTCACGCTGACCTCGGCGCTGTAGGCGGGATCGTGCTCGGCCCGCCAGGCCTGGGTGAGCTGGTGGACCTCGCGACCCGCCGCGGCGCGGGTCCTCAGCGACCACGCCGGCCGAAGCTGGAGGTCGCCGGTCCGCGGGCCGACCTCCACGAGGTCCCGCACCCCCAGCACCACCCTGCGGCGGTCATCGTCGAAGCGAACGGCCATGCGATGCTCTGCGCGGGGAGATCCGGTGAAGGTGGGGGCCCCGTATCCACCGGGACCCCAAGACACGAGACAGCAGCCAGACTCCGAGGCATGATCGGCGACGTGGAAGGGTCCCCCCTGCTGAAGAACGGCGACACGGTCGATCGCTTCGAGGTCGAGGTCCTGCTGGGCGAGGGCGGCATCGCCCAGGTCTACCGGGTGCGCCACCGCCGTCTCGGCTCCCTGCACGCCCTGAAGTTGCTGACCCTCGATCGGCGGGGCCTGGCGGAGCGGCTGCTGCTGGAGGGCCAGATCCAGGCCCAGCTCCGCCACCCCAACGTGGTCGGCGTGACGGACGTCGTGGAGTACCAGGGCCGCACCGGTCTCTTGATGGAGTACGTGGAGGGCCGCACCCTGGAGGAGTGGCTGACCCACCAGGGCGCCCTGCCGCTGGACCACGCTCTGCACCTGATGGCCCAGATCCTCTCCGGTGTGGCGGCGGCCCACGCAGCGGGTGTGCTCCACAGGGACCTGAAGCCCGCCAACATCCTGCTCTCGGAGACCCCGCTCGGGGTGGTGCCCAAGGTCACGGACTTCGGCATCGCCAAGGTCGTGCTCGGGGACGCCGGGACCGGAGTGACCCGCCAGGGCTCGGCCATGGGCACACCCGGCTACATGGCGCCCGAGCAGATCGAGGACTCGGCCAGCGTCGACACCCGCGCCGATGTGTTCGCGCTCGGTGCCATCGCCTACGAGCTGATCTCGGGTCGTCACCCCCTGCGTCGCCGGACCCTGGTGGAGACCTTCACCGCCACCGCCCAGGGGGACTACCCCCGCCTCCAGAGCCCCGAGCACGGCCCGCCGTCGGTCGCCGAGGCCATCCACCGGGCCCTGGAGCCGGACCCCGAGCAGCGCCAGGAGTCCGTGCGGCAGCTCGCGGCCGAGATGCTGGCCGACGACGACGCGCTGCAGCGGATCGTGCTCGGGGGCCCCGTGACGGGCCCGGGGACCATCCGCACCGGCCCGCCGGCGCCGACCCTGGTGAAGAGCCAGACCGCCCCGACCCACGACACCTTCGCCCTGGAGCCGGACCAGGTCGAGGCGCTGACCCGCGCCGCGCCGGCACCTCAGCCCGCCGCGCCACCGCCGCCGACCGGGGAGGCACCGAAGCAGGCCCCTGGCCGAAGGGGGATCTGGCTGGCCGCCGCGCTCCTGCTGGCGGCCACGGCGGGCGGCGCCGTCCTGCTCTCGGGCGGGCCGGACACGGAGTCGCCGGGGCCGGCGCCGCCCCCCCACCCGCGAGACCCACCCACCC
>CAZCVP010000057.1:28086-35575 GCA_964501915.1 uncultured Enterobacterales bacterium
CGCGGGCGCGGGCGCCCCCCGCGGGGGGGCGCGCGCCGGGGGGGGGGGGGCCGCCGCCGCTCGCGCAGCCCGAGGAGGTCGTCGAGCCCGAGCCCGAGCCGGTGCCCGAGCCGGTGCCCGAGCCCGAGCCGGTCGTCGAGCCCGAGCCGGTGCCCGAGCCCGAGCCGGTACCCGATCCGGTGGACGAGCCCGACCCGGTGGACGAGCCCGACCCGGTGGACGAGCCCGACCCGGTGGACGAGCCCGAGCCGGTGGCCGAGCCCGACCCGGTGGACGAGCCCGACCCGGTCGCTGAACCCGAACCCGAACCCGAACCCGAACCCGTAGCCGAGCCCGACCCCGCGCCCACCGCCGAAGCCGACCCCCCAGAGGATCCCCCCGCCACCGAGGCTCCCGACATCCAGGGGACCTGGGACGGCCGCTGGGGCGGCAAGCCGATGCGACTGATCATCAAGGCCCAAGAGGGCGAGCGCGTCGTGGGGGAGATCGAGATCTTCGTCGGCACCACCTACCGCACGATCCCCCTGTCCGGAAGGGTCGATCCGGCGACCGGGGCCGTGCGCTTCTGGGAGTCGGGCGGCTCGGAGCTGACCCTCCAGGGCAGCGTGAGCGGCAAGGCCATGAGCGGTACGTCCAGGAGCAAGGGCCAGCGCAAGGCCCTGACCTGGTCCGCCACCTTGACCCGCGGGGCCTACTGAGAGCCTGAGTCCGATCCGATTCTCGGGGCACGGAGGGCCCCACATGGTCTCGTTCATCGGAATCGCGTTCGTCACCGGCTGCTTCACCGTGGAGAGCAACAGCCTGGGCACCGACGAGATCTCGGCCGAGATGGAGCTCGAGGCGGACGGCGAGCAGACCCACGCCCGGGTGGTCCTGCGCGAGGGTGGCTCCACCTCCAACAACTTCGTGCGCGTGTCGGAAGAAGACCAGCTCAAGGTCGACGACGGCACCCGGGCCCTGCTGCTCCGCGAGCAGAGCCTCGCGACCTTCTACTACTACACCCAGGACTTCACGGCCCAGGCGGCCGGGACCCTGTTCACCTTCAGCCTCGTGCGGGAGCTGGACGGAGGAGCCCCGGACAGCACAGCCAGCCTGCCCGAGCCGTTCACCATCACCGGACCAGATCCGGAGTCCGCCTGGTCCCGGACGAGCGAAGCGATCCCGCTGAGCTGGGACCCACCCGCCCCCGGCGACACGATGCGCCTCGTGCTCAAGGGCGCGTGCATCGAGCCCGTCGAGCTCGACCTGGACACCGACGTGGGAGCCTGGTTCATCCGCCAGAGCGACCTGGTGAGCCTGGACGGCACCGAGGCCGAGAGCTGCCAGCTCAACCTGACCCTGAGCCGCGTCCGTCCCGGCGTCATGGACACCCGCTTCGCCAAGGGTGGCTTCATCGAGGCCAGCCAGGTCCGCACGCTGGAGCTGGTGCTGGACCCCTGACTCCCCTCCGAGCGCCGCCGTGCCCCCCTGGGAGCCGAGCCCGGCTCTCTGCTAGAATGTCCCAACGGCCCTGGAGGCCGCGTGGCCGGCCCGTCCTCTCCCCCTTCCAGCGGACAAGCCACCGGGTTCGTCTGTCAGGACCCGGAGCTGCCCTTCCCCGACTTCCTCCCGCGTCCGTGGGAGGAGGAGGTGGACTGGCACCTGCTGCACCACGCCCTGGCCCGACTGGACCGGACCGCCCGGCTCCAGACGCTGGAGGTGCTGCGCTCCCAGGGCCAGTGGGAGCCGCTGCTGGCGTCGACCGACGACACCTTCGTGCGCCTGGTGCAGGGTTGGCTGCCGGAGTGGCCCATCGACTCCCCGCTGTCCGAGCGCCTGGACTGGCCCGAGGACCGGGAGCGACAGCGACAGCTCGACGTGCTCCTCGATGCCTGCGGCCTGATGGATCGCGAAGGGCGCCTGGCCGCCGCGCTGCTGGAGCTCCTTCGCGAGCTGGCGGCCTGGCCCGCGCCAGCCGCCGAGGTGACCGTGCCACAGTCCGCCCTGTCGCTGGAGCAGGTCGAGCAGGCCTGCGAAGCGCTGGTGTGGATGCCCGCCGCCGACTACCTGCGCGTGGTGCTGCACCTCGATCTCCAGCTCGGAGACGACGACTACGTCACCGTCGGTGCGGCCCGGATCATCTCGACCGTGGCAGCGCGGAGTCGGGACTTCGCCCCCACCGGGGAGATCGTGCCCGGACACTCCGGGGTCACCCTGCTCGAAGGGCTGTTCGAGCGGAGCCGGTGACTACTCCGCATACGCGGTGAGGTGGATGAAGTGCCCCCCGACATCCTCCGTCCAGTAGGCGGCCGCCCCAGCGGCCTTCTGCTCCTTGCGCACCACCGCTCCCTCGGCCTCCTCGGCGACCTGCTGGGCGGTGAGAGCCTCCCGGAGGAAGAGCACGGCGACCTGGTCGGCGGGCGCGGAGGCCGCCTTGTCGTGGACGTCCAGGCTGACCGCCTCCAGCGCCGCCCCGCGCAGGGTGTCGGCTCGTGCCTTGTCGAACAGCGAAGGGTGCCCGTAGAGCTCCGCGTTGCGGACCTTGCCGTCCACGGCGACCACCAGGCCCACCACCTGCTGGAGCCCGGCGAAGCCCGGCTCCAGCACGGCCAGGCCGGCCTCGACGTGGCGTCGCACCGTCTCCTGGTCCAACGAAGCCATGTAGGTGCCCGATGAGGGCGCCAGCTCGGCCGCGTCGGGCCCACCCACCACCTTGGCCTTGGCGGCGTTGAGCTGGGCCACCGTGGCCCAGGTCGCACCCTGGGACTTCTCGGCCTGGACCGTGCGGGTCAGCGTGACCTCGCCGCGCCCCCCGTAGCCGAAGGAGATCCCCGTCGCGCCCGGCGACCACCGACCCTGCTCGACGCAGTTGACGGCCACGGGGACCGGCTCGGGAGACGGCGGCAAGACGACGTCCTTCACCAGCACCCGGTCCTGCTGGCCGCCCTGGAGCACCTCGCCGGCGGTCAACAGCACGGTCTGCTTGCCAGTGTTGTGGACCATGAGCTGGGGGACCGAGCCCCCGCTGCCCATCTCCTTGACCGCGAGGGTGCCCTCGGCGAGGGCGCGGGCGAGGGTGGTGTAGTCCCCGGAGGGCCTCTTGTCGGCCCGAGCGTCGATCACCGGCCAGACCGTGAGCCCCCCCCAGGAGACCGCAGCGCCCAGGCTGAGGTGGGTGTCGTCCACCTTGGCGCGAGGGGTCTTGGCGGGCTCCCGCTCGGGGTCGCCGGCCGTGGCAAAGGTGCAGGCCGTCGCGAAGACGACGAGGAGGAGGGCGAGCCAGTGGAAGAGACGCATGGTGGGGCTCCCGAGGACGTCAGGAGCTGTGACCCCGCTCGGTCACCGAGGGTTCCCTGGATCAGTCTTCGGCGCCTTCGGCCTCCTCCTCACGCTCTTCCTCTCTCTCCTCCTCGCGCTCGTCCTGGCGATCGTCCTGGCGATCGTCCCGTCGTCGCTGGCGGCGGCGCCCCCGGCGACGTCCTCGGCGCTTGCCCGCTGACAGGCAGCCCGCCGAGCTGGAGAGGGCGCCCGAGAGCGCCAGCAGACCGAGCGTGAAGGTCCGACGATTCACGAGGCACCCCCCCCGCTCCGCACCATGTCGCGGAGCACCGTGTGGAGGATACCGCCGTTCTGGAGGTAGCGGACCTCCACGGGGCTGTCGACGCGGGCGATCGCCTCGAAGGTCGTGACCGCTCCGCTGGGATGGGTGGCGGTGACGGCGACCACCTCCATCGGCTCGATGGTGTCGCCGTAGACGACCTCGAAGCTCTCCTGTCCGTCCAGGCCGAGCCCGGCGGCCGACTCGCCCGCCCTGAACTGGAGCGGCAGCACACCCATGAAGACCAGGTTGGACCGGTGGATCCGCTCGTAGCTGGTGGCGATGACCGCCTTGACGCCGAGCAGGAAGGTCCCCTTGGCGGCCCAGTCGCGGCTGGAGCCGGTGCCGTACTCGGAGCCGGCCAGCACCACGAGGTCGGTGTCGGCCTCCTGGTAGCGCATCGAGGCGTCGTAGATCGACATCACCTCGCCGGTGGGCAGGTGCGTGGTCCAGCCCCCTTCGGTGCCGGGTGCGAGCTGGTTCCGAAGGCGGATGTTGCCGAAGGTCCCCCGCATCATGACCTCGTGGTTGCCACGACGGGAGCCGTAGGAGTTCCAGTCCCGCCGCTCGACCCCGTTGTCCCGCAGGTAGGTCGCCGTGGGGCTGTCGACGGGGATCGCACCGGCCGGCGAGATGTGGTCCGTGGTGACGGAGTCGCCGAGCAGGGCCAGCACCCGCGCCCCCCGGATGGGCCTCAGGGGCGGCTCCTCGACGCCCATGCCCTGGAAGAAGGGAGGCTCCTGCACGTAGGTGCTCTCGGAGCTCCAGTCATAGAGCGCCCCGCCCGAGCCCTCGATGGCGTTCCAGGCCTCGTTGGACTCGAAGATGCCGCCGTACTCGGCCTCGAAGAACTCCCGCTTCACGCTGGCGGCCAGGGCCTCCCGGACCTCGGCCTGGGTGGGCCAGATGTCCGCCAGGTAGACCGGGTTGCCCTCTGGATCGTGGCCCAGCGGTTCGTGGTCCATGTCGATGTCGATCGTGCCAGCCAGGGCGAAGGCGACGACCAGCGGCGGGCTCGCCAGGTAGTTGGCCCGGGCGTGGGGGCTGATGCGGCCCTCGAAGTTCCGGTTGCCCGACAGCACCGAGGTGAGCACCAGACCGTCGGTGTCGACCGCAGCGGCGACGGCGGGGATCGCCGGACCGCTGTTGCCGATGCAGGTGGTGCAGCCATAGCCGACGACGTGGTAGCCGAGGGCCTCCAGCGAGGGCAGCAGCCCGGCGGCCTCCAGGTAGCGCCTGACCGCCCGCGAGCCGGGCGCCAGAGAGGTCTTGACCCAGGGCTTGACCTCCAGGCCTCGCGCCACCGCTTTCTGGGCGAGCAGGCCGGCGCCGATGAGCACGGACGGGTTCGAGGTGTTGGTGCAGGAGGTGATGGCGGCGAAGCCGATGGTGCCGTGGGAGAGGTCGTGGGTCTCACCGTCCAGCTCCACGCTGACCTGGCCGGCGGGGAACTGGTCGACCCGCTGGGCGACCCGACCGGTGGCCGCCGGGGCCTCGACAGCCCCCTGCACGCCGTAGGTCTCGGTGGCAGACACGAAGAAGGAGCGCTTGGCCCGGGGCAGGTCGATGCGGTCCTGGGGACGCTTGGGACCGCTGATGCAGGGCACGACGGTGCCCATGTCCAGGGAGGCGTTCTCGCTGTAGCGGGGGGTGGGGCTGTCCCCGGTGCGGAACATGCCCTGGGCGCGGAGGTAGGTCTCGACCAGCTCGATCCGGGCCTCGGAGCGACCGGTCTGGCGCAAGTACGCCAGGGTCTCGTCGTCGACGGGGAAGAAGCCGGTGGTCGCGCCGTACTCCGGCCCCATGTTGGCGAGCATCGCCCGGTCCGGCAGGCTGAGGTTGTCCAGCCCCGGCCCGTGGAACTCGACCAGCTTGCCCACCACGCCGTGGGCCCGCAGGCGCTCCACCACGGTGAGCACGAGGTCGGTGGGAGTGCAGCCGGTGGGCAGGGTCCCCGTCAGCTCCATGCCCACGACCTTCGGCAGCAGCATGTAGATCGGCTGGCCCAGCAGCGCGGCCTCGGCCTCGATGCCACCCACGCCCCAGCCGAGCACGCCGAGGCCGTTGATCATCGTGGTGTGGGAGTCGGTGCCGACGCAGGTGTCGGGGAAGGCCACGCCGTCGCGGGTCGTGACCACGTTGGCCAGGTACTCCAGGTTGACCTGGTGCACGATCCCGCTGCTGGGCGGCACGACCCGGAAGTCCTCGAAGGCGAGCTGCCCCCAGCGCAGGAACTCGTAGCGCTCGGCGTTGCGCTCGAACTCGCGCCTGGCGTTGAGCGCCAGGGCGTCGGGACCGCCGAAGTGGTCCACCTGGACCGAGTGATCGATGACGAGGTCGGCGGGGACCTGGGGGTTGATGCGCTGGGGGTCGCCACCCATGCGGTCCATCGCCGAGCGGAGGGCGGCGAGGTCGACCACGGCGGGGACCCCGGTGAAGTCCTGCAGGATGACCCGGGCCACCTGGTAGGGGATCTCCACCTCGCCCTGGTCCTCGGGTCGCCAGGCGGCCAGGGCCCGGACGTGGTCCTCGGTGATCTTGAAGCCGTCGACGTTGCGCAGGGCGGCCTCGAGGATGAGTCGAACCACATAGGGCAGGCTCGCGGTGTCCCCGAGCCCGGCCTCGTCCAGCGCCGAGAGCCGGAACCAGTCCACGGTGCCGGACGAAGTGGTCAGGGTGCTGCGGGCGTTGAACGGGTTCGAGGGCATCCGGTCTCCTGGCTGCGACGGACGGAGCCCCTATCCAGGTGACTCCCCCCGGGCCCCCGGGCCGGCTATGGACCCGATCCCACGTCAGGAGAGCCCCGAGACGCTGATCCGAGAAGAGGCCTGGGCCCTGCTCTGTGAGTGGACGCCCGGCGAGGCGCTTCGTCGCCACGCCCGCTCCGTCGAGATCGTCATGCGAGCCGCAGCCCTGCGCTACGGGGGCGGCGAGGCCGACGTCGAGACCTGTCGCCGCCAAGGTCGAGCGGAGCGAGGTCCGCGCCGGGGCCGAGCTGCTGGGGGTCGACCTGGCCGACCACATCACGTTCGTGATCGAGGCCCTGAGGCCCCACGCCGAGGAGCTCGGCATCGGTCCGAGGGGGCCATCCGCCTGACAGCGAGCACCGCTGTCAGTCCCTCCAGACCGGAGGATGGTCCCGCCGGCGACGGAACAGCCCCGACCAGGACAGGGCTCCCGTCCCGCCGCGGAAGCGCACGGCCCGAAGCTCCTGGACCTCGAAGCAGGCCTCCACCGCCGCGGCGACCTCCAGGACCGAGAGCCGCGGAGGGCCGTGCTCCTCGTTCACCTCGTCGGCGCTGCCGGCCAGGCTGATCCAGTGACCTCCTGGGCGAAGCGCCTGGTAGACGCGGCGGGCGAAGCGAGCGCGGCCGGCGAGGTCCTGGCAGTGGAAGCAACCCCGATCGAAGACCAGGTCCTGGCTGCCGCGCGGGACCGGGATCGGGTCGAGCCAGTCGTGGGTCGCGAAGCGGGCACCGGCAAGGCCGGCCTCGGTCGCCTTCTGGGTCGCCAGGTCCACCGCAGAGGAGGAGAGGTCCACTCCCAGGACCTCGTGGCCCTGCGCGGCCAGCCAGGTGGCGTTGGTCCCGGTGCCCGCACCGATGACCAGCACCCGGCCGGCCCGTTCGAGCTCCCCGCACCGCCGCAGGTCCTCGTGTCGCCGAAGCAGCTCCGGCGCCACCTCCCCGGTGTCCCAGGGCAGGACCTCTTCCCGGTAGCGCCTGTCCCACTCCGCCTGCTCCGTCACCACCCGTGCGCTCATCTCGACCTCCTGGGGGAGACCTATCCGGAGGAGCCCCCCGGGTGAGCGCGCCACCGGGGGGGGCGGCGCCGCAGCAGGCAGCCGGTCGCCGCCTGGACCCGCGCCGCCCGGCCCGCGAACCCCCCCACCACCACCGCCCCCCCCCCCCC
>CAZCVP010000057.1:35585-37929 GCA_964501915.1 uncultured Enterobacterales bacterium
GGGGGGGGGGTGGGTGGCGGGCTATGGCCCCCCCCCCCTGGGCCGGGGGGGGGGGACGACGCTGGATCAGGGCGAAGGCCACGGCGAGCTGGAGGTCGAGCTCCGGGTCCGCGTGCGCCGGGCGGGTCCGCTGGGCGTCGAGGAAGTACTGGCGATCGAGCGTGGACCCCTCGGTCTGGCAGGCCTCCACGGGCGCCCAGTGGGCGCCGTGAGCCTCGGGGATCTCGACCGACTCCCCGGCCCAGATGCGCGCCGCCGCTTCGAAGGGTCGCTCCGTCCCCGCCACCCGGGCCGCGATCGCCGAGCGCACGTGGGGGCGGGCGGCCGGAGGCAGCCGCTCGGCCACCGAGAGCGGGAAGCGCGTGCCGCCGGAGAGCACCGCCGGGGTCGCCAGGGCGAGGTACTGCTGGAGGGTCCGGTCGGCGAAGGCGGCGTCCACGGGCCGCCAGACACGGCTCAGGTGCTCGACGCCGGACCGCAGGTCGGCGATGGCCTCGTCGGTCCCAGTCGAGGCCACGAAGCCCACCAGGAGGCTGAGCAGGTGGGTGTGGCACTCGTGGGCGTAGCCGGGAGCCCCGGCACAGAGCGCCACACCGTCCGCGTAGCGGTCCATCGAGGTGCCGACGGACTCCGCAGCGGTGAAGAAGCAGTCCTGGCGGAGGCGTCCCTCCGGGACCGCGAGGCAGGCCCCTGCGGCATCGGCCACGCGTCCCTCCCGCGCCGCGGTCACGGCACGCTCCTCCAGGCACAGGTTCGCCGCCCCGGCCCGCCCGCACTCGGCCCGGTCGGCCTGCTGCCCCAGCCAGGGAGCCCGGTAGGCCTCGGGGAACCCGGTCCGCTCGCCGACCGCACCGCCTCCCCCCGGAGGTGAGCGCGACGACGGGGGAATGGTCCACAGGTGCTGGCGCTCGTTGAAGCGGCGGCAGCGGGCGGCGGCGGAGCGCGTGCTGGTCAGGGCACACAGCGGCTGGGTCTGGCCGGGGTTGTGCTCGACGATGGCGATCACCGCGCGGTCGCGGTCCTCCTCCGGCAGCCCGGCCAGGCGGGCCGTCGCCGCGACGGGATCGGTGGCGTAGAGCTCCACCAGCTCCTGGACCGGCTCGGGGCCGGGGCCCCCACACGCGGCGACCAGGATCAGGGACCACATCGCCCGAGCCTATCCTGTGCGCCACCTGCTCCCGCCGGCCTCCAGCCGGCCGACCGCCCTGGCGTACCCTCTGGCCGCACCCCAGCGCCCGAGTCCGTCATGCGTCTCGCCGTCCTGCCCACCGGTCTCCTCCAGGCCGCCGCCATGGGCCTCGGCCAGGTCCCGACCCCCCTCGTGAAGACCGTCTGGGGCATGGGCGAAGCCCGCTGCCTCATCGCCGCGACCCGGCTGGGGACCTTCGAGGCTCTGGCGGATGGCGGGCGGACGGCCGCCGAGGTGGCCGAGACGACGGGCTGCGACCCGGTGGCGATGGGCACCCTGCTCAACGCGCTCAACGGCTTCGGCGTGGTGCGGCGCAAGGGCCAGCCGCCAGCCTACCTCCTCACCCGGCAGGCGCGGAAGTGGCTGGTGAAGGGCGGCAAGCGGTCCCTGCACAACGCCCTGTCCTTCATGGGCGACCTCTGGGACCAGATGAACGACCTGGAGGAGGTGGTGCGCACCGGAGAGGTGCGACGCATCCATGAAGCCGGCCTGCCGCCCGAGTTCTGGGAGCGCTACATGTGGGGCCTGGCGGACCTGGGCCGCTTCATCGCCCCCTTCGTGGCTCGGCTGCTGCCGCTCGGCTCGAGCCCCGAGCGCCTGCTCGACGTCGGCGGCGGCCACGGCCTGTTCTCGGCCGCCTGCTGCGCCCGCCACGCTGGCTTGACCGCCGAGGTGCTGGACCTGCCCGAGGCCGCCGCCGTCGGTCGCCGGATCGTCGCCGACGTGCCCGGAGGCGACCGCGTGGTCTACCGGGAGGCCGACTTCCGCACCGCCGACTGGGGCGAGGGCTACGACCTGGTGCTGATCTTCAACGTGCTGCACAACGCCACAGGCGAGGAGGCCGAGGCGGCCATCACCAAGGCCCACGCGTCGCTGCGGCCCGGGGGCCTGCTGGTGGTCCAGGACTCCGAGCACCGGGAGCATCGACGCAACCTCTCCACGGTGGCCGGCTTCAACGAGCTGCTCTTCTTCCTGCTGAGCGGGGCCGGAGCCTGGCCCGAAGCCACGATGCACGGCTGGATCGAGGCGGCGGGTTTTGTGGGGCTGAAGACCCGGCGCCTGCCGGCCATCCCCTCGGTGCTGATCTCCGCCCGTCGGCGCTAGTGCTACAGACCGGAAGTCCTGTCCGAAATGAAGGAGGAGGGTGCACGGCGG
>CAZCVP010000058.1:0-37527 GCA_964501915.1 uncultured Enterobacterales bacterium
ACGACGACACCGGTTGATCGGTTTCGGCGTAGCGGGCCGGTCCTCCTGTCAGCCCAGGCTTCGTCGGCTTCGTCGGCTGGAGCCGTTCGAGTGCCTGGATGCTGGTCTTCTCGTCGGTGCTGATGACGTGTCCGCCTTCACGCTGGACCAGCACACACGACCCCCTTCCCATTGCCGCGGTGGAGGTGGGCGTGGCCCCAGAACCCAGAGCCGGCGTGCTGGACGTCCGTACGCCAAAACTGGATGTCGCCTCGCTTGCGACCCGAGTGCCCCTGCACGCCGGTCTCCTCCGAGCGCCGCATGGGCTCGGGGAGGTCGTCGTCCACGGGCAGCGCTCGGTGCCGCAGCGTCGCAACCGTGGGGTCCACGTCGAAGACGTGCCAGCCAACACCCTGTGCGTCCCAGCTCAGGACGGCCGGGTGCCGAAGCACCTCATCGAGGTCCGGGGCCTCGGTCAACAGCCAGGGCGTCGCCTCACGGAGCAGGCCCGCCTCCACCGCGCCCAGCCCTCGGGACAGCGCCGAGGGAGAGGGCAGTCCGTCTCGGCCAGCGGCGCCGGCGAGGGCCTTGAGGTGTGGGCGCACCTTCTCCTTCCAGAAGCCCTTGAAGCCCCCCTGGCCCTTCCACGCCATGAACAGCAGCACGACCAGCCACAGGTCCACCGCGGCGAAGCCGCCTTGTCGGCGGACCTTCAGCCGGGTCTCGGCCTCCTGGATGGTCCCTCGGACCTCTAGGTCGCTGAGCACGACCCCACCTTCGACCAGGTCCTCGGGGATCTGGGCGGGATCGATCGCTACTGGGGTGACGTCTATGACTTTCCGTGTCATCCTCTGCTTCCTCCTCTGTGAGGCGGCCGCGGGGGTTCGTCTGCCAGACTTTGACCCGCGGCCGTTACCCTCGCGGGCCCATCCCGCTGGGTGGAAGCTGGCTATGCCGTGGCGAGCTCATGGGCAGAGGGGAACCGGAGGGCAGGGGCGGGGGAGTCGCCGATAATCGGCCTCTGTCGATCGCTTTGATGGATCCGGAGCCAGTGGGCCGGCGACATCAACGAGGACGGCTACGAGGACCTGATCATCGGCGCCAAGCTCGCCAGCTCCAGCAACCTGATCCTGGGCGGTCCGCGCTGAGGGCTGCTCGGGCCTGCCTGTCCAGGACCGGCACGAAGCCGCGTCACCATCACCGAGCCTTCGTCGAGGCGCCGTGCCCGCCCACGAGCACGACCGACGAGATCCGAGCCCCCGCGTCCCCTGCCGAGGCTCCGCCGCCCACGCCCCTACCTGCAGATCCGGAACTTCAGCTTCCCATCCGCCAGGTCGGTCTCCACCTCCACCTTGGCCTTGCGCCCGTTGTCCCGGGTGACCTCGATCTCGCCCTCCAGGCTCGTCGCCCGGGTGGGCTCCAGCCCGTTGGGGTCGGGGCAGTGGGCAACGACGGCCTGCTGCGCCCGGATGCCCGTGAGGTCCTCGCGGTCCGGCACGTCCTCGAACCAGACGTTGAAGGTGTGGGCGTTGGCCGGGCTGTTGGCCTGGACCAGCCAGGGCTCGCAGTAGCCGGGCTGGGAGAAGAGCGCGTTGTAGTAGCCGCAGATGGTGCCGTCGTCGTCGGTGCTGGCGCTGGAGGACTGCTCTTCGTCGGGGTCCACCGTGGTGGTGCCGCCGGTGTCTCCGGTGTCCCCGGTGTCCGGGGGGTTGGAGGTGTCCAGCTCGTGGGGACAGGCGTCCCAGGACGCGGCGAGGCCGAAGGCGGCGAGGGAGCCTTCGTGGGTCTCGCAGACCGTGAGCACGCCGCCCACCAGGGTGATGCGGCTGCCGTCGTCGCCGGTCAGGTCCCCTGTCACGCAGCCGGCCAGCCACCACGACGTCAGGGCGAGCCAACGCACCGGGCCGCTACCGGGTCACCGTGCGGCTGAACGCCGGTGATCCGCCCTCCAGGGTGTAGATCTCGCCGGTGAGCACGTTGTCGGCGAGCTCGATCCAGACGAAGCCCTCGATGCTGTCGTCCTCGTAGAGCGTGGGCTGGCCGTCGCGGCCCACGAGGTCCGTGGTCTTGGCGGCCGCGCCGCTGACGACGAACTCGGTGCCGCAGGTCGGCTCGAGCCACTGGCGGTTGTGATCGTGGCCGCAGAGGTAGACGTCGATCCGGCCGCAGACCGAGGACTCCATGAAGGACTTCACCGAGTCCCCGTTCACGATCGGCAGCCACCACAGGTACTCGTAGTTGCCGGCGTTGCCGTGCTGGCCGTTGGAGATGTAGGGGTGGTGACCGAAGGCGATCTTCCAGGTGCTGGTGGAGCTGGCGAGGGCACCGTCGAGCCAGGCCTGCTGCCCGACCTTGTCCCAGTCGAGCATGATCGAGTTGGTGTCGAGGCCGAAGAAGTGGGCCGGGCCGGCGGTGAAGTCGTAGTACTTGTCCGGCATGTTCCACTTGGTCGAGTACAGGCTGTACTCGACCTGGGGATCCGACTTCCACCAGCTCAGGCTGGTCTCGCCGTAGTCGTGGTTGCCGAGCACCACCCAGAACGGCAGGTCGAGGTCGGCGTAGGGATCCTCGAACTTGGTCTGGAACTGGGAGTCGGTGACCTCGTCGACGCCGTCGTTGTAGAAGTTGTCGCCCAGGTACAGCACGAAGTCGCAGCCGGGGCGCTCGTCGGCCTTGGCCTCGCAGACGGCCTTGACCGCCGCCGCGTTGGCGTACTGGTCCGGGTTGCCCTCACCGCCGTCGCCCATGGCCACGAAGCGCACGACCTCGGGCGCCTCGGTCACCGTGTCGGTCTCGGTCACCGTGTCGGTGTCGGTGTCGGTGTCGCTGTCGCTGTCGGTGTCGCTGTCGCTGTCGGTGTCGCTGTCGCTGTCGCTGTCGACATCGGCCTCGCCGCTGGTGGTGGTGCCCGAGTCCGCGGTCTCCGTGTCGTCGGAGCAGGCCAGCCAGGGCAGCGTCAGCAGGGCGAAGGTCAGCACTTCCTATCAATAACCCCGAACCGGGGCGGCCTGTGGCACGGATCCAAACGCAGGGGTCCGGTCAGGGCCCCAGGCGCTCGGACGCCAGCTCGACGAGGGTGTGCTCGAAGGCCTGGACCCAGCGACTGTCGAGGAGCTGGGCCTGCACCCACCAGACCTCCGGGTCCTCGGGATCCGGGCGCACCGAGGGGCGGCCCTTCTGGACCGCGTAGGGGGACAACAGCACCAGCTCCTCGAGCACCAGCCGCACTCGCTCGCGGTCGCGGTTGCCGGGGACCTTCAGCCGCACCTCGACCGGGGCCCGTCGCTCGGTGTCGACGTGGACCTCCTGGCTGAGGAAGGTCCAGTTGGGCACGGTCACGAGGTCTCCCCGCGCCGTGCGGAGGGTCACGGAGCGGAGCCCGACGGTCTCGATCACGCCGGCCACGGTGCCCAGGGCGACCTGTCGCCCGGTCGCGATCCGTCGCTCGAGGCCCAGCACCACCAGGGCCAGCAGGTCTCGCAGGAGCTGCCAGCTCGCGATGCCGGACGCGAGGGCGACGCCCAGGAGGATCCAGGGCACCAGGGAGCGTGCTCCTCGAGGCAGGGCGTAGAGCACGGACAGGGTGCCGGCCACCACGGCGATCGCCTTGGCGATGACGGACAGGGAGCGGATCGACAGCGGGATGAGCCCGGCGGTGCGGAGGGGGGCGATCAGCCCCGGCGCCCGCCGGGAGACGACGGTGGCGACGCCGCAGACCAGCAGCCAGAAGGCGGACAGCAGGGGGTTGAAGGGTGGCGCACGGGGCAGGGTCCAGCCGGGCCGGGCGGGCGCCTCCGGCAGGGGCTCCGAGACGGACTCGGAGGGCGACGGGCCCGGCGTGGGGCGGGGCTCCACCTCGGGATCGGGCAGCTCGTCCGGGGGTGGGGCGGCGGCGGGCGGCGGCTCCGGCTCTGGAGGTCGCTCCGGTCCGGCCTGGCCCGCGAGCTGCCCGTGGGGCTGGCCTGGCAGCAGCACCTCACCGGTCAGCACGTCGACCAGGGGCAGGCCTTGCTGCGAGTCCTCCCCGGGGACCCAGTCGTCGGGCCATGGACCGAGCAGCGGCAGCCCATCGGCGGTGCGCAGCGCCGGGTCGGCCGGGGGGAACCAGGGCTCCGGCTCGGGGTCCTCCGGGTCCTCGACGGCCGGCTCGACCGCGTCCAGGACGGGCGCGGGCTCCTCCGCGACCACCGCGGGCGCGTCCTGGGCCCAGGCGAGGGACAGCCACAGGGCGATCATCGCAGCCACCCCAGCAGGCTGAGGTGCCGCAGCAGGGGACCCTCGAGGTCGTGGGAGAGGTCGTAGCCCCAGTCGGTCTGGACCAGCAGACCCCAGTGCTCGAGTCGGGCCAGGTGGGCCTCGCTCGCCGACTCGTCCCAGCGCAGCCAGCGGGCGTGTTGCTGGGCCGTGATGCGGCCGGCGCGGGCGACGAGCCGCAGGGTGAGCCGGTCCGTGTCGGGCAGTCGCTCCAGGGCCTCGGCGGGGCCCGGAGGCACATCACCCAAGGTCAGCACGCTGCGGCGGCTGTCGACCGCATCCACCGCTGCCATCCACAGACGCTGTGCCTCGGCCAGCTCACCGCCCGAGCGCTGGTGCAGGTTGCGGAAGAAGCGCGTGCGCTCCGGTCCGTGCTCGCTCGGGCCCCCGAGCAGGGCGCGGAGGCGCTCCTGGATCGTCGGGACCCGGGGAGAGAAGGCCGGCTCGTACCCGCTCATGCCGTGCCGGGCCATCAGGGCCCGCTCCAGGGCGTCGGGCTCCAGCGGCTGCAGGTTCAGGACCTCGGGGAAGATGTCGCCCAGACCGACCACGTCGCTGAGCGCGGTCCAGGCGGGCCAGCGGGCCGAGAGCATCCAGGCGTTGCTGCCCCGGTCGGCGACGATGCCCAGGAGCAGGGCGCGCAGCGGCGCCAGGCCCTCCGGATCGAGGGAGGTCAGCCACTCCAGGCCCTCGATGACCATCACGACGTCGCCGGTGGCCTGGGCCAGGAGGAACCGGACCTGGTCCTGCGTCACCGGACCGGACAGGGGGTGTCGGCTGACGCGGGCGACGGCGAGCCCGCGCAGCACGGCGTTCACCACCGACGACTGACCCGGGCCGCCTGGACCGACCACCGCGACGGCTCGGCTCGTGCCAGGGGCGACGCCGGACAGGGCGCGCCGGATCCGCTCCACGTCGTGTTCCCGGCCCCGGAGCAGATCGCCGGCCTCCAGGGCCGGGTCCGAGAACAGGCGACGGTAGACCGCCGGCAGCTCGAGACGGGGTCCGGCGGCGCGGAAGGTCGCCGCGCTCAGCGGCTCGGCGTCGACCTCCTCGCGGAGGCCCAGGGACCTCCGGATCGTCTGGGTGAGGTCCGGACCGACCCAGCGCTCCGCGGTCTCATGGACCAGGGCCTGGAGCCCGGCCCAGGGGGTCTCCCCCTGCGACAGGAGCTGGCGGCGCCGGGTGACCTGTCCTCGGACCAGCCGCAGCTTCACCTCGGTCCAGCGCCCTTCGACCAAGAGCGTCTCCAGCTCCCGGGCGTGGCCGAGCACGAGGTCGGTGAGCTGGCGGCGGACCTCGTCGGCGAGGCTCTCGGTGGCCGCCACGGCGTCGGCGACCTGGAACTGCTGCTTCTCCAGGGCTCGGAGCACGACCTCGTCGAGCAGGACCCGGGTCCGCTCGGGCAGCGGTCCGGCCGGCAGCACGGTGACCTCGGTGAGGGCCAGCTCCTTGTTGAAGCCCAGGCTACGGTGGATCTCCTCGAGGGCGGTGAAGACGTGCTCCACCCTGCTCTGGAGCGACTGTGCCCACGCGGACAGGTCTCGGCCGATCTGGACATCGAGGTACTGGCGCACCACGTCCCGGAAGTGGATGTCCCGGACCTCGGCGGTGGTCGGCAGCCCCCGGCCGATGGTGGGCGTGCGCTCCTCGGTGATCTGGAAGCGATCCGTGAGCTCGTCGATGTGCGCGTGCAGCTCCACCACCAGCGGCTCGAGCTCCGTCTCCGTCTTCAGCGCTGTGCGGAAGCCCTCGGCGATGTGGAGGGCCTCCTCGACGACGGGCTCGATCGGATCGAGGGCCTGGGGCAGGTGCTGGATGAGGTCTTCGACCGTGGCGCTCGGGTTCTCGATGACGGGTCGGAGCTGGTCCACCGCACCTGCGACCACCCCGGTGACCCGGTCCGCAGGCGCGGTCACGCGGCTGCGCAGGTCGCGCGCCAGGGCCTCGCCGCGGGCCCGGATGCCGAGAGCGACCCGTCCTTCGAGCCGGATCAGCTCCAGCTCCATCGCCTGGGAGGCTGCCAGTCCGCGGCCCAGGATGCGGGCCACGCGAAGTCCGTCCCGGATCCGCCTCAGCGCCGTGCGGCGGGTCTCGTAGACCCGCGAGAAGCGGTAGGTCCGTCGCGTCACGAGCGGGGTGCCGGCGTCGCGGGTCAGCTCCAGGAAGGTCCGCCAGGACCGCGCCAGGACCGCTTCGGTGACCCGAACGGTCTCGTCGGCGAGGCGATCGACCTCCCGGGCGGCGAGGTGGAACTCCTCCTCCATCTCCAGGCGCAGCGCCTCCAGGGCCGGCACGAGGGACCCACCCTCCACCGGCTTCGCCGACAGGACCTCGTCGAGCCCCGTGTTGTAGGCCTCGAAGAGGTTGCGCGCTCGCAGGAGCAGGTGCCTCTCCGCCTGGCCGAGCAGGCCCGCGACCTCCACGAGGTGCTCGGGGAAGCGACCCTCGAGCGCGTAGCGGGCGATGGGACGCACCTCGACCAGGCGCTGGCGCGTGCCCAGGTGTGTGCGCAGGCGCAGCCAGGCGGCGCTCAGGCGCCGCAGGGGCGGGTCGCCGGGCTCGATGGCGGTGTGGCGGGGCTCCAGCGGGACCTCGAGCGCCACGGGGGTCTCGACGGCGAGCTGGTCGACGGCGCGGACCAGGGCCTCGAGGCTCTTCAGCTCTCCCCGGAAGTCCGCGACGGCGGCGCGGTCGAGGATCTGGTTCTCCCAGCGCTGCGCCAGCTCGGTCCCCAGCGTGCGCAGGGAGGACTCCAGGGGCTCGTGACGTCCGAGGTGCTGGCGCTGGGTGACGAGACAGCGCCGGTGGTGCCGGAGGAACTCCCGGCGAAAGCCCTTCAGGAAGGCGTGGGCGCTGTCCCGACGCCGGGTGACGGGCCCGTCCCGCACGTCGCGCACCAGGGCCTGGAGCCCCCCACGCAGCTCGCTGGCCACCCCTCCGAGCCGACCCTCGGGCACCTCGGCCCGCCAGGGGTCGAAGTCGATCGGGCTGGCCTCCGGCGCCCAGTCCCGCGGACGGGTGTGTGGCCCGCTGTCCAGCTCGCCCGTGGGATCGAAGTCGAGCTCTTCGGTGGCGGTACGGGGGCCCTGCTCGCGGACCTCCCCGGCCTTCGTTAGAGCGATCTTGAGCAGGACGGGTCCCGAGAGCTCGTTGAGCGCGATGCCCGCCACGGCCAGGGTCTCGACGGCATGGCCGACGTGTCCCAGGGAGTGGGCGACCACCTGGGCCATGTAGAGGGCGATGCCGGCCTGAGCACCGAAGCCGTACCAGCCGTGGCGGCGTAGGACCGACGGGCCCCGGCCGAGCCACGTGCCCGCCGCGGTGCCCAGGTAGAGGCCTCCGAGGCGACCGACGAAGAGCAGCAGCGCGAAGACGATCATCTCCCGGACGGCCCCGAGGTGGAGGCCGGCGCCGGCGATGAAGAAGAAGACCACGAAGACCGGCAGCGACAGCCGGTTCACCACGCGCGTGAACTCCGTCTCCTCCTCGGCGAAGAGGTTGCGGACGAAGAAGCCGGCGAGGATGAAGGGCAGGGCGGGCTGGATGCCGGACTCCTGGGCCACCCAGGTCACCGCGAAGCAGAGGGCGGTCATCAGGAGCAGCAGCTCCTGGTTCACCCAGCGGATGTAGAGGGCGATGCCCCCTCCGAGCAGCAGGCCGAGCACCGCCGCCTGGAACAGCTCCAGCAGCACCTGGACCAGGATGCTCTCGGTGCGGTGGTCCGTGGACAGCTCCGGAGCGAGGCTCAGGGCCAGGGCCAGGCCGATGGCGAAGAGCACCACCACCACGATGTTGTTCAGCACCGAGACGCCCATCGCGGCAGAGGCCACCGGGCCGCGCGCCCGGGTCTCGTGGAGGATGGCCACCGTGGCGGCGGGAGACATGGCGGAGCCGATGAGGGCGATGCAGAGCGCGCTGGCCGCCCTCACCCCCCAGGTCTCCCCGGCGAGGAAGGGCAGCGTGAGCCCGGGGATCGGCCCGCTGAAGAGCAGGACCAGGCCGCCGAGCAGCGGCAGCAGCACCAGGAACTGGGCGCCGATGAGGGAGCCGAGCAGGCGGGCGCTGCGCTTCAGCTCGCCCCACTCCAGGGCGGCGCCGGCCGACAGCCCGATCAGGGCCACCGCCAGGGCGTTGAAGAGCTGCAGGTCCACCACCACCCCGCTGGACAGCAGCCCCAGCGCCGAGGGCCCACAGATGCCGCCGGCCACGAGGTACCCGGTGATGTGCGGGAGCTGCCAGGTCTCGGCCAGCTCGCCCAGGGCGTAGGCGGTGAGCACGATGAAGCCGAAGGCTGCCATCGACCCGGGGTTGAGCGGTCCCTCGCTGGGTGTGTGGAGATACGGCAGGGACCACATCAGCCCGAACATCATCGCCACGGTGACGAACTTGCGAAAGTTCGCCATGCCGTCGGGCCGGCCTCCGCTCGCGGCGGTCGTCACAGGGAGCGCTTCCGGAAGAGGCGCTCCACGGATCCCCTGGCGGCCGGGGTCGTGACGACCACCACGGCGTCCCCGGCCTCGATGAGGTCCGAGCCGCGGGGCACGATCACCCTGTCTCCCTTGACGATCGTGGCCAGGATGCAGCCACGCGGCAGGTTCAGGCGCATCAGGGGGGTGTTCGTGATCCGGCTGCCCTCCATGGCCAGGAACTCCAGCACCTCCGCCTGTCCCTCCTCCAGGACCGTCAGCGCCTTGAGCTCGCTGGAGCGGACGTGGCGGAGGATGTGGTCGCTGGCCGCCAGGCGCGGCGAGAGCGCCACGTCGATGCCGAGCTGGCGGTAGATGTCGAGGTAGTCGGGGCGGTGCACGATGCACACGGTCCGGGGCACGCCGAGGCGCTTCGCCAGCAGCCCGGCCATGAGGTTGACCTCGTCGAATTCGGTCACGGCGACGAAGAGGTCGTAGTCGCCGACCCGCTCCTCCTCCAACAGGGCCGGATCGGTCCCGTCCCCGTGGATGATGGTGGTCTTGGGGAGGGACTCGGCGAGGGCGCGGGCCCGCTGGCGATCGCGCTCCACCAGCAGGGTGTCGATGTGGCTCTCCGCGAGCGAGGTCGCCAGCAGCGTGCCGATCACGCCCCCGCCCACCACCGCGACCCGGGCCGCCTCGCGCCCGCCGCAGAACTGGTCCTGGACCGGCTCCAGCTTGCCCGCGCGACCGATGAGCCAGCACCGGTCGCCGGGCAGCAGGACGTCGGCGCCGCCGGGCACGAACAGCTCCCGGTCGCGCACGACGGCGGCGACCAGGGTCTGGGCGGGCAGGGCGAGCTGGGCGAGGGGCTTGTGGAGGACCTTGCTGTTGCCGGGAAGCTCGACGGCGACGAGCTCCACCCGGTCCCCGACCAGGCCCAGCACGTCCAGGGCACCGTGGGAACGGGCGATGCGGGCCAGCTCCTCGGCCACCAGCACCCGGGGGTTCACCGCCACGTCCAGGCCGAGCAGGCCCCGCTGGATGCCCATGCCGGCCTTGGAGTGGTGGGCGCCCTGGACCCTGGCGATGGTCCGGGTCGCGCCGAGCTCCTTGGCGGTCAGCGCGGCCACCAGGTTGACCTCGTCGTCGTTGGTCACCGCCACCACCAGGTCGGCCTCGTCGGCACCGGCCCGGGACAGGATCCCGCGGCTGGCGCCGTAGCCCTCGATCACGCCGATGTCGCGGGTCTCCTCCATCTCGGACAGCACCTCGGGATCGGAGTCGATCGCCAGCACGTCGTGGTGCTCGCGCTCCAGCACCTCGACGACGTGGCGCCCCACCTGGCCCAGGCCGATGACCACGACCTTCACGCGGACCCTCTCGCAGCAGCGTCATCCCGGATGTCCCCCGTGTCGATCAGCAGCCGCCTCAGCGAGCGCACGGCCCACAGCTCGGAGATCACCACCGAGGTGAGCAGCGCCGTAAAGACGAGGTCGCTCAGCGGCCAGGCGGGCACGAGGCGGAAGTTCAGCGCCATGGCGACCGCCATCTCTCCGTGTCCGAGCAGGCCGCGGCCGAAGTCCCGGCGGACCCCGGGACCCATGGAGCGACCGGCGAGGGCACCCCCCGTGATCTTGCCCGCCGCCCGGAGGAAGACGTAGGCCAGGGCGCAGATCCAGACACCGCCGCCCACCGGGGTCCACATCGCCCCGGCGAAGATCAACAGCATCACGTACATCGGCTGCCGGGTGCGGATCAGCACGTCCCGGATGCCCTGGGCAGTCTCGGGCCGGCAGACGTTGACCAGCACAACCCCCAGCACCAGGTTCACCAAGAGCGGCGACAGGTGGAGGTAGTAGGCGACCCCGGAGGCGAACACGATGATGCCCACCAGGGCCAGGAAGACGTTGTCGGTGTCGTGCTCCTCGCCCAAGAAGATCCGGAAGAGCACCCCCAGGCCGGCACCGATGCCGACCGTGATGGCGAGCCACTCCAGGGCGACTGGATCCCGCGCGAGCTGGTGGTCGGAGGGGTTGAAGACGCAGAAGATCAGGCCGAAGGCCGTCACCGCCACGGGCTCCTCGAAGCGGTGGGCCGTGCTCAGCAGGTCGGTCATCCAGCCCTTGGCCCGGTAGCGCTCCCGGACCACGTCGAGGACCTGGGGGGAGCCCACGCTCGCCACCACCCCCAACACCACCGTGGCCAGCACCACGTCCTGGGGCTCGATGCCCTCCGTGCCCGGCACGGGCAGCAGGGTCAGGGCAGCCCAGGCCGCCACGGCGACGAGGGCGAAGCTCAAGGTGGACTCCACCGCGGCGAGCTGGAGCGGCCTCAGGTCCCAGGCACCCCGGTCGTCTCGCTTGGCCAGCCGGAGGTCGAGCTGGGTGCCATAGAGCAGCCCGAGCCAGCCGACGGCGAGGGCGATCAGCGGAGCGAGCTGTCGCAGGACGGCATCGTCGATCACCGGGCCCCAGGGATTCGCCGGTCCCACCAGCACCCCGAGCAGCAGGTACTCGCCACCGGTCGTGATCGCCCAGCGCGTCTGGAGGCGCTCCAGCAGCAGGTGAGCGATCACCCAGGCCGTGATCGTGGCGGCGATGAGGGTCAGGACAGCGGGCACGGCGCAGCAGGGGGATCCGGGGTCGCCGCAAGTCTACGACTGGCGGTGGTTCAGCCCGACCCGATGCACATGTTGCCTTCCCAGGTGAAGTGGGCCGGGAGGTCGTACTCCTCGGTGTCCGGCTCGAAGACCCCCACCGCGTAGTCGAAGTCGGCGCTGTCGTAGCCGTCGACGCCGTAGAGCATGAAGATGCCGAGCTTCTCGTTGGGGTTGCCCCAGGAGGACAGGTACTCGAGCACCACCCAGGCGGGCCACGCCTGCTCCTCGTAGTCGGTCTTCTCCTGCTCGAAGATCATGTAGTAGAGGATCCCGCACTCGGGGCTCGGCAGGCTCATGGTGGTCTCGAGGACCTGCTCGGCCTCCGAGGCGCCGAAGCTGGCGGGGCTGCGGTGGGAGACCTCACCCTCATAGGTCCAGGCGTCGATGCAGTCCCGGGACCAGTCGCCTCCGTGGAACCAGTACCAGGTCTCGTCGATGTGGACCTCGCCGTCCTCCGCCGCGTAGCCCTCGGCGAGCAGGTAGACGGAGGACCCCGGGGAGCCGTCCGACTGGGTGCAGCCGTCCGTGGACCACTTGTACTCGTAGCCCTCGGGGATGTTGGGGTGGACCGGCTCCGCGCTCTCGGTGGTGTCGCCGGAGTCGACGGTGTCCGACGTGCAGGCGAAGGTGGACAGCAGGATCCAGGTGGTCATCGGGTCACTCGGCGGGCCAGTCGATCGGGTGCTCGGGAACGTAGCCCAGGACCTCGCAGGCCCGGGAACCCTCCAACACCGAAGCGTAGTGGAAGCGGCGGCGGTTCATGCCGTAGGAGAAGTCGTGTCCCCGCAGGCGCCGACGCAGCCGGTAGATCGGGGTGATCAGGGTGCCGGGCGCGGGGATCTGGGCGCGGCCCCACTTGCGGATGCACTCGGCGAGGGGGAGGGTGTCGCGGCCGGCGATGTTGAAGACGCCGATGGTGCCCTCGGGGGCCTGGGTGGCGAGCTCCAGGGCGTGCACGGCGTCGGCCATCGACAACAGGTTCATCATCGGGTTGTAGCCGGCGGGCCGCAGGCACACCGGGGCGTCGAGGAAGTCGAAGAGCTGGCTGCCCGTGCCGGGGCCGAGCACCTCGGCGCAGCGCAGGACCACGATCTGCAGCGGGGTGAGGCCGGTGCGGGCGCAGGCCGTCAGGTCGGCCTCGACCCGGTCCCGGATCCACTGGGGGGCGCCCGGGCCCAGGTTGAGCGGGTGGTCCTCGGTCACCAGGATCGGCAGCTCGTGGCTGACCTGGTAGACCTCGGCGTGGGAGCGGAACACGAAGCGCTTGATGGTGGGGTGGCGCTCGCTCAGCTCCAGGAGCGAGCGCAGGGCGTCCACGTTCTGGGCGTGGACCCGACCGCCCTCCTGGGCGGCGCTGCGGTGCATGCTGAGGTGCACCACGCACTCGATGCCCAGGTCCCGCACGATGCCGAAGAGCAGGTTGCGCACCCGCCGCCCGCGGCTGAGGTCCACCCTTCGATAGACCAGGCGCTCGCCGTGGGAGAAGGGGATCGCCGACTCGGGAGCCTCCAGGCCCACCGCGAGCACGTGCTCGATGCGGGCATCGGCGAGCAGCGAGCGGCAGAGGCGCTCGCCGATCGGTGTGGTCGCCCCGGTGACCAGCACGCCGCGAGGGGTCACGCGAACACGCCCTCCCGCTGATCCAGGCCCCGCTCGAGCAGGTCCTGGACGGCGGCCTTGACCCGGCCAGCGGCCTCCTGGACCACGTCGGGGTCGTCGGCCTGGTCCGGCGTGTAGTCCCGGTGGATCGGGATCGGGTCGCCATAGTGGATGTGGTAGCGGACGGGCAGGGGCAGCGGGGTGGCGGGGATCGGGATGTAGGGCAGACCGAAGGCCGGGATGTCGATGCGGCTGATCTGGGGCATCTGCTCCTCGGCTCCGACGATGCCCACCGGGACGACCGGGGAGGCGTGGCGGATGGCGAGCTCGCAGTGGCCGACCCGCCACTCCTGGAGGCGGTAGCGCTCGCTGAAGGGCTTGCCGATGCCGGGCACACCCTCGGGGAAGATCATCAGGACCTGACCGGCCTGGAGCAGGGCCCGGGCGTTGCCACGGGAGCCTCCGACCATGCCCGAGCGAGCGAAGAGGGTGCCGATCCAGGGCAGGGTGGGCACGAAGTGGTCGGCGATGGGCCTGGGCACGCGGCCGGCGTGCCGTACGACGTCGACCCAGAGCATCATGCCGTCCACGGGCACCGTCCCCGAGTGGTTGCAGGCCAGGACAGCCGGCCCGTCGGACGGGATCTTGTCGGCTCCGTAGGAGCGGACGCGGAAGTAGCGCTTGTAGAGCGGGGAGGCGATGCCCACGCCCAGGGCGACGAAGGCCCGGTGCAGCCCGAAGGGGTCGTAGCCGTGGCCGGCGTCGGCGATGTTGACGTTGCGTGCGGCCTCGATCTCCTCCGGATCGAGCATGCGACGCGCCAGGGCCCAGGCGACGGCGGGCGGGAAGGGCATGGGGTGGCCTAACGCGAGGTCGTCAGCGACGGGCCTCGTTCAAGGCCTTCGCCGCCCGGTAGCTCTCCGCCGCCCAGCCGGCCTTGCCCTTGCGCTCCAGGGCCTTGCCCTCCAGGTAGAGCAGGCGGGCGAGGAAGGGGGTGTTGGCGCTGCCCCGGTCCTTGCCCCGGGCGATGACGTCCAGGGCCAGGTCGACCTTGCCGGCCTCCAGGTACCAGACCGCGGCGCGGCTGGCGAAGTCCTGGCCGACCCGGGGGTCGGCGTGGCCGACGAGGCGGGCGGCGACCTCGGCGGCGTGGGTGTAGTCGTCGAGGCGGGTGTCGGCGTCGGCCTCCTGGAGGACCTTTCGGATGGTCTCCAGGGTCTGCTCGCCGATGCCGGGGGTGCTCAGGTACCAGCCCGAGGTGTAGTCCGAAGGGCGGGCCTCCCGACGCAGGATGTCCAGCTCGTGAGGGGGTGGTGCCTCGGGCCCGGAGCCCGGGGCGGCCTCCTGGAGGGCGCCGATCTCGCCGCCGCCCGCCGTGGTGCTGTAGCCACCGAGACCCTCGGAGCGGCTGCTGTCTCTCCGTGGGCTGGAGCGGGACGTGCTCTTCCTGGAGGCCGCCTGGCCCCAGTCGCCCTGGGAGGACTCGGTCTCGGCAGAGAGGCTCGGGGCCGGCTCGGCCTCCCGGTAGGACATGTCGTCCTCTTCGGCCTCGATCTCGTCGAAGGGGTCGAAGGGGGCGGGCTCGGGCTCCGGGCTGGCGACGCTGGGGGCGCCGCCCATGAATTCGTCCGGGTCGTCGGCCCAGCCGCCGTCGTCGTCCTTGCCCGCCAGCCCGCGCTCCTCCTGGCTGCGACCGGACGCCGCGGCGGTCGGCGGGATCGCGGACCGGGGCCTGGCGGCCTCTTCGTCTGCGAGCTCCAGGCTCGACTCGAAGGCGGTGCTGCCGGTGCCCTCGCTCTTCTTCCGTTCCTGCCCCAGGGCGCGGGTCGGAGCGTCCAGGCGCTGGTTCGGGGCGAAGTTGCCCACCACCTCCGGTGGCGCATCGAGGGGGACCTCGGCCTCGGCGGGCGGCGGCGGCTCGCCGAGCGTCCGGTCCGTCGATCGGACGACCGGCGACGCGGACCGGGCATCGATGGCCGGTGCTTCGGCCAGGTCCCGCCCGGGCAGCGAGTCGAGGGACGGCACGAAGACCACCAGGGCCAGGGCGGCGGCGAGCACGGTGCCCGCGGTCGCCCAGAGGCGCCTGCGCGACCACCGCGGGTGGGAGGCCAGGTCCACCACCTCGGCGCCGCCGACGTCTTCGATGACCGGGTCCGTGACGTCGTCGTCGGCCTCCTGCTCGCCGGTGGTGGGCCGATCGGGCTCGATCGGCATCCGGGGCTGAGCCGTCGGCAGGCCGGCACTGGAGAGCGGCCCAGCCGGACGAGGACTCTTCACGATCGGGCTGCGGAGCGATGGCGGCGGCTCGGCCGGCGGCGCCATCATGCTGGCCGTGTCCTCGGGCTTGGGCGGTGGCGGGGCCTCGACCACACCGAAGGCCGGCTGGCGACCCGACGGCGAGGTGTGCTCCTCGAGCAGGTCCTGCCCGATGGGGACCAGGCCGGGATCGGTCGCGCCCTCCGGCAGGTCGACCAGGGGATCCGTGCCCGAGCGACCGACGATCGGCGTGGCCTCGCCAGGCTCGTCCCCTCCGGGGATGGCGACTTCGTCGACGGACCCGGACACCTCGGGAGCGGTCGCCGGCGCCTCGGGCTCGGGCTCGGGCTCGGGCTCGGGCGCATCCTCGGCCACGGGCACTTCCTCGGCCACGGGTTCCTCTGCGAGCTCGAGCTGGAGGTCCTCCTCCCAGCCCGTGCCCAGAGCGCCACCGAAGGCTGGGGCGCCGTCGGGTGCCGCGTCGCGGGCCTGGGCGAAGGGGCCCGTGGTCACGCCGGCCAGGATGTCGTCGATCGTGACCCGCGGCGCGGGGGCGAGGTCTGGCCGCAGGGCGTAGACCGCCTCCACCACCTCGGCGTCCACCCCTTCGGGGGGCGGCTCGCCGGGATGGGCGTCCAGCCACTCGGCCAGCAACCTGGGTTCGTTGATCTCGGTCATCTCGGGGGGTACACCTTGCGAAAGGCCTTGGTGGCCCGGTGGAGGATCACGTCGAAGTTGTTGACCTTGACTCCAAGGGCTTCGGCGCACTCCGCCCGACTGCGGTCCTCCAGGAGCCGTAGCCGCAGGGCCTGTGCGTAGCGGGGATTGAGGAGCTCCAGGGCCTCCTCCACCAGCTCGGCGGTCTCCTCCACCTCGACCTTGCGGTCCGGGGCGGGGGGCGGGGTGCCGGTGGTGGTGGCGGCCGGCTCTGCGGTCAGCCGATCCTCGAGGCGCTGTTGCCGGGCGTGGGCCCGGTGGACGTCGAGGGCGCGGTTGATCGCGATGCGCCGGAGCCAGAAGTAGATGCTGCGGTCCTCCAGGTTGAATTGGTCGATGCGTTCCAGGGCGATGCGGAAGGTGTCGCGCAGGGTGTCCTCGGCCAGCTCCACGATCGCCAGGCGGGGCAGGATCGCCTGGCGGTAGAGCCGGTCTCCGTACCAGCCGTAGAGCGTCGCCAGCGCGGCCCTGTCACCGCGGCGAAGTGCCTCGACGACCTCCCGCTCGTCTTCGAGCGGCGCCAGGCCTCCAGCAGGCTGTGCCCTGTCCGGCACGTTCAAGGTCTGTCTGCTCCGTCACCTCCGCCCGACCAACGGAGGAGTGAAACCAACCTTACACTTTCGGGCATCTAGGACTCCTCCGGACCGGTGAGGAGCGTGCCCCGCCCCAGGATCCACGCCGGATCGACGGCGCGCTTGAGGGCGCGAAAGGCCGCCAGGGTGTCGGGTCCGACCATGTCCGCCAGGTGCTCCCGCTTGAGCTTGCCGATCCCGTGCTCGGCGGACACCGTCCCGCCGAGGGACACCGCGAGCCGGCTCAGCTCCCGGTAGATCCGCCGCGCCAGCTCCAGCTCGGCGGCGGTCTGGGGCAGCATGTTGAGGTGGAGGTGGTTGTCGCCGATGTGGCCGAAGAGCACGCTGGGCAGGGGCACCGCGGCGTAGGCGGCCAGCATCTGTGGCAGGGCCGCATCGGGCACGGCGCAGTCGGTGCCGACCTTGGGCATGCCGTTGGCGACGATCTGTTCGTTCACGGCGGCCGGGATGGCGTGGCGCAGGGCGGCCAGCCGGGCGTGGCCGGCGTCGTCCTGGGCGAAGAGCGTCTCGTCCACCATCGCTCCGGTGTCCTCCAGCAGCGACCACCAGGCTTCGAGGTGGGCGTCGAGCTCGCCGGCCGTGGTCTCCTGCTCGCACCACAGGGCCGCGTGGGCGCCTTCGGGGATCGCGGGCTCCCGAGCCCGGGCCAGCGCCAGCGAGGCCCGGTCGTACCACTCGATGCAGCGGGGCACCACGTCGTGCTGGTGAGCGCGGGCCCGGCGGACCAGCTCCAGGCCCGCCTCCACGGTCGGGAAGAAGGCCACAACGCCGAAGACGGCCTCCGGGAGCGGGGTGAGCCGCAGGGTGGCCTCGGTCACCACGCCCAGGGTGCCCTCCTGGCCGATGAAGAGGTCCAGCAGGTTGTCGGTCGGCTCGTAGCCGGCTGCGGACTTGACCTCCGGCGGTGTCCACCGGGGCCGCGGCCACCCGGGCGGGATCGGCGTGGAGCGGGTGGCGCGGAGCAGCTCGCCGGTGGGTAGCGCGACCTCCAGGGCCTCGACCCAGGGGCGGGTGGGTCCGTAGCGGTAGCTCATCGCCCCGGAGGCATTGCAGGCGATGGAGGCGCCCAGGGAGCACTCGTGTCGGCTCGTGGGGTCCGGGGGGTAGAGCCACCCCTCGCGGGCCAGGTCGCGCTGCAGCTCGCCCAGCAGCACCCCGGCCTGGGCGGTGACCGTGCCGTCGCGGACCTCGCCGACACCGGTCAGGTGCTCCGTGGAGAGCAGCCAGCCCCCCTGGGGGACCGGCGCGCCGGTGGTGCTCGTGCGGCGGGCCGTGACCGTCAGCGGCGTGCCCGCGGCCTGGCACCAGGCCAGCACCTCGGCGACCTGGACGGCGCTCCTCGGTCGCACCAGGGCTTCGGCGTGCCCTCGGAGGTTCGAGGCATCCGTCAGGTAGGCGGCGATGACCTCCGGGTCATGGATGACCTCGAAGCCGGGGGTGGACCGGGCCATGGTCGGCGCCTAACCTGTGCCCCTGGAGTTAGATCCCCCCGGTGACCTCGATCCTCTTCCCGCTGACCGTGCTCTCCTGCACCCCTCAGCTCGGCGCCGGCGCCGGCACCGGCACCGAGGAGACCGACACCGACACCGACACCGACACCGACACCGACACCGACACCGACACCGACACCGAGCCGATCGCGGTCACCATCGACGACCTCACCCCCCACCTCGGGACCATGGCCGGCGGCGACGAGGTGGTGCTGTCCGGGGTGGACCTCGACACAGCCACCGAGGTGCTCTTCGGCAGCCGGGAGGCGGAGATCCTCGAAGCCGATGCCAGCGGCCTGCGGGTCCGGACGCCCCAGGTCGTGTCGGCCGGCGCGGTCGACGTGGCGGTCACCGGTCCGCGGATCGAGGGGGTGGCCGACCAAGCCTATACCTACCTCGAGGATCGCACCGGCTGGGACGGGCTGCTCGGCGTGCACAGCTACACCCGCTCCATCGGCTACGCAGCCGCCGAAGGGGAGGGCGGCTACACCAGCATCACGCTGATCGACGGTGGGGTGTTGATCGACATCCACGACTTCATCGGGCCGGAGGGTGCCTGCATCGCCGAGTCTCCAGCCGGCAAGGCGCTGGCCGCGACGGACCTGGGGGTCGGCTGGCTCACCCTCACCTCCAGCGAGGGCCAGGCCCTCGACCTGGAGTGGGACGAGGGCTCCGGGTCCTTCTACACGCCGCTCGAGGCCTTCGAGGACTACGGTGAGGGCAGCTCCTGGACGCTGTCTGCGCGACAGGGGACCTGGCCGGCCTTCGCCATCGAGGACGCCCTGCTGGCGGCGCGCACCTCGTCCTTCACCTCCCCGTCGCTGTCCACCGGTGAGCCCCTGGTGACCCGGGACCAGACCTTCACCTGGACACCGCGGGACGGGGCCTGGATGCTCCTGTTCATGTCGCTGAGCATCGACGACTGGTTCTGGGGCTGGGAGTACGACGTCCAGTCCATGCGGTGCCTGCTGCCCAACAACGGATCCTGGACCACGCCCGACGGCACCTGGTCGACGTGGCCGGGGTCCTGGGACTCCGGCTACGTGGCCATCACCTACGGCGAGGTTCGCCTCGACAGGGGCAAGCTGCCGGACGGCTCGGCCACGACCTGGCTGAGCGCGAGCATGCTCGCGGCCGGGGCCTACACCATCCAGTGAGCGCAGGCGGCGGACCGGATCGCCACGGTCAGAAGCGACCCTGGATGCCCACGACGGGCGTGCCGTCCTCGGTCACGATGACCAGGATGGTGGTGGCGGTCAGGCCGACGCCGCCGACGGCCAGCAGGCCGTAGCCCAGGTACTTGGGGCGGATGATGCCGTCCTCGTAGTAGGTCGCCCAGGAGTCGGCGCAGGCGTTGGTCTGGCAGGACTCGATGCCGTTGGGCCCGGCGTAGAAGGTCTTGTAGCGGTAGTAGGACATCGCCACGAGGCTGCCGCCGGCGCCAGCGGCGAGCACGGAGGCCGTGCCGAGCAGCACGCGCTTGCCGCGGCCCGACTTCTCCTTCTTGGCCTTCTTCTCCTTCCTCGGCTTCTCGGAGTCCTCCTGGGCCTCGGTGTCGCCCGTGCCGGTCCCACCTTCGCCGGGGGCCGCCGTCAGGGTCAGGTCGACCCGGGTGACCTCGCCGGCCCTCACGGTGACCCGCTCCTCCAGGGGCTCGTAGCCGTCGAGGATGGCGCCCACCGTGTGCTCGCCCTTGGCCACGTCATCGACCTCGACGGGTCCGACGGCGACCGACTTGCCGTCGAGGAAGAGCTCGGCGCTCACCGGCTCCACCATCAGCGACAGCGTGCCGAAGCCGGCCTCCTGGAGGTCGAAGCTCAGGTTGAGCGCGCTGCCCATCTCCACGGAGATGGTCCGCTTCTCCGGCGCCAGCCCCTCCGCCGTGGCCTCGAGCACGTGGTCGCCGCAGTCGGCCTCGATCCCCAGGGTCGGACCGGTGCCGACCCTCTCGCCGTCCAGGAAGACCTCGGCCTCCGCGGGAGACACGTCGAGCATCAGGAAGCCACCCACGGCGGACATGCTCAGCTCGGTGCGGGCGATGCGGCCCGGGGCCACGTCGACCGAAGCATTGGCCACCATGCAGTCGCCGCGGACCTGGATCTGGTGCTGGCCGACCGGCACGTCCTTGATGGTCGCTGGGGTCTCGAGTCCGGTCTCGTTGCCGTCGAGGTAGATCGCGCCCGAGTTCCCATCGACCAGGGTCACGAACACGTCGCCGCTGTCCTGGGCCTGGGCAGGCGCGAGCAGCAGGGTCCAGATCAGCGCCGTCATGAGCAGGTCTCCGCGGTCCCCTCGTGAGCCGGGAGTCTAACCTCGTCGGACCTTGCAGTGCGTGGAGGCGGTCGCTACACCCGAGCATCCGACCTCACAGGAGAGCCCACATGACCCCCTTTGGCATTCGCAAGCGCTTGAAGGCGCTCCTCGGCACGGGAGACGGAACCTCGAGCCGATCCTCCGCCCCGCCGCGCAAGGAGCGAGCGAAGGTCGAGCTGGCCGTCCTCGACGGGGAGGGCGAGGAGCAGGTGGTGTCCGGGTCGGCCGACGACACCCTCGTCTTCATCTCGGGCAACCTGGTGAAGCCGATCGGGACCGGCTGCTCGGACAGCACCTGCGCGACCTGCCGGGTCGAGGTCCTGGAGGGCGAGGACAACCTCAGCGCCCAGGAGGCCACGGAGCGCGCCACCCTGTTGGCCAACGAGCACTCGGAGGGCCTGAGGCTCGGCTGCTGCACCCGGCTGCTCCAAGGGTCCGCCCGGGTGCGGGCCTTCGAGTTCATCGAGATCTGAGGTTGGCTCTCAGGGAGGGACCGATCAGGGACTGATCCCCACCGTCCCGTCGCCGCGGTAGCGCGCATCGAGCATCGCGGCTTCGGCGCGTGCCAGGGCCTGTCCGCGCCCGCCCGAAGTATCGGCCACGCCGCCACTCAGGCGCACGTCGCCGAGCTTGGGCTCGTTGCGGACGAGGTGCAGGAACAGCCCCAGGGCGTCATCGATCCGCCCGCGGGCCTGCTGGGCGGTGCAGTCCCAGAGCAGGAGCACCAGCTCGTCGGGGCCTGCCCGTCCGATCTGGTCGGTGTCGCGCAGGGTGGTCCGGAAGGCGGCGGTGGCGATGCGGAGGACCTTGTCGCCGGCGCCCATGCCGTGGCGTTCGTTGATCAGGCGCAGGCCGTCGACGTCGATGATGGCGGCCGCCATCGGGCGCCCGGAGCGCTGGGCGCGCCCGATCTCCTGGGTCGCGCGGCGCAGCAGGGGACCGGGGTTGAGGGCTCCGGTGAGGGGGTCGAGCTCCTCGCTGCGGATGCGTCGCCGCCTGCGGTTGAGCTGCCCCATGATCCGGCCACGGAACTCGTCGCGCCGCAGGCCTCGGGTGAGCACGTCGTCGCCGCCGGCCCGCATGCCGAAGCGGACCAGGCCCGCGTTGGGGGCCAGGAAGGTCACGAGCAGGTCCCGGTGGACCTCGTGCTGCCGCAGCACCCGGCACAGGTCGGGACCGGCGGTGCTGTCGGGGTCGAGGTCGAGGATGACCATGTCCGGCTGGAAGGTCCGGATGTCGGGCAGCATGCGGGTCGGGGCGGGCTGGTGCCGGAAGAGGATCTCCGGGCACCGCAGCGCCTGGCGGACCAGCTCGACGCTGTTCTGGTCGAACATCGCCACCAGCACCCGGTGGGGGAACTCCTCGGTCTGGGACAGGTTCTCCCAGACCTTGCAGACGACGTCCGGGAGGTGGAGGTCGGCGTCGAGGTAGCCGGCCGCCCCCTCGCGGGCGGCCCGGGTGCGCTCGTGGAGGTCCTGGACGTCGGAGCGCTGGCGCTTGTCGTAGACGAAGACCGGGATGTCGGCGAGGCCCTCCTGCCAGCGGAGCTCGGTGAGCACCGAGCTGAAGGACTCCATCGGGACCACCACCGCGGCCGGCGGCTCCGGACCGGTCTCCCGCAGCAGGGCGTCGGCCGACGGGCAGAGACGGATCGGAACCGGCGCACTGATCACGCGGTCCTTGAGGCGGTCCAGGTCGCGGTCGTCGGCGAGGACCAGCACCGGACGGAACAGGGCCTGGTGACCCTGGAGACGCCGGCAGATGAAGGCGAGGTCCTCGACGGCCTTGGCGGCGCCGTCCTGGCGGCAGGCCTGCCTGGCTCGGCTGGCCGCACTGGCGACCACGGGGAGCTCCAGCGAGCTCGCCGTCTGGGCGATGCTGGTCAGGCTGCCTTCGAGCACGTCCATCAGCTCCGGGTCCTCGGCGGCGTCTCGAAGGAGCAGCGAGAGCTCGTGGACCTGGGACTGGAGCTGCTCGGCGAAGGTGCCGCGAAGTCGCTGCAGTCCGCCTCTCTGCGCACCCATCTCCGAACCCCCGTCTCTCGACACGGCCCCCCGGCCCTGCCCGCAAGCCTACCTACGTGCTATCCCGTGGGTCGGCCCAGGGAGACGATGGCTGTAGAAGATCGGTTTCGCACGCTGGCCCGGTTCTTCGAGCAGGGGATCCCGCTCCACGTCTGGCTGGGCTTCGTGGTGGCGGAGCTGGAGCCGGGGCGTTGCCTCGTGAGGGTCCCGTTCCGGGAGGAGATGGTCGGGGATCCGGTGCGTCCGGCCCTGCACGGGGGCGTGGCGTCGACCCTGGCCGACGCGGCGGGAGGGCTGGCCGTCTTCACACGACTGAGCGCCCGTCACCGCACCAGCACGGTGGACCTGCGGGTGGACTTCCTGCGTCCCGGGCGGGTGGCGGACGACCTCTGGTGCTCGGCCGAGGTGCTGCGCATGGGCAACCGGGTCGCGGTGGCGAGCTGCGAGGTCTGGCAGGGCGAGCGGGACCACGTGATCGCCCAGGCACGAGCCGTGTACAACGTGGTCCTCACCGAGGGTGATCATTCCTGAGGCGGGGGCCGGGCGGCTCCCGCTGCTGTGGGGCCCCTGGGGGCGGCTGTTCGTCCTGCCGCTCGGAGTGAGCCTGCTCTGCTACGCGGTGGCCTGGGTCCTGCCGGCGGATCGGGTCTGGACCAACGTGACCCAGGCCCTGCTGCTCTCTGCGCCCCGCTGGCTGCTCCTGGCCTGGCCGGTCGGAGCCCTCTGGCTCGGGTGGCGCACCCGTCGGCCGGGGCCCGCCCTGGGGCTGGGGCTGGCGGGCCTCGTGCTCGCCGGCGTCCCCCTCCCGCGCACGGCCGGCCTGGGCCGGGTCCTGGTCAGCGCGAACAGCCAGGCCTACTCCGAAGACGTGGAGGAGCTGGAGGTGGCGCTGGCCGCCCTCGAGGCCGACGTGCTCATCGCCATCGAGCGACGGGCCGAGGCGGTGCCCGGCCTCGTGCGGGTGGCCGACAACTTCGATCGTCCGATCCCCAAGAGCTCCCACGGCCTGGCGGTCTTCTGTCGTCCGGTCGTCGCCTGCGAAGCCGTGATCACCGAGGAGTTCGGGTCGGCCACCCAGCAGATGCCCCTGGCGCTGGTGCGTTTCGACGGCGTCTGTGTGCTCGGGGTCCACGGGCCCCCACCGGCGCCTCGCAAGGCCTCCGGTCTGGGTCCCTATGTGCGCCGCGTCGCGGAGGCCATCGGCGAGGGGCGGCTGGTGCGGGACTGGGGCCCCTGCCGCGTCGGCGATCCGGCCGTCGTCGTGGGTGACCTCAACGCGGTGCCGGGCTCCGGGCCCCACCGTGTCCTGCTCGGCCGGGGCCTGGAGGACACGCTGGCCTGGCACGGCGTCTGGGCCAGCACCTGGCCCGCCGGGGGCGGCTGGCCCGACCTGCCGGTGCTGCGGCTCGATCACCTGCTCACGCGAGAGGTCCCCGTCGAGGGGTTGGGCGTGGTCCGGCTCCCGGGTGCGGATCACAAGGCTCTGCGGGCGCGGCTGCGAACGGACGTTATCCTCCGTAGCAAGGAGGAGAGGCGATGATCGGGTGGGTGCTGGTGTTGGCCTGCACGGGCGGTGGAGACGACTCCGGCCAGACGGTCGACTCCGATCCGGGGACGGAGACCGTCTACCCCACGGGCGACCGGGTGCTGCTCTACACGGGCCACAACGGAGCCGACGGCTCGAGCAGCGGGGTCGGCGAGTTCGACGAGAGCGCCCAGTGGGTCAAGGACACCTACGGCTGGAACGTCAGCAGCCGGTCCGATCTCTCCGATCCGACCCAGTACCGCGTGATGGTGCTGGTGGACTCCGGCGTCGACGGGACGAGGTCCTTCGGCGAGGACATCGTGGCCGACATCCTCGTCGGGCTGGAGGCGGGGGTCCGGCTGGTCACCGTGGTGTCGCCGGAGAACTGCGCCGGGGAGAGCCTCAACCCGCTGCTGGAGGACCTCGGGGTGTCGGCCCGCTACTCGGGCAGCGGTTCGGTCCCCGCCAAGGTCTCCGCCGTCGGTCCATCGCGCCTGACGCAGCTCTCGGCCGACGTGACGGAGGCCCGGTTCATCGAGCCTTGTTTCGTGGAGTCCAACGGGGCCACGGTGGTCTTCGCCGACGATCGCGACGTGCTGGTCACCCAGGAACAGGTCGGCGACGGCGGCGACGTGATCGTGATGGGGGACTACTCCTGGTTCGACGACTCCGGCCACGCCGAGGACGCCGACAACCGGGTGTTGATGGGCAACCTCGTGGAGGTCGACCCGAGCCTGGGTCCCGACACCGCGACCGAGTAGCTGTCAGCCCAGGGTCGCCAGCACGCCCTCGGCGACGGCCTTGCCGACCGCCGAGGTGGGCGAGGCCTTGGCCTCGCCGACCAGGTCGTAGGTGAGGGGACCGCCGCGCTCGAGCAGACCCAGCACGGCGGTCTCGATGGCGTCGGCTCCGCGCTGGAGCACGGCCTCTCCCTGCTGGGCGGCCAGCCAGGACAAGCCCTCGCGGGTGGCGAGGATCATCGCCAGCGGGTTGGCCCGGTCCTTTCCGGCGTGCTTGGGCGCGGAGCCGTGGATCGGCTCGAACATGCCGTGCCGGTCACCGATGTTGGCGCCGACCGCCAGCCCCATGCCGCCCTGGAGCACGCTCGCGAGGTCGGTCACGATGTCGCCGAACATGTTGGTCGTGACGCCCACGTCGTACCACTCGGGCTTCTGGATCAGCCACTGGGTGAAGGCGTCGACGATCGCCGTGTCCTGGGCGATGTCCGGGTACTCGCGGCCGATCTCGTGGAAGATCTCCACGAAGAGCCGGCACCCGTCCAGCACGTTGTCCTTGGCGATGCAGGTGACCCGGCGCAGGCCGTCGCCCGGAGCGCCGTTGCGCCGCGTGGCCAGCTCGAAGGCCTTGCGGATCACCCGCTCGCTGCCCTTGCGGGTGATGACCCGCGAGTCCACGGCCACCTCGCTGTGTCCACCGCGGGTGAGCTTGCCGCCGATGCCGGCGTAGAGGTCCTCGGTGTTCTCCCGGACCAGCACCATGTCCACCTTGTCCGGGTCCCAGACCCGCACGGGCTGACCGTGGATCTTGTGGTTCACGCCGGGGTAGAGCTTGACCGGGCGCACGTTGGCGTAGAGGTCGAGGGCGGCGCGGGTCCCGATCACCGGGCTCCACCCGGCCATGCGTCCCCCTTCCATGGTCACGGGGCGCCCAGCCCCTTCCGGGTCGGGCCAGCCCACCGCGCCCAGGAGCACCAGGTCGGCGGCGGCTACCTCCTCCTCGGCGCCCTCGGGCCAGTCCCGGGACCCGTGGCGGAGGTAGAACTGGCCTCCACAGGGGATCTCCTCGATGTCGAAGGCGATGCCGAGGGCGCTGCCCACGACCTCCAGGACCCTGCGGCCCTCCCTGGCGACTTCGACACCGATGCCGTCGCCCGGCAGCATCACGACACGGAAGGCCATCACCGCTCCTGTTCGAGTGGGAGCGGGACTAACGCGCGTCTGCGCCCGGTGCGGGCTACCGCTCGACCTCCCAGACCCGGACCACGACAGCTCGTCGCCGGTCCCGGCTGTGGGTGTTGGCGAGCACCCAGGGGGCCTCGATCTCGATGTCGGCCCGCAGCCGGTCCCCGACCACCAGCGCCTCGGTGAGCAGGTCGGTCGGCACGTCCGTCCGCACCGTGCCGGTGCCGTCGCCCAGGATCACCACCTGCGGGACGTACGCGTCGGCCACCTTCCAGCCGACCGTCGCCTCGACGGAGAGCACCTCCGCCTCGATCATCACCCGCACCTTCTTGTGTCGCTGGGCTTCGGTCTTGGCCTCGCCGATGGTGCGGTGCTGGGCCTGGCAGGCGAAGAGGTAGGCGATGGCGAGGGCGAACAGGGCGAGCCTGGGGGACACGGGGACCTCCCTGAGTGCTTCCTACGTTTCAGGGTGTCGCCAGGATACAACTATTTATGTCTTGAGGACTATCGGTAGTCAAAAAAACCGAAATAGTCCTGAGAATGCGGATTCTCGAATGCGGCGGCTCCGGTGGGCTCAGGCCTCCTCTGGACCCGGCAGGCGCGCGAAGCGGAACTGGCCGTCCTCGAGGGTGACCTGGATGGTGTCCCCGGGCTCGTAGCCACCGGCGACGATGGCTCGGCTCATCGGGTTGAGCAGGTACTGCTGGATGGCCCGCTTCAGTGGCCTGGCCCCGAAGACGGGGTCGTAGCCGGCGTCGGCCAGTTCCTTGCGGACCTCGTCGGAGAGGTCGACGCTCAGCTCACGTGCCTCCAACAGGCGGTGCACGCGCTTCATCTGGATGCCGAGGATCTCACCGATGTGCTCCCGGCTCAGGGGCTCGAAGACGATGGTGTCGTCGATGCGGTTGAGGAACTCCGGGCGGAAGGACTTGCGCAGCTCGCCCAGGACCTTCTCGACTGCCGCGTCGGTGCTGCCACCCGCCTCGAGCAGGTGACGCGAGCCGACGTTTGAGGTCATGATCACCACCGTGTTGCGCATGTCGACCGTGCGGCCCTTGCTGTCGGTGATGCGGCCATCGTCGAGCACCTGGAGCAGGATGTTGAAGACCTCCGGGTGGGCCTTCTCGATCTCGTCCAGCAGCACCACGGAGTAGGGGCGACGGCGCACGGCCTCGGTGAGCTGGCCGCCCTCCTCGTACCCGATGTAGCCGGGAGGGGCGCCGATCAGCCGCGCCACGGCGTGCTTCTCCATGTACTCGGACATGTCGATGCGCACGACGGAGTCCTGGTCGTCGAACATGAACTCGGCGAGGGCCTTGGCGAGCTCGGTCTTGCCGACTCCGGTCGGGCCGAGGAAGATGAAGGACCCGATGGGGCGGTCCGGGTCCTGCAGACCGGCCCGGGAGCGGCGCACGGCGTCGGACACGGCCACCACCGCCTCGTGCTGGCCGACCAGGCGGGCGTGGATGTTCTCCTCCATCTTCAGGAGACGGTCCATCTCCGTCTGGGCCAGCTTGGTGACGGGAATGCCTGTCCAGTTGGACACCACCTCGGCGATGTCGTCGCCGGTGACGACCTCCCGCAGGATCGAGCCCTCCTCCTGGACCTGGGCCAGCTCGGTCTGGGCCTTCTCCAGGGCGGCCTCGGCGTCGGGGATCTCCCCGTAGGTGAGTCGCGAGGCCGCTTCGAAGTCGCCACCTCGCTGGGCGGACTCGGCACGGAAGCGCAGCTCCTCGAGCTTCTCCTTCAGCGCACCGATGCTGTCCAGGCGCTCCCGCTCGGCTCGCCAGCGGGTCGAGAGCTCCCGCTCCTCCTCCTCGAGGTTGGCGATCTCCTCCTCGAGGACCGCCTTGCGCTCCAGCGCGGCCTTGTCCGTCTCGCGGGACAGGGAGATCACTTCGACCTTGAGCCCGGCGATCTGCCGCTGGAGCAGGTCGATGGGCTGGGGCAGGGACTCGATCTCCATCTTGAGGCGGCTGGCGGCCTCGTCCATCAGGTCGATGGCCTTGTCTGGCAGGAAGCGATCGGAGATGTAGCGGTCGGAGAGCTGGGCGGCGGAGAGGATGGCGTCGTCGGTGATCTTGATGCCGTGGTGGACCTCGTACTTCTCCTTGATGCCGCGGAGGATGCGCACGGTGTCGTCGACCGTGGGCTCCTCGACGAGGATCGGCTGGAAGCGCCGCTCCAGGGCCTTGTCCTTCTCCATGTGCTTGCGGAACTCGTCGAGGGTGGTGGCGCCGATGCAGCGCAGCTCCCCTCGCGCCAGGGCCGGCTTGAGCATGTTCCCGGCGTCCATCGAGCCCTCGCTCTTGCCGGCCCCCACCATGGTGTGGATCTCGTCGATGAAGAGCACGATCTGGCCGTCGGAGCTCTCGATCTCCTTGAGCACACCCTTGAGGCGCTCCTCGAACTCGCCGCGGAACTTGGCGCCGGCGATCAGCGCCGCGAGGTCCAGCGAGAGCACCTTCTTGCCCTGGAGGCTCTCTGGCACGTCGTCGATGGCGATGCGCTGGGCGATGCCCTCCACGATGGCGGTCTTGCCGACGCCGGGCTCGCCGATGAGGACCGGGTTGTTCTTGGTGCGGCGGCTCAGCACCTGGAGGCAGCGGCGGATCTCCTCGTCGCGCCCCACGACCGGATCCATCTTGCCTTCGGCCGCCATGGCCGTGAGGTCCTTGGTGAACTTCTCCAGGGCCTCGTAGTTGGACTCGGCGTCTTCGCCCTGCACGTTGCGTCCACCGCGCATCGCCTCGATCGCGGAGGTGATGCGCTCCTCGGTCACGCCGTGCTCGTGCAGCACGTCCCGGGACTTGTCCTTGGCCTTCTCCACCCCGGCCAGCAGCAGCTCGGTGGGGACGTGGGTGTCCTTGAGGCGTCGACTCAGCTTCTCGGCGTGGTCGAGGGCCTGCTGCAGGGTCCGGCTCACGCCGGCCTTGGTGCCCCCGTGGACCTTGGAGTAGCCGTCGACGACCCGAGCGGTGTCGCGCTTGATCGCGTCGGGGTCGGCTCCGATGCGGCGGAGCAGGTTGGGCACGATGCCCTTCTCCTGCTCCAGCATCGACAGGATCAGGTGTCCCGGCCGGACCTCGGGGTTGCCCATGCGGCCAGCGATGCGCTGGGCCTCGGCGATGGCCTCGATGGCCTTGACGGTGAACTTCTCGTACGCCATGCGGGGATCTCCGGGTTCCGCCCTGACGGGAGCCGGCACGTGGCCCCGGTCGGCGGGTAGTGTCGCAGGTACAGGCCTCAGGTAGGCACCGTGCGGCCCGCGGGTAGCCTGGAGTGCCGAGCGCGGGGCGCTGCGGCCGTGGTGCGTGGCCCAAAACCAGAACAGGACCATCCCGCGAGCGGGTGGTCCTGTCGGCTGGAGGGCGCCGGGATGGGGCGCCCTCGAGGGGGTTCTAGACCTTCTCGATCGCGAGCTTCTTCACGTTGCTGCGCCAGACCTTGTCGCCGAGCCAGCTCGGCGCGTTCTTGGGCGCGGCGACCTGCTCACGCCAGCCCTGGAAGACATGGACACGGTTGGTGCCACGCTCACGGAGCTTGATGTCGGTGTGACCGCGCGTGGCGGCCTTCAGCGCGGCGCCGCGGGCCTGCCGGGACGCGAACACGTGCGCGGAATCCGCTCCGCCTTCCTGGAGCACGAAGTACTTCTTCTCACCAGCCATGAGATCCTCCGGATCGAGCGACTGCTCGGTTACTTGTTGGCTTCGTCAAGAGGCTACCAGAGGGGGGATCGTGCCACGCAAGCCCTGTTGTCGATTTTTCTGCACTTGACGCCGAATTCAGAGAAGGGGGACTGGTCTCCAGTCGGGCCGGTGGGGGTCCGTAGATCGGCCTGGCAGGCCAATCCAGGCGCAGTTCGATGCGCGTCTCGCCTGTGGCTTTCGCCCCATTTTTTTTTTCGCCGGGGGCGACATCTGTGGGGTGATCCTGCGGAATCAGGAGGTCGATCGTGGTGCGTCACTCCCTCTGGTCCGTGATCCTGGTCGGCGCGTCAGGTCGGTCCCGGGGCGGCTAAGGGGGGAGTCAGGGTCGGGCCGGAGCGGGTCCGTGGAGGTGAAGAGGTGTGGATCGCCGCCTGGATCTGGGCCTGTGGCGTCTCGGAACCCCCCGCTCCCGCCCCCGTCGAGGCGGCAGCGGCGTCTGTCTACACCACCGGCATGTGGCGGGACCGGGTGCTGACCGTGGAGGCCGGGCTGGAGGAGGCCCTGGCCCGGTCGTCGTCGTCGTCGGCCGCCGAGCTGTGCCGGGCGGTCTACCAGGGGTCCTTCGAGCCCGAGCTCGAGCCCCTGGTCCGGTCGCACATCGGCTGGACCGAGGCCACCACCCTGGAGTACGGCTTCGGCCAGGTGGAGGCCGCGCTGCTGGCCGACCGGCGTGACGAGGCCCGTGCAGCGGCGGCGGAGCTGGTGAGGGCGCTCCAGCAGCGGGCCGAGGCCCTGGACGAGGCCCGGGCCGTGCTCACTCCCTGAGGCGCCCGAGCTCGGCGAGCCGGGCCAGGCGGTCCGGCTCGTTGGCCTGCAGCCACCCACCAGCGCTGCTGGGGCTACGTTAGCCGGAGGCCACCGTGTTCGATCGGCTCGCCAGGACCCTGCTCGCCCACCAGCGGATCGCCGCCCTGCTGCTGGCGGGCATCATCCTCGCCACCATCGCCGGCGGGACCAGGCTCCAGACCGACTTCAGCCTCATCTCGTTCTTCAGCGCCGGGGACGAGGAGAAGGTCGCCCTCGACGCCTTCATGGAGGTCTGGGGCCAGGACGTGGGCGTGGTGATGGTGGTGGCCGAGGCCACCGATTCGGACATGTTCCGGGCCGAGCGGCTGGACTGGATCGCCGAGCTGTCGGAGCGGCTGGCGTCCGAGACCGAGGCCATCGAGGGGGTGTTCTCCCTGGCGACGACACCGCCGCTCCTCGGGCCTGCGCCGGGGCTGCTGGACCTGGAACCGGCCCTGGCCACGCTCCCCAGAGGTTCGCCCGAGGAGCTGGTCGCCTGGCGGGAGCGTGTGCTCTCCAGCCCCCTGCTCGCCCCGCACCTGGTCTCTGCGGACGGCCGGGTCATGTCGGTGGCAGCGACCCTGACCGGGAACCCCGACGACCCCCAGCAGCTCAAGCCCCGCATCACGGCGCTTCGGGCCGCCCTGGCCGAGGTCCCACCGCCGGCCGGTGTCCAGGTCGCCACGGCGGGCATCCCCGTCGTGCGGTCCGACTTCTTCGACGTGATCTTCGAGGACCAGATGGTCTCCGTCCCCCTGACGGCCACCGTCATGGGCGTCGTGCTGTTCCTCCTCTACCGCCGGCTGCACGCGCTCATCGCGGCCGGGCTCGCCGCGATGGTGCCGCCCCTGATGGTCTTCGGCACCATGGGCTTCACCGGGGAGGCTCTGGGCATCCTCAACCAGAGCTACTTCACGTTGCTCCCCGTCATCGCGGTGGCCGACGCGATCCACATGATCAGCCGCTTCCACGCCGAAGCGCGCCAGCTCGCGCCCGACGGGCGGCCGTCGCGCGAGCTACGCCAGCAGGCGGTCCACCGGGCCGTCGCCACCATCGGGCTGGCTTGCCTGCTCACGACCCTCACGACCTCGGTGGGCTTCGTGTCGCTGGTCTCGGCCAGGATGCCCATCCTCCGGTCCTTCGGTGTCTACGCAGCGATCGGTGTGCTCTTCGCCTACGGGGCCGTGCTGCTGGTCATCCCCCTGGTGCTGGGTCGGACCCGGGCCGCCATCCCGGAGGTCGTGGAGAGCGGACGCATGCAGCGGCTGCTCCGAGGCTGCGCCGAGATCAGCCTGACCCGCCCCTGGGTGGTGCTGGCGCTGACGGCGGGCGTGCTGATCCTGGCCGTGGGCTTCGGGACCCGGGTGGTGGTGGACAACTCGCTGACCGCCTCGTTGCCCGCCGACCACGAGACCACGGTGGCCAGCCGCATGGTCGACGAGCACCTCGGGGGCATGCTCGGGATCGAGCTCGATCTGCAGGGCGAGGAGGGCAGCCTGCTCGAGCCGGAGCTGCTGCGTGGGCTGCTCGCGGCCGGGGACGAAGCGGTGGCGCTGGAGGCCGTGCGGGCCGTGGGGGGGCCCGCCACCCTGGTGGCGACGCTGCACCAGGCGGCCACGGGCACCCGCTCGATCCCGATGGCCGACGGCGCCGTGGAGCAGTTCCTCAGCCTCGTCGAGGGCAGCGACGGGGTGGAGACCATCCTCGACACCGAGAGCTATGGCCGGGCCCGACTGGTGCTGCGGACCAAGGACGTGGGGGCCAACGGCTTCGTCGACCTCTGCGAGCAGGTCCGGGAGATCTTCACCCGTCACCTCGCCAGCGTGGACACGTCGGCGACCTTCAGCCTCACCGGCACGCCCTGGGTCGCCTACCGCGGCATCAACGCCATCACCCTGGACCTGCGCACCAGCCTCAGCCTGGCCTTCGTCTTCGTGAGCCTGACCATCCTGGTGCTGCTGCGCGACGTGCGCCTCGCCCTGCTCTGCGTGGTGCCGAACATGCTGCCCCTGGTCGTGGGCTACGGCCTCATGGGGGCCATGGGCTGGGTGCTCGATCCGACCCCGGCCGTCGTGTTCACCATCGCCCTGGGCATCGCGGTCGACGACACCATCCACATGATGGCCCGCTACACGGAGGATCGAGACGGGGGCCTGGTCCACCGGGACGCCATCCGATCCGCGGTGATGCACACCGGCCGCCCCGTGCTCATCACCTCGATCATCCTCTGCTCGGGCTTCCTGGCCAACGTGACCTCGTCCTTCCCGACCATGCAGGTCCTCGGCATGCTCGGTGCTTCGGTGATCTTCGTGGCCATGATCAGCGATCTGTTCGTGCTGCCGTCGCTGCTGGCGCTCTTCGGCGCCCCGGCGGGTGGGCCCTACCCCAGGTCGGCCACGTCCGAGTCGCCCATCTCGACGCCGCCCTCGGGGAAGTACTCCGACCAGCGCCGGTCCACCTTCGAGGCCGTCTCCGGGTCGCAGAAGAGCTCTTCGGGGTAGGTCGGCTTCATGCGGGCGTCGAGCACGATCGGACCCTCGTGCACGATGTGGTGCCGCTGGATGCGGGTGCGGGCGTGCAGGTCGGCGGCGGGCTCGAAGCGGGTGAAGGCGGTCCACAGGAACCGTGCCGTGGTGCGGGTGGCGACCGCGGAGTCGTCGACGAGCACGATCAAGGGCCACGCTGCCAGGGCGGCACCCTCGATCGCCGCAGCGGCCACCACCCGCTCGGGCAGCGCGGGGTCCTCGGCGTAGGCGCTGGCCTGGAGCACCAGGCAGCCGCCGCAGAAGACGCGGGGCTCGCTGACCCCCTGGGGCAGCTCGCCCCGGAAGGCTCGGGGCAGCTCGCGGATCGGGTCGCCCACGCCGAGCATCACGCCCTTGGAGCCCTCGTTCACCGTCGGCCCGGCGTAGTCCAGGGTGTCCATCGACAGGTTCGAGAACACGTAGAGGTCCGTCTCCGGCGCAAACCGGGCCAGTACGGCCTCCAGGGTGGCGGGGAAGTCGGCGAGGTCCACGGGCTCGTCGGTCATCACCAGGAACTTGGTCAGCGAGAGCTGGCCTTCGCCGAGGACCCGGAACGCCGTGACCATCGCCTCCCGGTGGTAGCGCTCCCTGGTCACCACGCCGGCGAGGCTGTGGTACCCGGTCTCGCCATAGGTCCACAGCGACGCCACCGAGGGCATCACCACCGGGAACAGCGGCGAGAGCAGCCTCTGCAGGTAGTCGCCCAGGTAGACGTCCTCCTGGCGCGGCTTGCCGACCACCGTGGCGGGGAAGATCGGGTCCTTGCGGCGGCAGAGCGCCTCGACGTGCATCACCGGGTAGGGATGCTCCAGGCTGTAGTAGCCGTAGTGGTCGCCGAAGGGACCCTCCGGCCGGCGCTCGTGGGGAGGCACGACGCCCACCAGGGCGAACTCGGCGGTGGCCACCAGCGGGTGGGGGCCGGCGGGGTTGTCGCAGCGCGGCAGCTTGCCGCCCAGCAGCAGGCTCGCCAGCAGCAGCTCGGGCACGTTCTCCGGCAGCGGCGCCACCGCGCTCAGGATCAGCGCCGGCGGTCCACCGACGAAGACCGTCATCGGCAGGCTCTGGCCGGCCTGTTCGGCGAGGTGGTAGTGGTTGCCGCCGCCCCGGTGGATCTGCATGTGCATGCCGACCGTGCGGTCGTCGAAGCGCTGGATGCGGTACATGCCGAGGTTGTGGCCGCCGTGATCCGGGTGCTCGGTGTAGACCAGCGGCAGGGTGATGAAGCCGCCGCCGTCCTTGGCCCAGCAGGTGAGCATCGGCAGGCGGTCGAGGCCCGGAGGGGCGTCGACGACCTCGGTGACCAGGCCGCGGGCCCGGCGCTTCATGCCGACCCGCAGGCCCTGCGCGACCAGGTCCCGGTTCCGCCAGAGGGTGCCCAGGCCGGGCGGCTCCGCCGCGGTGGCGAGGTCGATGGCTCGGCGCACGAACTCCGTGGGCCGGGTCCCGAAGGCCTGCTCGACGCGGTCCGCGGTTCCGAAGAGGTTGGTGACCACGGGAAAGGACCCGCCGAGGGGGTTCTTGAACAGCAGCGCCGGGCCCCCGGCGGCGATGGTCCTGCGGTGGATCTCGGGGATCTCCAGCACCGGGTCGCAGGGGGTCTCGATCTCGACGAGCCGGCCTTCGCGGCGGAGGGCGGCGACGAAGGACTGCAGGTCCGGGTGTGCCATGGGCCGCCCATAGCCGCCGCCCGGCGCGCGTGCGACATCGGTGTCCTCGATCGGGGTGCGCGTGCCCCGGCACGGACGTCCGCCGGCGCCGACTGGGCCGTCTCGCGGCTGGAACGAATCCTGCATGTCCAGGGGTCGTCACCCCGAGGCGGCCATGCTCACGCTGTTGACCCTGTTGGCACTGCAGTCGGCTGTCGCCCAGGACGACTGCGGCAACAAGCCCGTTCCCGTCGTCGCCGACACCGCGGCCGCGCTGGCCGTCAAGCCGGTCCGCTTCAAGCCTGCGCCCAAGGCGGCCCCCGCCAAGGCGTCGCTGCCGGCCGGCACCCTGACCCTGGCCGACCTCGAGGCCGCCTTCGAGGCCCTGGCCCAGAGAGGGGCCACGCTCAACGACTTCTTCGCCCTGCTCGCCGACGGCAAGGCCCGCACCCTGCCCGGCGACGTGGTCCGCCAGGCCCTGGCCAAGTACGGCGTCAGCCTGCCCTTCCTCCCCGTCGCCGACCTCGTCCAGATCACGAGCGATGGCGAGAACCTCACGGTCGAGCTGGACTTCGGGCGCAAGAGCTCCAAGAAGATCAAGCTGCCCAAGACCACGAGCGTGGCCGTCAGCTCGACCTCGAGCCGCGACCCCTACAACGTGAACAGCACCCGGACCGAGACGGTGAGCGGCGGCGGCCACACCCTCATCGTGCAGGACAGGCTCACCCTGGGCATCTCGGAGAACGGCCTCACCTCGATCAACGGCGTCGCCGTCAAGAAGCTCTTCAGCTTCAGCGTGAAGGGCTACTCGGAGCACGTGGAGGGCAAGACGGCCACCGAGGACAGCAAGGCGCTGCTGCAGGTCGACAGCAACGGCAGGCCGATCGTCAAGGACGGCCACTACGTGCCGCAGGTCTACGACGACTGGATCATCCTCGAGGTGGCGGGCCGCAAGATCGAGATCGGGATCCCCGCCCTGGAGCCCAAGAAGAAGGGCCCTCGGAGCTGACTCGCCGACCTACCACTCCGAAGACAGCACCAGGTAGACCCTCCCCTGGTCGCTGTCCGCGTAGGGCGCTCCGAGCACCAGGTCGGGCAGGCCGTCGCCGTCCAGGTTCGCCACGGCGATCTCCCGTCCCAGGGGCTGGTCGAGGACCCGACCCTCCCAGGCGAGCAGGGCGGCGTCCTCGATGTCCAGGGTTCCCGTCATGCGGGCGCCGCTCACGAGCCAGGCCACACCCCCCTGGCTGGCCCCGCCGTAGTACTCGATGCTGAGCAGGTCTTCGGCGCCATCGCCGTCGGCGTCACCGGCGGGCGCCATCACGTAGCCCAGGTAGCCGACGTCCTGGGTGCCCAGGACCAGGCCGGAGGCCTCGTCGCTCCCCCAGAGGGCCAGGCCGCCCAGCGACGCGGCGTCATCGTAGGCGTACATCGCCCCCGGGAAGGACCAGGCGCCGGTCTCGTCGCCGAAGGAGCTGACCACCAGGTCCACCAGGCCGTCGCCCGTGAAGTCACCGGACACGCCGGTGAGGCCGTAGTAGAGCGCGAGCTGGTGGCCCTGCAGCGACAGGCGCGCGGTGGCCTCGAGGTCGTGGTCGCCCTGCGTGCCGGCGTCGCTCAGGAACATCGCGCGGCCGTCGTCGATGCCGGTGTCCGTGTTCCAGCCGGGCTCGAAGATGGCGATGTCGGCGGCCCCGCTGCCGTCGAGGTCGTCGAGCACCATCAGGCGGTTGAAGGTGTCCTGGTGGCCCGGGCTCCAGGACCACAGGGCCTCGCTGTCCAGGGTCGTGGATCCGGCGTAGCGGGCCCCGGGCATCGCGAAGACCACGGCCTCGCCGCCGGTGATGCTCGCGGCTTCGCCGAACATCAGGACCAGGACGTCTTCGGCTCCGTCGCCGTCGACGTCGCCCAGCTCCACGATGTTGCCGTAGAGCACGCCGTCGTCGCCCTGCTCCAGGGGTTGGGAGATCACGGCGTCGGCGTCGGTCTCGTCGAGGTTCGCCGGCCAGCCGGTGCCGGTGCCGTAGAAGAAGAGCATGCGCCAGTCGTTGTCGATGCCGCTGCCCGAGGCGTGGGCTTCGCCCATGGCGATGACGAGGTCCAGGTGGCCGTCGGCGTCGAGGTCGCCACAGCGCACGTTGTAGCCGAGGAAGCTGTAGGTGCCGCCGGAGATCAGGGTGTCGGCGTCGGTCATCGACAGGGTCGTGCCCCAGCCGCTGACGCCCGAGCCGAGGAAGATGCCGACCCGGCCCTGGTAGGAGACCGAGCCCGGTGCGGTCACGATCACGTCGTCGATCCCGTCGGCGTCGAGGTCGCAGGCGGCGACGGACCAGCCGGCGTACTCGGAGGCGCTGCCGTCGATGTAGGTGCTGCCGCCGGGCAGGGTGGTGGCGGTGCCGTCGTTGCCGTCGCAGTCGGCGTCGGTGCCATCGCTCATGAAGTCGACGGCGTCGGGGTGCACGTCGGCGTCGCTGTCGTCGCAGTCCCTCGCGTTCTCGGCGTAGCCCGAGGGCACGTCGCAGCCCGTGGTGGTGCTGTCCGGGTCGCCGAAGCCGTCGAGGTCGACGTCGGCGTAGAAGGTGTTGGTGCCCCCGGCGTCGGGGCCGTCGGTGGTGCCGTCGCAGTCGTTGTCGACGCCCTCGCAGAGCTCGGTGGCGCCGGGGTGGACCGCGGGGTCGCTGTCGTCGCAGTCGCCACCGCCGGACACGGCGTTCGACGGCATGCTGCAGGCCACGACCTGGCCTCCGTCGTCGCCCCAGCCGTCCCCGTCGCTGTCGATGTAGTAGCTGTTGGGCCCGACCAGGCTGGCGTCGTCGTCGTCGGCCAGCGTGTCGCAGTCGTTGTCGATGCCGTCACAGACCTCGGTGGCATCGGGGTGGATCGCCGGGTCGCTGTCGTCGCAGTCGCCCGCTTCCTCGGAGGTGTTGGGCGGCTGCTCGCAGGCCAGGACCGGTCGTGCCCCGCCGCCGTAGCCGTCGCCGTCGCCGTCGGTGAAGTACGCCGTGCCGCCGAGCAGGGAGTCGTCGTCGTCGTCGATCAGGGTGTCGCAGTCGTTGTCGAGGCCGTCGCAGACCTCGCGCGCCGTGGGGTTCACGGCGGCGTTCTCGTCGTCGCAGT
>CAZCVP010000059.1:0-37259 GCA_964501915.1 uncultured Enterobacterales bacterium
ATCGGCATCGGCGTCGGCATCGGCATCGGCATCGGCATCGGCATCGGCATCGGCGTCGGTGTCGGTGTCGGTGTCGGTGTCCGTGTCGGTGTCGGTCTCGTCGGTGTCCCAGGCATCCTCGGGGTAGCAGTTGCCGTCCGAGGCCATGACATAGCCTTCGGCACAGTCGTCGTTGCAGCCGGGCTGCAGGACGAGCACGGGACACAGCATCAGGAACACGGCAAGCAGTCGGGACATGTCTCCTCCTCCAGGATTGCCCTAGTTGCACGGACGATAGCACGTCACCCGTCGCCCGCAAGTCTCGGCAGGGGATGAGACGCCTCGCCCCTCCCGGGCGGTACAATTGACGTGTCCAGACCTGGGTCGCCCCAGACCGTGATCCCTGGATCGTTGTCGCCCCTTCGAGCCCCCCACCGCCCCTCCAGAACCTCCCTCCGCTCCCCCGAAATCACCACCCTCCGTCGCTCTCCGCACCCGACACCCAGATGTCACAGTCCTGGTTCCATGCCGAGAGCTTCCCTTCAATAGACCTCCCGCCACCCTTGAGATCGGAGCCCGATCGATGACCGCAATTGCCCGCTTCAACGCCGTCGCTGCAGCGACGGGTCGCACCCCCCGGAAGTTCAAGCAGGAGATCGACGGCCAGCCGGTCCAGCGGGTCGTCGACTTCTACGGCATCAACACCTTCACCCTGGCCAAGATGGGAGAGAAGATCCCGCGGACGGTGGTGAGCCAGCTCACGTCGGCCATCGCCCACGGTCAGAAGCTGGACGCGTCCATCGCCGAGCCCGTGGCGCAGGCGGTCAAGGACTGGGCGATCAGCCGCGGGGCGACGCACTTCTGTCACTGGTTCCAGCCGATGACCGGATCGACGGCCGAGAAGCACGACGCCTTCCTGGACTTCGACGACACCGGTCGCCCGATCGACAAGTTCACCGGGGCGATGCTCACCCAGAGCGAGCCCGACGCCTCCTCCTTCCCGAGCGGAGGCATGCGCACGACGTTCGAGGCCCGTGGCTACACCGCCTGGGATCCCACGACGCCGATGTTCCTCATGGAGTCCTCCAACGGCAAGACCCTCTGCATCCCGTCGGTCTTCGTGAGCTACACGGGCCACGTCCTGGACAAGAAGTCCCAGGTGCTGCGGAGCCAGGAGGCCCTCAGCAAGCAGGCGGTGAGGCTGCTCGCCAAGGTCGGCAATGGCGTGGACTACGTCGTGCCGACGCTGGGGTGCGAGCAGGAGTACTTCCTGCTGGACCGGGCCTACTTCACCCTGCGGCCCGACCTGGCCGTGGCCGGGCGGACGCTGATGGGCGCGGAGCCCCCCAAGGGCCAGAGCCTCGACGACCACTACTTCGGGGCCATCCCCTCCCGGGCCCAGGCCTTCATGCAGGAGGTCGAGTTCGAGCTCTACAAGCTCGGCGTGCCCGCCAAGACCCGCCACAACGAGGTGGCGCCGAGCCAGTTCGAGCTGGCCCAGATCTACACCGACGCCTCCGTCGCGGTGGACCACAACCACCTGATCATGGAGGTGCTGCGCAAGGTCGCGGCGCGCCACGACTTCCGCGTGCTGCTGCACGAGAAGCCCTACGCCGAAGTCAACGGCTCCGGCAAGCACGCCAACTGGGCCCTGCGCACCGACCAGGGCGACAACCTCCTGGAGCCGGGCCAGACCCCTCACGCCAACCTCCGCTTCCTGGTGGTGCTGTCCGCCGTCCTGCTCGGTGTGCACCGCTACGGCGGTCTGCTGCGGGCCTCGGTCGCCCACCACGGCAACGACTTCCGGCTGGGTGCCAACGAGGCGCCGCCGGCCATCATGTCCGTCTTCCTGGGCGAGACCCTGACCCGCATCGTCGACGCCATCCGCGACGGTGTGGTCGTCACCGACAACCCCGAGCAGGCGATGATCGAGCTCGGTGTCGCCAAGCTGCCCGAGGTGACCAAGGACAACACCGATCGCAACCGCACCAGCCCCTTCGCCTTCACGGGCAACAAGTTCGAGTTCCGCGCGGTGGGCTCCAGCCAGACCCCGGCGATCCCGGTCTGCTACCTCAACACGGCGGTCGCAGAGGGCATGAGCCAGATCTGCGAGTGGATCGAGGAGCTGGGAGGCTGTGAGGACGCCGTGCTGGCCGCGGTGCGCAAGGCCCTGTCGGAGTCCACGCCGACCCGCTTCGAAGGCAACAACTACAGCGACGAGTGGGTGCACGAGGCCGAGCGGCGCGGGCTCAAGAACCTGCGCTCCGCCCCCGAGGCCCTCGACGAGCTGCGCGACGACCGCAACATCGCCCTGTTCGTGAAGCACGGCGTGCTGAGCGCTGCCGAGGTCGCGGCCCGCTACAACGTCCGGACCGAGCAGTACGCCACCACCGTGGCGATCGAGGCCGACCTGGTGCGCGACCTGGTCGACACCCGCATCCTGCCCGCCGCCCTGGCGGAGCGGACGGTGCTGGCCGATGCGGTGGGCCGGGTCCTCGACCTGGAGGCCCGTGGCCTGCGGGTCGATGCGGGCATCGAGCGGGAGCGCTTCGAGGCCATCACGCGGCTCGTCAAGGACCTCAAGGACGCCCGGCTCTCCCTGGACTCCGCTCTGTCCGAGGCCCACCGGCGCACCGACGAGGCCCACGCCGCCATGGAGCACGTCGTGCCGGCGCTGGCGAGCGTGCGCGAGGCGGTCGATGCCCTCGAGCGCCTCGTGGCGGACGAGCGGTGGCCGCTGCCCAAGTACCTGGAGATGCTCTTCCTGCAGTAGTCGCAGAGGACCGTACATGCTGTCGCTGAGGGCGCCTCCGCCGCAGGGTGGGGGCGCCCGACGGCGTCCGGAATCGCGGTAGCGTCGGCCATGCCCCCACTCCAGAGGGACGACGCCCTGGGTCTGGCCCTGGCCGTGCTCTGTGCCGGCCTGCTCACGATGGTCGCCCTGGCGACACCGGTGCCGGCCTCGGACCTGCCCACCTACCTGGCGATGGCCCGGGAGGGTGTGTGGGACGTGGACGCGTGGACCTGGGCCGCGGGCGAGCCCTTCGTCAACGGCAGCCTGGGCTACCAGCGCCTGATCTGGGGGGTCTTCGTGGTCGGCGGCTGGCCCCTGGTGGTCGGGGTCCACGGCGCGGCGATCGGCGCCACCGTCTTCGGCGCCGCGGGCCTGGGGTGGAGGGGTGCGGGTGGACGGGGTGCGGCGCTGGGGGCGCTCATGACCGGGGCGCTGGTGCTCCAGAACCACGCGGCCCGTCCCCAGACCCTCGCCTTTCCGCTCGGCGTGGTCGCCGTGGCGCTGCTGCTCGGCGAGGGGCGCGGTCGCGGCAAGGCGGCGGCGTGGGCCCTGCTGCTGGCGCTGTGGGCGAACGTGCACGGGAGCTTCCCGGTCGGGCTCGGACTCGCGGCCTGTGCCGGCCTGCGCCCCGGTCGTCGGTGGGAGCTGCCCGCGGCCCTGGCGGGCTGCCTCTGCACGCCCTGGGGGCTGTCGCTCTTCGGCTATGTCGCCGCCAACAGCCTGGTGCCCGCCCAGCGGGGCCTCGGCGAGTGGGGTGGACCGGGCCTGGACCCGATCGGTCTCCGGCTCTGGCCCGCCCTGGCCCTCGCGGCCTGGCTCGGCCTGCGTCGACGGCCAACCCTCGGACACTGGCTGCCCGTGCTCGGGCTGGGGGTGCTGGCCCTGACCGGCATTCGTCACGTCGCCTGGTTCGGGCTCGTCGCCGGGCCCCTGGTGGCGGGCTGGATCCGCCCGGTGACCTCCGCCCCGGCCCGGCGTCTGCATCGTGGGGTCCTGGTGCTCGCGGTGGGTCTGGTCGCGGTCGGGCTGCTGCGCTTCTCACCCTGGATCGCCGGTCCGCCGGTACCGGACCGTGCGGGGGACAACTGGCTGGAGGCCCGGGCACCGGTCGAGGCGCTGGACGCGCTGGCCGGGGCTACTCCGCCGCGAGAGGTCTGTGTCCCGTTCGCCATGGGGGGACTCGTCCGCTGGCGCCTGGGACGGGGCTGGACGGTGCCGGTGGACGTCCGCGTGTGGCTCTTCGACGATCCGACCTGGGAGCAGTACCGGGCGACCCGGTCCGAGGCGGCCGACTGTGTCCTGCTCATCGATCGGCAGCGGGAGCCGCACCTGCAGGAGGCGACGGAGAGCTGGAAGGAGCTGTACCGGGACCAGGAGTGGACGCTGCGGGTGCCGGGCTAGTCCCACCCCAGCGCCGCCCCCGACGCCACCGGCCGGTCCCCCAAGATCCGCTCCACGGCCGCCGCGATCTCCGCCAGCCTCGCCGGCTCGTTCCGGCCCCGCCGTCCCGGGTGCGGTGTCTGGTCGGGCGCGTCCGTCTCCAGCAGCAGGCGCTCCAGCGGCACCGCTCGCAGAGCCGCCAGCGGCCGCACAGCCCCCGGCCAGGTCACCGCCCCCCCGAACCCCAGGTGCAGCCCCAGGGCACAGTAGCGGCCCACCAGCTCCGGGCTGCCGGAGTAGGCGTGCACCATCCCGGCCAGGGGTCCGTGGGCCTCCAGCAGCTCGATCAGGGCGCCGTGGGCCGCGACGCAGTGCAGCACCACCGGCAGTCCGCGCTCGGCGGCGATCTCCAGGTGGCGCCGGGTCAGCGCGATCTGCACCTCCAGGGGCGGAGTCGCCCGTCGATCCAGCCCGGTCTCGCCCACACAGACCGCGCCCTCCTGGTCGAGCCAGTGCGGCAGGTCCGCCAGGGCCGCCGTGACCTGCACCGGTGTCATCTCGTCGAGGGCCTGCGGGTGCAGGCCGAAGCCGATGCGGACCTCCCGGAAGCGCTGCCGCAGCTCGGGGAGCCGGCGCCAGCGGTCGCTGGAGACGCCTGGGACCACCAGGCCCGTCACTCCGGCTGCGCGGGCCCGCTCGATGACGGCGTCACGCTCGCCGTCGAAGCGCTCGTCGTCCAGGTGGCAGTGGGCGTCCAACACGTCGTCGAGTGTAGGACGGCCACCACGGGAGCACCCGCTCCGTCCCGCGAAGTCCAGGGCTGTCCCGTTGTGTCTCCACGGCGTGCATCGAGGAGGCCCATCCCCCAGGATCGGAGGACACGTCAGGAGGTCCCTTGTTCGACTCCCACCCGCGTCCGCCCTCGGGGTCCTTGTCAGCCAGCACGCCCTTCCCCGACCGGACCCACGCCGGCCGTCTCCTGGTCCGGAGGCTCATGCGCTTCCAGCAGGCCCTGCCCATGGTGCTGGCCGTGCCCGACGGGGGCCACGCCGTCGGTCGTCCGATCGCCGAGGCCCTCCACGTGCGCCTCTACGGCCTGGGGGAGTGGGAGGGGGGCGAGAGCGCGGTCTTCGCCAGGGACGTCGGTCGGTTCCGGGAGCGTCTTGGTGGGCGCCGGATGCGGTGGCCCCCGAGCCGCAGTCACCTGCGGGTGGAGCGGGCCGAGCGGGCCCGGTCCTGCCTGGATGGCGTGCCTTCGCCCGCCGGGCGGGTGGTCATCCTCGTGGTCGACGGCCTGTCCCCGGACGAGGAGCTCCAGGCCCTGGTGGACGTGCTGCGGGATCTCGGCGCCGAGCGCATCGTGGTGGTGGCCCCGGTCCTGCCGATGGCGGCGGCCGAGGTGCTCAGCGGGAGCGCCGACGAGGTGATCGCGCTGACCCTGCCGAGGGTCTTCGGGACCGCCGACACCTGGTACGACCACGATCCGGACTCGATCAGCGGCGCTTCGATGCCGATCCGCTGAGACGAGAGGAGCTCCCCCTCGAGGGAGGAGACGCTCGTCCCTCTCTCGGGGGGAGCTGACCCGCGGACCGGGGTGTAGGCTCCCAGCGTGATCGATCCAGCGCTCTGGCCCGACTTCGCGGGCATGGTCCTCGCGCCGCTCACGGGCGGACTGATCAACGCGACCTGGCGCGTCGGGGAGCCGCCGGTCGGCGTGCTCCAGCGCCTGCACCCGATCTTCACGCCGGAGGTCAACGCGGACATCGAGGCGGTCACCTCGCACGTGGCGGCGAAGGGCCTGCTCACGCCTCGCCCCCTGCGCGTCAGGGACGGCGGGCTGTGGGTGCTGGACGAGCAGGGCCGCTGCTGGCGGGCCCTGAGCTGGGTCCCCGGGGTCACCCTGCACCGTCTCGGCAGCACCCGGCAGGCCCACGAGGCGGGCGCGCTCGTGGGGCGCTGGCACCGGGCCGTGGACGACCTGGACCACACCTTCGCCTTCTCTCGCGCCGGGGTGCACGACACGGAGGCCCACCTCCGGCGGCTCTCTGCAGCCCTCGAGGTTCACCGGGACCACCGGCTGTGGGAGCGCGTGGCGCCTGTCGCCGACGAGATCCTGGCCCGCTTCGGGTCCTGGAAGGGGCGACTGGAGGGTCCGGAGCGCCTGGCCCACGGAGATCTGAAGGTCTCCAACCTGCGCTTCGATGCGCAGGGGGGAGGGCTCTGCCTGCTCGATCTCGACACCCTGGGCTGGCTCCCGGTGGACCTCGAGCTGGGAGATGCCTGGCGGAGCTGGTGCAACGCGGCGACCGAGGACCACCCGGAGGCCGCCTTCGACCTGGCCCTCTTCGAAGCCTCCGCCCGCGGCTACCTCGCCGTCCATCCCCTCCCTGCCGAGGACCTCGAGGCGCTGCCCGGCGGGATCGAGCGGATCTGCCTGGAGCTCTCGGCGAGGTTCTGCGCCGACGCCCTGGCGGAGTCCTACTTCGGCTGGGACCCCGCGGTGGCCCCGACCTGGGGCGAGCACAACCTCCTCCGTGCGCAGGGCCAGCTCGATCTGGCGCGGGCGGTGAGGCGGGTCCGAGCCGACCTGGAGCGGATCCTGGGCAGGCCGGGACAATAGACCGGGAGCCGGTGCGTTTGGATCCAGCGAGCATGACCGACATTGCGCTGATCGCTGCCCACCGCACCGGAGATGGCCGGGCCTTCGCGGACCTCGTGGCCCGCCACCGCAGCCCGCTGCTGGGGTTCTTCCGATCCCGCGTGCCGTCGGAGGCCGAGGAGCTGCACCAGGAGCTCTGGACCCGGGTGGCCCGGGGCCTCGACCAGCGGGCGGAGTTCCCAGACGACGGGCGCTTCCGGGCCTGGCTGTTCACGATCGCCCGAAACCTGGTGAGGGATCATCGTCGGCGGGTGGGTGCGCGACCGGAGCTGGTCAGTGTGCCGGACCTCCCGCCGGTGGGATCCTCCGCCCGGTCCGACGCGGCGGCGACCCAGAGGGAGCTGGTCCTGGCCGTCGAGGCGGCGCTGGCCGAGCTGAACCCGGATGTCGCCGAAGTCCTGCGGCTGCGTCTCTCCCAGGGCCTCAAGTTCACCGAGATCGCGGAGCGCCAGCAGGCGCCACTGAACACGGTCCTGGGCCGCATGCACCGGGGGCTGAAGCGCCTCCGCGCAGAGCTGGTGGCCCGGGGGATCGAAGGAGCGAGCGCATGAGCCGCTGCGAACACGCCGAGACCACGGTGCTGCTGCACCTCTTCGGGGAGGCCCCACCGGGCTACGCCGACCACCTCGCCGGCTGCGGGGACTGCCAGCAGAGCCTGGCCGAGCACGCCGCGACCGTCGACGCGGTGGCCCCGGCCTTCGAGGATCTCGGACCACCCACACGACGTCGGGGCTGGGTGCTCGGTGGCCTGGGCCTCGCGCTCGCCGCCGGGGTGCTGCTCAGCGTGGGGCTGCCCGGTGCGCCACCCCCTTCGGTGGACACGGGCCTCGCCCTGGCCAGCACTCCGATCGACCTCACCGACCCCTTCGACGCCGAGCTGGACCTGCTGGCCGGCGAGCTGGACCTCCTCCTCTTCGACATGGAGCTGTGATGCGCCTTCTCCCGATGCTGCTCGCCGCTGGGCTCTTCGCGCCCGTCGCCTTCGCCCAGGATGGCCCGCCCCCTCCGGACCGCGAGCGTCAGCTCCTCGAGCAGGTCCGCCAGCAGGACGAGTGCCGCTACGAGAAGCTCCTCGAGCTGCGGGACCGCAATCCCCAGGCCTACCGCCGATCCCTCGAGGAGGCCGCCCGTCACTTCCAGGAGATGCGGGCCAATCCTCGGGTGATGCAGATCGAGGCCGACATGAAGGCCGTCGAGGCCCAGATCCGGGCCCGGGCGCTGGCCCTGCAACACGCGGAGTCGGACAAGGAGGCCCGCCGGATCCAGGGGGACCTGGAGGCCCTGATCGGGCAGATGTTCGACCTGCGGAGCGAGATGCAGCGGATGCGCATCGAGCAGATGCGGGAGCGCCTGGCCGAGCTGGAGGGGGACCTCGCAGACCGCGAGGAGAACCGCGAGGACTTCGTCGAGGACTTCCTGGAGCGGCTGCCACCGGGCCCGTGATCGGCGCCCCTACTCCTGCTCCCCAGAGTCCAGCGCCACGAGCTGGAGGTTCGCCAGCACCAGGCGTTCCTTGCTCGCGGACTCCTCCACCACCTGGCGCACGGCGCGGTAGTACTGGCGCTGGAGCGCCTGGATGCGCTCGAAGTCGGCGCCGGACACCGTGAAGAGGTTCCAGGAGTGCAGGCCCTCGGCACGCTCCCCGATGCGGTCCAGCCCCACCGAGGCCCACCAGCGCTTGAGGTCGAGCTTGCGCTCCGGCGTGCGGGTGTCGACGGACTGGACCTCCACCCACTGCCACAGCCCCCGCCGCCGCTCGAGCTGCCCGGCTGCGGCCAGCAGCTCGATGCAGCGCGCCTCGATCTCCGGAGCCAGGCCTATCCGCCGGGCGATCCAGCCGGGCTCGTGCCGCTCCAGCGCCCGGTAGGCCGACAGCTCCGTGGCGAGCAGGATCGCTGGGGCCCACGGTTGCTCCCGGACCAGCTCCCGGGCGGCCTGGAGCCGCCGCCACTCCTCCGCGACGCTGGGCAGCTCCTCCGGGTCCACCCACAGCGCGACGAAGTCCAGCAGGCCCGACGTGCAGTACTGGACGAGGTCGAGGAAGTCCGGCAGCCGGGCCTCGGTCTCGGCTCGCAGCCAGCGGGCCACCGAGTGGCGACTGCACCCGAGGTGTCGGGCCAGCTCGGCCGCGGTGTGCTGCCCGCGGAGGTCCTGGAGCACGCCGGCGGCGCCGGGCAGGGTCCAGGGGTCGCCCCGGTCGTGGGAGCGCTCGGGCAGGAAGCGGTCGAGGGCGGCCTCCACCTCCCGACCCGTGCGGTGCGCGACCCAGAAGAACGAGGCCGGCGTGGGGGCCCGTCGACCGCTCTCCCAGAGATAGACCACGTTGCTCCGGTAGCGCAGACGTCGGCTCAGGGCGGTCTGCGACCGCCTCCCGCGCAGGGCGCGGATGAGCTCCGTGGTCAGCACCTGCGTGTCGGGCATTCGCCAACCTACCGCCTCCTCGGGCATGATGGGAGCGGCCGGGCAGGCTGGGAGGAGCGATGAGGCGGACGTCCTGGTGGTACTGGCTGTTGGCCCTGGCCATGGCCGTCGGTGCCGCGTCGTGCGGCGACGTGACGCCCGAGGGCCAGTTCGGCGAGGAGGACACCGGCACGGTGCCGGATGACAGCGGGGAGGACAGCGGGTAGCGGCCTCGCACCACCCGCCGCCCTGCCTCGAAGCAACGGCGGCCGGCCCCCCCCGAGAGGGGAACCGGCCGCCTCGTCAGCGGGGATGCGGGTCAGTAGCCCCCGTGCACACCGCCGTTGCCGGTGATCGCGTCGATGGCCCAGGTGTAGAAGTCCGGGTTGTCGGCGTCGGTCCCTTCGACGGTGTCGCTGTGGCAGCCACCGCAGGTCCAGTCCAGGCTGATGTACGGGTTGCCGGGGTTGGCGCCCGCCGTGCTCAGCTCGGGGTTGGCCCACGGGTCCACGTCGGCGTTGATGCCGATGAGGTGGCTGGCGACATCCGCGTGGTAGGTGCCGGCCTTGACCGCCGACTTGGCGGCACCGGGCATGTGGCAGTCCTCGCACAAGGCGCTGGCCATCGAGGCGTAGTCGCCTGTCGCCCACTCGTCATAGGCCAGGGTCTGCGTGAAGTGGCAGCTCTCGCAGTTGGTCCGGATGCCCGACCGGTTCGTGTAGTCCGGGTTGGGATCGGTGCTGCCGCCGTCGATGGCCTCCCACTCCTCGGCCCAGCGGACCGGGTTGTGGGCGTTGTGGCAGCCGTCGCAGCCGATGGCGTAGTGCTTGGAGACCACCAGCTCCTCGTACTGCTCGTGGTGCTTGATGAAGCCACCCTTGGTGTCGAGGGTGTAGACGTAGTCGCGGACGTGGCAGTCCCCGCAGCTATCGCGGGCGAGGCTGCTGGTGGTGACCTCGTACGGGTTGTCGGCGTGACCGGCCGACGGACCGTGGCAGGCCTCGCAGCCGACGCCGGGCTCGACCCACGTGCCGTGGATGCCCTCGAGACCGTCCTGGTTGTCGCTCAGGTCGCCGTCCTCGTCGGCGTCGTCATCGGGGATCCAGCCCGTGGTGTGGCAGGTGCCGCAGGTGTAGGGCTTCAGCTCCGCGGTGTGGTAGGTGGCGCTGCTCGCCTCGACGTCGTCGTAGGCCGAGGGACCCCAGACGGAGGCCTCGTAGGGCAGGTTGTACTGGACGTAGTCCGTCTCGACCTGTCCGGTGATGATGTAGCCGTCGAGCCCCATGAAGCGGGCCTTCCAGCCGTAGCCGCCGATGACGTAGGTGACGTCGTCGAAGCCGCCGTTGGGGAAGGTGTCGGCGTTGATGGTGACGCCACCGGGGTTGTCGGTGAAGAAGTCGGAGTCCATGGCGTTGGCCTCGCCCTGCAGGTCCTGGACCCACGTCGGGTAGCCGGTGCCATCGAGCACCTCGTCCACGGGGACGACCTTGTACGGGTGGGCGGAGTTCACCCAGCCGTTGTAGTTCTCGGCATGACAGGTGCCGCACGTCTCGGAGCCGGCGTAGCCGACCGAGGCCGCTTCACCGTCCTCGCCGTCCGCGCCGTCCTCGCCATCCGCGCCGTCCGCGCCGTCCGCGCCGTCTTCGCCGTCTGCGCCGTCCGCGCCGGGCTCCCCCTGGGGACCCTGGTCGCCCTGCGGCCCCTCGGGCCCCTCGCAGCCGAACAGCAACAGCGGAGCCAATGCGATCAAGAGCCGAAGCATTTTCAATTCCTCCTGGTGGGTTCTGGTTCTCCAGGTGCCGAGGGTTTCGCTCCCCCGCTGCAAGAGCCTTCGCTGCTGCCGGCACGAGTCCTGGTGTGGTGTTCCACCCGTTGGGAGAGCAAGAGCCGTGCCAGGGACTCCACCGCTCACCTGGGGCTTCGGGGGACCGCAGTGGGTGAAATCCCACAGAGCGCTGTAGCGTAGCCCCCACAGAGCATGTAGCACAAACGGCGTCAGCCGAATGATTTGCGCGCGCCGCGGACCTCGCGCGTGGGGTGCGGGGCTGGGGCCGGGGAGGTGCGCTTCGCCCTCAGGCGGACTCGAAGACGTGGACGTCCGTGGGCCGTACGTGCAGAGTCGCCGTTCTCCCTGGCCGATAGCCCTCCGAGGCCTCGACACGAGCCACCAGGGACGCCCCCCCCTCGGAGGAGAGCAACAGGTCCATGCGGTCCCCGAGGGGCTCGGTGACCCGGACCTCGAGGGACAGCGGCGTGCTGTCCGGCCCCGGTTGCTCGCGCATGGCCTCGGGTCGGATCCCGATGGTCAGCCGGCTCCCTTCCGTGCGTCCGGCCACGCGCTCGGGATCCAGGGAGAGCTCCAGCCCGCCGCCGGTGAACGACGGCCCGGTCACGAGGATCCCCTCGACGAAGTTCATCGGCGGGGTGCCGACGAAGCCGGCGACGAAGCGGTTCGCGGGCTCTCGATAGACCTCCAGCGGGGTGCCGACCTGCTGCACCTGCCCCCCGTCGAGCACCACGATGCGGCTCCCGAGGGTCATGGCCTCCTCCTGGTCGTGGGTCACGTACAGCGAGGTGATGCCCAGTCGGAGGTGCAGGGCCTTGAGCTCGGCTCGGAGCTGCAGCCGCAGCCGGGCGTCGAGGTTGGACAGGGGCTCGTCGAAGAGGAAGCAGGCGGGCTTGCGCACGATGGCCCGCCCCACGGCCACGCGCTGTCGCTGTCCCCCGGAGAGCTGACCGGGCCTGCGATCGAGCAGCGGCTCCAGGTCCAGCAGGGCGGCGGCCTCGCCGACCCGCTCGGCGATCTCGGCCTTGTCGGTGCGGCGCAGCTCCAGCCCCAGGCTCATGTTCCGGCGCACCGTGAGGTGGGGGTAGAGGGCGTAGTCCTGGAAGACCATCGCCACGTCCCGGTCCCGCGGGGGCACGTCGTTGACCACCCGGTCCCCGATGCGCACGGTGCCCTCGGTCACGGTCTCCAGGCCGGCCACCATGCGCAGCAGCGTGCTCTTGCCGCAGCCGGAGGGGCCGACCAGCACCACGAACTCACCCTCCGCGATCCGGAGGTCGACCCCGACCACCGCCCTCACGGGTGGAGGCCCGGCGTAGGTCTTGCCCACCTCTTCGAGCACGACCTCGGCCAAGCACCCTCCGCGGGCCCCATGATGCCAGGAGGGCCTTCGTCTCCGGGACCCTATGATCGCCCCGTGGATCGCTCCCACCGCGCCTGGGCCTTCGTCGCCTTCCCCCTGGCGGTCATCGTGCTGTTCAGCGCCCTGCCGGCCGCCGCCGGGGTGGTGCTGAGCTTCTTCGAGCTCAGCGCGTCGAGCGGGCTGCGCTTCGTCGGCCTGGCCAACTACGGCGCCGCCCTGGGCGAGGACCCGCTCCTGCGGGACGCGGTGCGCAACAGCCTGCTGTTTGCGGTCGGGGCCGTGCCGCTTCAGGTCCTCGGGGGCTTCGCCCTGGCGGTGGCGCTCAGCGCGCCCTGGTTCCGTGGCCGGGTCTTCTGCCGCACGGTCGTCTTCCTGCCGGTGGTGATCTCGGTCGTGGCCATCGGGTTCTTGTGGAGCTGGGTGCTGGACGCCCAGTCGGGGCTGCTGAACGCGGCGCTGTCCGTCAGCCACCTCGATCGCATCCTGTTCGCCGGCGAGCCGCCCCTGTGGCTCGGCGACAGCCCCTGGGCGCTCGGCGCCCTGGTGGGCATCCACGTCTGGCGCAACGTCGGCTTCTGCATGGTGCTCTACCTGGCGGCCCTGGGCCAGGTGCCCCGCTCCCAGTACGAGGCCCTGGCGCTGGACGGGGGCGGAGCGTGGCACGCGACCCGCTACGTGACCTGGCCCGCGGTGAGGCCGATGACGGCCTTCCTGCTCATCACCGGGGCCATCGGCGCCCTCCAGGTCTTCGACCTCGTCTACGTGATGACCGGCGGCGGCGGGAGCTGGACCACCGTGCTCAACGTGCAGCTCTACGAGGAGTTCGCCAACAACCGCCTCGGCTACGCCGCCACGATCGGCGTCGGGGTCCTCGTCCTCAGCGCGGTGGTGACGGTGGTCCAGCTCCGCTGGTTCCGCCGGCGGGAGACCCGGGCATGAACACCCGCCCGTCCCTGTGGGTCCGCCTCCCTGTCCACGTCCTGGTCTGGGCGGCGTCCCTGTCTTTTGTGGCTCCCTTCGCCTGGATGGTCTCGACCTCCCTGAAGACCGACGGGCAGATCCTGGCCTCGGAGCTCCGGCTCCTGCCGGAGGGCGCCCCCTGGGAGTGGGCCTGGACCAACTACCTCTCGGCCTGGGACCACGCCCACCTCGCCGAGTTCTACGGCAACAGCCTGGTGGTCTCGCTGACGCTGACCGTGCTCGCCCTGACCCACAACGCCCTGGCCGGCTTCGCCTTCGCCCGCCTGAGGTTCCGGGGACGGGACCTCGCCTTCGGCCTCGTGCTCAGCACGATGATGCTGCCGGCCCAGGTGAGCTTCCTCTTCGCCTACCTGATCTGTGCCTGGCTCGGCTACGTCGACAACCTCTTCGGCCTCATCGTGCCCGGGCTGGCGAGCGCCTTCGGGATCTTCTACCTGCGGCAGGCCTGCCTCTCGGTGCCCCAGAGCCTGCTCGACGCCGGGCGCATCGACGGCTTCACGGACTTCGAGCTGTTCTGGCACGTGGTGCGTCCGTCGATCACGCCGGCGCTGGCCGCGCTGGCGATCTTCACCTTCATGGGCTCCTGGAACGCCTTCTTCTGGCCCCTGGTGGTGATCGACTCCACCGAGCACTTCACGCTGCCGCTGGCTGTGAACGCCCTGGCTTCGGGGGAGTACGTGTCCTCCTGGGCGGTGCAGATGGCGGCGCTGACGATCATCACCCTGCCCAACGTGGCGGTCTTCCTGCTCTTCAGCCGCCAGTTCATGCGCGGGCTGGCCCTGACCGGGGTGAAGGGCTGATGCGCACCAGCACCGCCCTCGTGCTGGTCATCGCCACGGTGACCTCGGCGCTGGTGGGGGGGCCCCTCTGGACCGGGTCCACCGGCGAGCGATTCCACTTCGTGGTGTGGGGCATGCCCTTCGAGGACCGCCTGTTCGAAGACGGCTACGCCCGAGACTTCGAGACCCTCCACCCGGGCCTCGAGGTGCGCTACGACCGCTACCCGGACGTCAACCAGAAGTACTACGCCTGGCACCTGCGGGGCACGGGCGCCGACGTGATGCGGCTGACCCTGAACAACTACCGGGGCATGGTCCAGCGCGGCCTGCTGGAGCCGATCGACGGCTGGCTGGACGACCCCCTGCTGGGGCTGTCGGCGTCGGTCCAGGCGGACTTCCCGCCCTCGGTCTGGGAGGCGCTCCAGGTCGACGGCCACCGCTACGCCCTGCCCTCGGACCACAACCTCAACGGCCTCTACTGGAACCGCACCCTCTTCGAGGCCTTCAACGAGGCCCACCCGGACGACCCGGTGCCGCTGCCGTCCGAGGACTGGACCTGGGAGACCCTGGCGGAGGTGGCCGAGCGACTCACCCTGCGGGATGCGGACGGCCGCGTCGTCCAGCACGGCCTCGACTTCGCCCTGCATGCGCGCCACTTCCACGCCTTCCTCGCCCAGGCTGGAGGCCGTGCCTGGGATGACACAGGCGCCCGCACCCTGGTGGCGTCCGAGGCGGGTGCCGAGGCCCTGCGCTTCATGCTGTCGCTGCTCTCCCACACGCCTTCGGTGCGGGCGACCTCCAGCAGCCACAGCGCCACCGGCCCCGACAAGGTCTTCGCCAGCGGTCGCACGGCGATGCTGCTCGACGGCTCCTGGCGGGCGCCGGCCCTGCAGCTCGCCAGCCCGGACCTGGACTTCGCCATCGCACCGCTGCCGGGTCACGAGCGGCGGGCGTCGATCGGGACCTCGGTGTTGTGGGCCGTCTCCGTCCACGCCGAGGACAAGGACCTGGCCTGGGAGATGGTGCGCTGGATGACCAGCGAGGCCCAGTCGCTGCGCTACTGGGACACCCTGCGCGTGGCGCCGCCGGCGAGGCTGTCCGTGGTGCGCAGCCCGGACTTCGAGCGCACCCGCGGCATCCGCGAGGGGGACGAGGTCCTGGTGCCGGCGATGCCGGCCGAGCGCTTCGAGGACTGGGGAGCCTGGCTGCGACAGGGGCTGCTGCCCGACCCGGACACCGGCCTCGCCCCCGCCTTCGTGGTGGCGGGGGAGTACCAGCGGGACCTCGACCGGGCGCTGCGCCAGGCGATCTCGCGGGCGGCCTCGCCGTCCTCGACCGCCACGGCCGAGGAGGTGCTCAAGGAGGTGGCGGTGCAGGTCCACGGGATCATCGATCGGGACCGCAAGGGGCGCGGACTGCCGCCGGTCCAGCGCTGACGGTTAGGGCGACCGCGATGGCCACGAACCCTGGACGCGCGCGGCTCATGCTGGTCTTCGGGCTGGTGGCCGTGGTCGTGCTCGCCGTCGTCGACCGGATCGGGCTGGAGGCGCTCCAGCGCACGGCCCGGTCCACCCTGGCCCCCGTGGCGGCCCCGCCGGCCCCGACCCGCGTCCTGGTGGTGCTGGACACGGTGCGGGCCGACTGGGCCTCGATGTGCGGCCACCCCCAGCCCACGACCCCCGCGCTGGACGCCCTGGCGGCTCGGCCCGGCGCTCGCTCGACCTGTCGGGCCTACACGCCGGGCTCCTGGACCCTGCCCACCCACGCCAGCTTCTTCACCGGGCGGCCGGTGCTCGACCACGGCGCCGACTTCGTCGACGGCGGGCGCACGATCATGGAGCTCACGGTGCGCCCCCTGGACGATCGCTACCCGACCCTGGCCGAGCACCACGGCGCGCTCGGCTACCAGACCCTCGCCGTCTCGGGCAATCCGGTGGTCGGGCCCCTGACCGGGCTCTCCCGGGGCTTCGAGCGGGTGCGGACCGGCGCCTTCGGGCAGCTCGAGGGGGACACGCTGCTCACGGCCCTCGAGGACGAGCTGCTGGGGCTCGACCCGGAGCGGCCGCTGTTCCTGTTCCTCAACATCGCCGACGCCCACGAGCCCTGGGACGCGATCGAGGCCGGCCACCCCTGGCTGCCGCCGCGGCCGGCCACGGCGCGGGACCTGGAGCGCTGGTGGGGAGCAGGCTCCTCGGAGCGCGAGGGCTACCTGGACGCCATCGTGCCCCTCTATGGCTGGGGCGTGCAGCGCGCCGATCGGACCCTGGCCCGGAGCCTGGCGCTCCTGGATGAGCGGGGCTGGCTGGGATCGGACGCACGGCTCGTGGTCACCTCCGACCACGGCGAGCTCTTCGGCGAGCACGGCCTCGTCGATCACGGCCGCACGGTCATCGAGCCCAACAACCGGGTCTTCCTGGTGGCGGTGGGTCCCGAGCTGCCCGAGCTGCCGGAGCCGGTCTCGGCGCTCGAGGTGCACGCCCTGGTGCGCGACGGCGAGCTGGCGAGCCACCGGGTGCTGGCACCGAGCTTCAGCGACCCCTCCTTCCGGCGGAGCTTCGGCGAGCAGGCTGCAGGCAGCGCCTCGGTCGCCCTCTGGGAGGGCTCGACCAAGTGGGTCCGCACCGGCGACGAGGTGCTGCGCTACGACCTGGCGACCGACCCGGGAGAGGTCGCGCCGACCCCAGGCCCCCCCGAGCTCCTCCAGCTCGAGGCCACCCGCCTTCAGCAGCTCGCCTCCGAGGTCTCGGACCCGGACCCGGAGCTGATCGAGATGCTGCGGGCCGCTGGGTACATGGACTGAGGGATAGGATCCCCTCCATGTCCCGCCCCCACCCGGCGCTCGTGGTCGCGCTGCTCGCTGCGATCGGCGGGTTCGGCGTCTACGAGGTCGGGCCCTCGACCCTGGCGCTGCGCGGGAGGGCCCTGCTCACCCCGGCCGCGACCCCTGCGGTCCCCTCCCGGATCCTGGTGGTCCTGGACACGGTGCGCAGCGAGCGCACCTCCCTCTGCGGGTACGAGCAGCCCACCACGCCCACCCTGGAGCGCCTGGCCCGCCAGCCCGGTGCCCGGCACGCGTGTCGGGTCTACGCCCCGGGAGACTGGACGCTGCCGACCCACGCCAGCTTCTTCACCGGCCTCGAGGTGCCCGAGCACGGCGCCCACCGGCTGGAGACCGAGCAGGAGCTGCTGCCCGGCCTCAGCCTCCGGCCCCTCGATCCGGGGCCGACCACCCTGGCGGAGGCCCTCGCCGGGCAGGGCTTCCAGACCCTGGCGGTCTCCGGCAACCCGGTCATCGGGCCGGAGACCGGGCTCGTGCGCGGTTTTGCGCGCTACGTGACGGGCCCCTTCGGCGACCTGGAGGGGGAGCGCCTCGTCGAGGCCCTGGAGGGGTCGCTGCTGGACCTGAAGCGGGACCGGCCCCTGTTCCTCTTCCTCAACATCGCCGACGCCCACGAGCCCTGGGACCGGATCCCCGAGGGACACGCCTGGCTGGCGCCGCGTCCGTCGATGGCCCGGAACCCGCGCCTGTGGTGGGCCGGGGATCGCAGCGAGCGGCCGGGGTACGTGGCGGCCATCGAGCCCCTGTACACCTGGGGCGTCCAGCGGGCCGACCAGACCCTGGCCCGCAGCCTGGAGGTCCTCGAGGACCGGGGCTGGCTGGGGCCGGACGCCCTGCTCGTGGTGACCTCCGACCACGGTGAGCTGCTCGGCGAGCACGGGCGGGTGGGCCACGGCCTGTCGCTGTCGGAGCCCAACGCCCGCGTCTTCCTGGTGGCGACGGGCCCGGAGCTGCCGGAGCTGCCGGAGCCGATGTCGGCCACCGAGGCCCACGCCCTGCTCCTCGAAGGCGACCTCGCGGGCCACCCGGTCCGGGCGACCAGCGTGCTCGATCCGATCTTCCTGCGGACCTATGGTGCGGAGGCCGCGGGCCTCACCGCTGTCGCCCGCTGGGAGGGCTGGGACAAGTGGGTGCGAGGGGCCGACGGTGTGGATCGCTTCGACCTCCAGCAGGACCCGGCCGAGCTGCAGCCCCGGCCAGGTGCCCCGGACGTGCTCCTGGAGGCGTTCGAGCTGCTGAGCGAGGCGGCCGCCCAGGAGCCCTCCGGCGACGCGGAGCTGGTCGAGATGCTGAAGGCCGCGGGCTACGTGGACTGACGCTTGACCGGTCCCCCCGCTCGATGAACCGCCCCCGACTCTCCCTGCTGCTCGCGCTGCTGGCCTCGGCGGTGCTCTTCGCCTGGCTGGAGGTCGATCGGGGAGCGGTGGAGCGGAGGGTGCGGGCGACCTTCACGCCGTCGGCGACGCCGAGTGCCCCCTCCCGGGTGCTCGTCGTGCTCGACACCGTGCGGGCGGAGCGCACCTCGCTCTGTGGCTACGACCACCCCACCACCCCGGTCCTCGATGCGCTGGCGGCCCGCGACGACGCCCGCACGAGCTGTCGGGCCTACACTCCCGGGGACTGGACGCTCCCGAGCCACGCCTCGTTCTTCACGGGGCGCCAGGTCCTCGAGCACGGCGCCCACCGGGTGGCCGGAGGGGACGACATCGGGGAGTGGCTGAGCGTGCGTCCCCTCGATGACCGTCTCCCCACCCTGGCCGAGGAGCTCGCGGAGCAGGGCTACCAGACCGTGTCCGTGTCCGGAAACCCCCTGCTGAGCCACGAGACGGGGCTCGTGCGTGGGTTCGAGCGCGTGCGGAGCGGCGGCTTCGGCGACCTGGAGGGGGAGCGCCTGGTGGCCGCCCTGGAGGACGAGCTGCTGGCGCTCGATCCGTCGCGGCCCCTGTTCCTCTTCCTCAACATCGCCGACGCCCACGAGCCCTGGGACGCGATCGGGGAGGGACACCCCTGGCTGGCCCCCCGTCCCGGCATGGCCCGGGACCTCGCGGCCTGGTGGAGCGGGGACCCCGTGCGGCGCGAGCGCTACCTCGCGGCGCTGGAGCCCCTCTACACCCACGGCGTCGAGCGGGCCGATCGCACCCTCGGGGCCAGCCTGGCCCTGCTCGAGGAGCGCGGGTGGCTGGGCCCCGACGCCCTGCTCGTGGTGACCTCCGATCACGGTGAGCTGCTCGGCGAGCACGGCCTCGTGGGCCACGGTCGCACGCTGCTGGAGCCGAACAACCACGTCTTCCTGGTGGCCCAGGGTCCTGGAGTGCCGGCGCTCGGCGAGCCGATCTCCGCCCTGGAGGCCTACCCGCTGATCCGGGAGGGTCGGACAGGCGGCCTGCCGATCGAGTCGTCGTGCTTCTCCCACGCGGTCTACGGCCAGCGCTACGGGTCCCTGGCGGCCGGCGTGAACTCCGTGGCCCTGTGGGAGGGCACCACCAAGTGGGTCCGCACCGGAGACCAGGTGCTCCGCTACGACCTGGCGGCGGATCCCGGAGAGCTCGCGCCCCTGCCCGGCTCCCCCGAGGTGCTGGAGGTCCAGGCCCGCCGGCAGCGGGTGGTCGCCCAGGCCGAGGTGGAGGAAGACCCCGAGCTGCTCGAGATGCTCCGGGCCGCCGGCTACATCGACTGAGCCGTCAGGCCAGGGCCGCTTCGTGCCGCGCCAGCGCCCGCTCCAGCGCTCCGTCGTCGAAGTCCGGCGACTCCCGCCACAGGCGGTCGACCACCAGCCTCGAGCCCTCCATGTGGGCCTCGAGGCGTCCGACCAGGGCACCCCGGTGCAGCAGGGGGCACACGTAGTAGCCCCACTCCCGCTTCGCGGCGGGCTTGTAGACCTCCCAGACGTAGCGGAAGCCGAAGGCCTGCTCCACGAGCTTGCGGTCCCACAGCAGTGGATCCAGGGGCCCCAGGATGCGGAGGCGGCCATCGGGCTCTCGGGTGGACCGGTCCGCCAGGTCGGGGGGGCCGAGGTAGGTGCGCCGCGACCCGGTCACGCGGTACAGGCCCAGCTCACCTCGGGCCAGGAGGTCCTCCCAGAGGCCCGAGGTCCGCACCTCGGAGAGCATCGACCACTGGGGCCCTCCGGCGGTCGACAACAGCCCCGCCGCGACGATCCGCTCCGCCAGGGCCCAGGCGGCGAAGCCCTGCGGCGGTCCCGGTGCGTCCGCGACCTCCGGCAGGGCCCGCGCGGGCACGTCGTAGACCTTGTCCCGGCCCGCTCGGCCGCAGACCACCACCTGGCAGCGGATCCAGAGGATCTCCAGGGCCATGGTCGCCATGCGGCCGGTGCCCTTCCAGCCGTGCCAGTCCAGGGGCTCCACCCGCCCCTGATCGACCAGGTCGCGGGCGCGCAGGGGCCCGCGCTCGCGGACCTCGGCGAGCACCGCCTCCAGCACGGTCGTCGGGACCCGCTTGTAGCGGTCCGTCAGGCGCCACCAGGGGGTCTGGGCGAGCTGGTCCCGCCACGCCGGAAAGGCCGCCGCTGGCAGCAGGCAGCGCTCCTTGGCGAAGTGCTCGAAGGCGTGCTGTGGCAGGAGGTGCCGGTAGATGTCGCCGCGGCGCAGGCCATCGACGCGCGCCAGGGCCACCAGGTCGGCGTTGGTGCCGATGCGGTCCAGCGGGTCGAGCTGGATGCAGCGGAGGGCGTCGAGCAGGGCACGCACCCCCGGCCCTCCCTCCGGCAGCACCTGGCGGTCCAGCCCGGCCTGGTGGACGAGGTGGCGCCGAGCCTGGTCCGGTGTCAGCGGGATCGGCGTCACGGCCCGGGCTTCGCGGGGTGGTGGTAGGGGAGCTCCAGGGTCTGCCCGAGCCGCGGCGGCTCGACCTCGCGCAGGCCCGCCTCGGTCCAGGCCAGCAGCACGTAGTCCGGGTGGTCGAGGTCCTGGTCGAAGGTGAAGCGCACCCGCTGGGGCCCCACCGGACCCACCTGGAGGACCTCGGCCTCCAGCGGTCCCGACCGCAGGGTCTCGCCGACCTCGAGGGGATCGTCGGGGCCGCGGAACATCTCTTCGAAGAGTCCCGTCAGCATCTGTCCGTCCACCACCTCCAGCTCCAGCTCGCGCGGGCCGGTCCGGTGGACGCGGTGGGCGTGAGGCGCGATGCTCAGGACACGCCAGGAGGGCGAGAGCACCCCCTCGTCCAGCCAGCGGATGTAGGGGAGGTAGAAGCCCACCTCGTAGGTCGAGGCCGCCAGCACCACGTGGTGGGCCCTCGCCAGGCGCTCCTCGTCCAGCTCGGCCTCGGCCGCGACCTGGCGTCCCCAGCCGGCCATCGCCAGCAGCGTGGCCTGGGAGCCCAGGCTCGACAGGGGCATGACGGCCAGGGCCACCAGCGCCAGGGGAATGGCCGACCAGCGCACCGATCTCGGCGCGTCCGGGGCGTCGTGCACGGCGACCAGCAGGCTGGCCACCCAGGCGGTGGTGCCCAGGCTCGCCGCCTCAAGCAGCCGGTCGGCGGGGAAGGTGGCCAGGGCCGGTACCAGGGCGCCGAGCGCCCCCAGCAGCAACCAGCGCAGGTGCCGGCGGTGCTCGCCGTCGAGCCGCGGCCAGGCCCAGCGCGTGACCCAGGCCGCGAGGCCTGACGCCACCAGGCCCACCACGACCTGGGGTCCGGTGAACTGGGGCTCCAGGGCGCTGAGCACCGCGGTGAAGCCGCCGAGGTCCGCCCCGGCGAAGATGGGCAGCTTGACCACCGCTTCGAGCAGCCAGCGTCCGGGGTCCTCCAGCGGGTCCACGTAGATGCCCGACGCGGCGGTGCCCATGCCCAGGGCCCTGTAGGCCGCCAGGTAGGCGACGGTGAGGGCTGCAGCCGGGGCCAGGTGGCCCAGGGCCCGCCTGCGGGCACCGACCAGCTCGTAGGCGGCCACGAAGGCCATGCCCATCAGGGCTGTCTCGCCCCCGAGCAGGCCCACGGTGAAGGCGCCCAGGGACAGGGGCAGGCCCGGTCGCCAGCCGTCCTCGCGCCACCGCAGGTGGGCCCAGAGTCCCAGGACAGCCGGCAGCAGCCCCACCAGGGCGTTGCGGTTCGCGATCCAGCCGCCTGGCATCGCGTGGGAGGCGTCCAGGGCGTAGAGCAGGGCCGCCAGCCCGGCCACCGACGGGGGCAGGAGCCTGCGCAGCAGGGCGGCCCAGACGCCGACCAGCGCGCCCAGCCACAGCAGGGAGTGGAGGTGCCAGGGCAGGAAACTCCGCCCGAAGAGGGCGTGGTCGAGCCGCAGCGTCCAGGAGGACAGCGGCCGGAAGAAGGCCATCTGGATGTCCGGCGACGACCACCAGGGCAGGGCCCCGGTCTCCAGGAGCACCCGGCGCGTGGTGTCGTCGTCGGGCAGGAAGCCGTAGAGGTTGCCCCAGGTCTGGTCCGCCGGGTCCCAGAGCTCGATGAGGATCAGGAGCTGGTGGTCGTCGAGCATGACCCCGAGGAAGAGCGACGGGATCAACAACGCCGTGGCGATGAGCGCCGCGCGCAGCGGCGTCACGGGGGGGTTCCCAGGATCCAGGACACGGGCATGCCGCGGTGCCGGGTCCGGCCGATGTCCCAGGACCAGCCGGGTGCCGTGACCTGGGCGGCGAAGTCGCGCAGCTCGGAGACCGTGTAGGTCCGCAGCGTGCTCACCACGCCGTCCCAGGTCATCACGGCCGGGAGCAGCGGCACGCCGTAGGTCGCCGCCAGGCGGCGCAGGCTGAGCGGGCGGATGCTGGGGGTGATGGTCCAGACGGCAGCGGGCACCAGCGCCATGGTCGCCAGGCTGCTCCAGGAGCGCTGGGTGGTCTCCAGGGCCAGGAGCGGCATGCCCGTGCGCACGGCGTCCGCGAGCACGGCCACGACCTGGGCCGGCCGCAGGTGGTGGAGGCCATCGAAGAGGGTGCGGAGCCCGGTGAGGTGTCCGGGTACCTCCGTCGCATCGACCGGTTCGTCCACGAAGTCGAGCCGGCCACCGGAGCGAGCCGCGAGGGCCTGCCAGCGCCGCGGCTGGGGGTGGCGGTCCGTCAGCACGGCCCGCACCTCGAGGCCGCGTGTGCGGAGGTGCTGCATCAGGTCGAGGATCGGACCGCCGGCCCCGGAGCAGAGGTCGACGAGCTCCGTGCGCCCGGTGTGGCGGAGGGCCTGGGCCACTCGGTCGGCCACGGGTGCCGTGGAGTCGAAGAGGCCCTCGGCGGCCTGGATGTACTCGGTCTCCATGCGCCGCAGCCAGGCGGGACAGCCCGGAAGGTCCATGACCTCGAAGAGATGCAGGCGACGCACCCGCTCCTCTACCCTCCGGACGTGGCCCTTGTCACTCGGGGGCGGCCTCAGGGTCCGCTGGCCACCGCCTGCAGGCCCGCCTCGTCGAGGATGACGAGGCGGCCGCGCGGGGCGACCTCGAGCAGGCCCGACCGACAGAGGGTGGCGATGGCCCGGGACAGGGTCTCCGGCCGCATGTCGAGGAGGCCGGCGAGCATGCGGCGGGGCAGGGCGTGGCGCGCGGGGTCGTCGCCGTCCCGGAGACTCTGGAGCAGGTAGCGGGCGAGGCGCGTGGCGGCCCGTCCTCGGCGCATGCGGTCGTCCTCGGTCCGCAGCTCCAATTCCCTGAGCAGCCCGTTGACGAGGCCCGCGATGGGGGGCTTCGTCTCGGCCAGGCTCTTCTCGGCCATGGCTCGCGAGACCCGGCAGGCCACGACCGGCCCCAGGGCGCGGATCTCGCTCCGGGCCACTTCGCCGACCAACGCGTCGAGGCCGACCAGGCTCTCTGCCTGGCGCACGCAGCGGAGGGTCTCCTTGCCCGAGGCGTCGACATGGCTCAGTGCGACGCTGCCCGAGCGCAGGTACCAGATCGCGCCGGGCTTGCCGCCCTGGGCCGTGAGCGTGTCCCCGGCGTCGTAGTCGACGGCCCGACACCCGCCGGGCGCGTCGTGTGCCCAGGCCGCGAAGGGACACGGCGGCAGAGTCGCTTCCGTCTTGGGCTCGCTCACGGACCTCCTCGGACGCGGGGTCTTCGGCGGGATGCAAGCACGGGGAGTCCTGCTCTGCATTGACGCCGGTCAAGGCCGAAAGCGGTCGATCGAGGGTCTTGAGTCGATGGTGTGCCGGGTCGCCTTCTGACGTCCGCGTGTCCTCGGCGCGCCGCAGGCCGAGGATCTCCTGAGCCCCCCCCAGATCGCCCTAGAAGCAGTGCTCCTGGCACTCCGCCGACTTGCGCACGCAGCTCTCGCCGGAGGTCGGGGCCGAGAGCTCCGTCCAGGTGGCCCCGTCCAGGTCCAGGGACCAGACGTCGTTGATGAGGCCGCAGTCGGTCTTGCCACCGAAGACCATCAGGCTGTCTTCGGCCAGCGAGGTCACGTGCTGGTGCCGGCGCTCCGGCGAGGTGAGGTCGACCTCGGTGAAGTCCACCGGGAAGTCGCAGAAGCCGTTGCCGCCCTGGTCGAGCACGTCGCCCTCGTTGAGGTTGGACCACTCGTTGGTGCCCAGGTCGAATTCCCAGGTGTCGTTGGTGTTGCCGAGCAGGCCGTCGTCGTGGCCGCCGAACATGACGAGGCGGTCGTTGGCGGCGTCGTGGACCATCGAGGGGGCCAGGCGCCCGAGCGGGTCGCTGCGGCTGTTGCCGGCGTTGAGCTCGGACCAGGACATGTCTTCGAGGTCCAGGACCCAGAGGTCGGAGAGGAAGGGCCCGACGAAGGCGTTCTCGTCGCCGCCGCTGTAGATGTAGTACTTCTCGCCGTCCTCGGACATCGCGCCGGCGTGGAAGAGGCGGTCGTCGGGGGAGGTCCCCGAGTGCTCGGTCCACTCCAGGGTGGTCAGGTCGAGGGTGTAGGTGTCGTCGAGGGGGCCATAGGAGAGGCCGGAGGTCGAGGTGTTGCCGCCGAAGAGCACCAGGGTGTTCCCGGTGATCGCCATCGAGCCGTTGACCCGCTTGGAGGGCTTGTCGCCGGTGGCTTCGAGCTCGGTCCAGGTCTCGGAGTCCAGGTCGAAGGCCCAGAGGTCGTTGTAGAGGGTGTAGCTGCCGCCGGTGCCCTCCCGGTAGCGGCCTCCGAACAGCAGCATGCGGTCGTTGGTCGGATCATGGGCCACGGTGAAGCGACCCCGATCGGAGGGGCCGTCGGTGGCCAGCAGCACGAAGGTCTCGCAGGCCGGGAGGTAGGCCCAGGTGTCACTGCCGAACTCGGTGCGGGTCTGGCACTCCTCGGCCGGGGCGAGGTTGCCGCCGAAGAAGACCAGCCGGTCGTGGCTGGGGTCCCAGATGCCCTCCAGCTCCCCGACGGGGGGGGCGAGCTGCAGGTCGTAGTCGGAGCAGTCGACCTGGGTGTCGGTGGCGGTGTCGTCTCCGGTGCCGGGACAGGCGAGCAGGGCGATCAGAAGCATGGTCTCCTCCAAGACCCGCGCAGGGTAACTCCATGGCGGGCGGTCGCCTCCACCGTATGGTGACGCCCGCTCTCTCTACCGCTACGGTGTCCCATGATCTGGCTCCTGGCCCTGGCCTGTGACCCGCCTCCGGAGGCGCCGGAGGACCTCGGGGAGCTGTCGCTCTACCTCTTCGAGAACTTCGACGAGGACACGGAGGCCCTCGAGGCCGGGGCCCTCGTGATGGAGGAGTTCCTGGTCGAGGTGGACCCCGAGGAGGACGTGGAGTACCGGGCGGTGACCCTGCCCACCCTGACGGACGCCGACCTCGGTGGCGCGGAGGCCCCCGCCGAAGCCGACCCGGAGACGCAGGTCCCGGTGGCCGTGATGTGGACGAGCCGTCACTCGCTCCAGGACCACGTCGAGCTCCAGGTGGAGGACAACCAGGTCTGCATCGACAGCAGCTCCTCGGTCTACCACCACCGGGTCTTCACCACCGATCCCGACTGCTTCGCCGCCGGGACCTGTGACGTGCTGCGCACCCTGGCCGAGGTCCGCCGCGAGGAGCCGCTGACGAGTTTCTGGTACGACGTCCACATGGACTTCCGCACCCTGGAGGTCGACGGGTCCACGGTGCTGGTCAGCCGGGGCTGGATCCCCGAGATCGCCGTGAGCGACGATGGCCTCGCCACCTTCACCCAGTCCTACAGCCTCGACGTGCGCCTGCCGGATCCGGACGATCCCGGCACCACGCTCCGCTTCTACGCCCTCTGGTCGGCGCTGGACATGGTGGGGGTGACCGACGACCTGCTCGCCATCATGTTGCGCAATGGCATCCAGGACAGCTTCGAGCTCGCCGACGACTTCGTCGATGGCGTCCTCTGCGACAACGACAGGGACTACACTCCCACCCGGGAGAGGTGACATGTCACGCATCGACGAGTTCCTGGCGGTGGTGGAGGATCCCGCGGCTGCCCCCGTCGCCGGAGCCGATCCGCTCGACGGGGTGATCCTCGACCTGCTGGCCCACGTGGCCTTCGCCGATGGCGAGGTCGGCGAAGAGGAGTTCACGCTGCTGTCCCGGCTCTACCCGGAGCGCGGCCTGGGGGAGATCCTGAGCCAGGTCGACGCCGCCACCGAGCGGCCCCTCGACGTCGACGCCCTCGCCCGGGCCTTCCCGACCCACCTCGAGCGGGGCAAGGCGCTGCGCTTCGCCACCCACATGGCCTGGCAGGACCGCCGGCTCGATCCCGGCGAGAGCCAGCTCATCCGGGAGCTGGCGGCCAGGCTGCGGGAGCTTCCCGAGTACTGAACGGGCCCCTCAGAGCCTCCGCTCCAGGCGGGCCGCCAGGGTGAAGGGGGTGCCGGCGGTGAAGTGGAGCTCCGGAGCTGTGCTCCGGTCCTCGCTGAGGTTCCACCAGCTCTCGTAGGCGAACTCGCCGTCCTTCCACCGGTTCGCGAACAGGTTCTCGACGCTCACGCCATAGGACCAGGCGCCGCGGGTGGCGCTGGCCGTGAGGTCGACCACGGAGGTGCGCTCGCCGACGAAGCCGTGGGGCAGCGGCCGGGAGCCGAGCATCCAGGCCCGCAGTCCCCCGGAGACCGCGAAGTCGCGCACCGGGAGGTCCTTGGCGTAGAGGGCACCCGCCACCAGCCAGCGGGGGGCGTAGGGCACCGGGTCGCCGGTCAGGCCCGAGCGGCTGTCGGTGGCGCTGGCGTCGAGCTGGATCTCCAGCCACTCGAACACGTAGACGTCGGCCACGGCTTCGACCCCGAGCCGCCGGGTGGGCCCGTCCAGGAGCGCCCGCCCCGTGCCGGGGTCGAAGACCTGCTCCTGTTCGACCCACACCCCGAAGGCGCTGGCCTGGACGTCGAGCCACCAGATGGGGGTGGCCCGCACGCCCAGCTCCGTCGCGTCGGCGGTCATCGAGCGCTGGTCGATGGCCTGGGAGCGGAAGGAGCGCCCATAGGCGGCGAAGACCGCGACCTCGTCCACGGGGCGCAGAGCCGCTGTCAGCTTGGGCTGGAGCACCAGCTCACCCGCCCGCACCGTGTCGTCGAGGCCCAGGGCCAGCAGGTCCCGGTCCAGGAGCCAGTTCCAGTCGATCCGGAGGGCCGGGGTGATGTCGAGCACCTCCTTGACGCCGAAGCGCACCGAGGCCCAGGTCCCGAGGTCGACGAAGCGGCCTTCGCCGCGGTCCAGCAGCTCCAGGACCGTGCCGTCGGGCTCCACGGCCTCGGCGAACTGGGCGAACACATCGGCCCGCACCTCGGCCCCGGCCGTGCCGACCGTGTAGTCGCCGAGCAGCAGCCAGGCGTGCTGGGCTTCGGTGCGGGCGCCGACCTGGAGGGCCTGGTGGGCCTGGGCCTGGCCGTCCCCGTCGACCGGGTCTTCGTAGAAGCCGGTCCAGTTCTGGACGACCCGGAGCCACCTCGCGCCGGCGTAGGCCGTGCCTTCCAGCCGCCAGTAGTCCCGGTGTGCCTGCCAGTTGACCCCGGCCAGGGCCCGTCGCGACTCTCCGCCCTGGGCCAGGCCGTAGGTCCCGTAGTGACTGCGCAGGTCGGTCTCCACCTCCACCGTGCGCAGCACGCCGGGCCACTCCCAGGTGCCGTCGTAGGCCAGCACGAAGGCCTGCAGGTCTCCCCAGCCCAGGGGCCGGGTGATGCCCGCGGCAAGGCGCGCGTGGCGGCGGTCCCGGTTGCTGTTCCAGCCCCGCGTGCGGTCCACCTGGGCCATGACGAAGGTCTCGGCAGCGGCCCCCTCGGGGCGCCAGGCCACGAGGGTCTCGCCGCCGATGTCCGTCGCCAGGCCGGCCCGCAGCGTCCAGCCGGTCTCCGGCAGGCCGAGCTGGTAGTCGGCGCTTCCCACCACGGCGAAGTCTCCCCAGCTCGGTCGACCATTGCCCTTGCGGAGGTCCAGGCGCATCACGGCGTCGGCCGGGATCAGGTGGAGGTCCAGGTAGCCGTGGCCGACGATGTTCGAGACCTCGTTCAGCGGCACCCCCTCGACCGTGACCAGCAGGTCGGCGCCGTGGGCCACGTCGAAGCCCCGCACCCAGGCCTGCCAGCCGCCGCCGGCCGCGCCGAGGGAGGTGAGGTGGAGGCCGGGCATGGCCCGGAGCAGCTCGCCGCTGCTGGAGGCGGGGAAGCGCTCCACGCCGTCTTCGTCGAGCCGCCGGTCCATGGCGGCGTGGGCCTCCTCGGTGTCCTCTACGACGACTTCGCCGGCCCCGCGGCCGTCGGGGTCCTCTGCCTGGGCCCACGCAACGGGCGACAGGACCATGCCGAGGAGCGAGAGCAGGGGGCTACGCGTCGTCGAGCTCTCGCCGCCGCCTGCGGAGCCCGACGCCGAGCAGGGCCACCAGGCTCATCGGCCACCAGGCCAGGGGCTGGCCGGCGCTGCCACAGCGGCAGGGGATGGTCTCTTCGGGGTAGACGACCTCGGGACAGGCAGCCAGCTCGCCGGGGGAGCCGAAGTTGCAGTGCTCGGCGTCGACCTCCAGGAAGAGCTGGTTCATGCCGGCCTCGCACCAGTTGTCCTGGGTGTCGTTGTAGACGTCGTAGTCCTGCGGACCGGCGTTCTCGGTGTCGAGCATCAGCGCGTGTCCGGAGGCGACGCCCTGGAGCTTGGCGTTGTAGGGGAAGGCGTCGACGGGCTGCCAGTCGCCGGCCGTCACCTCGCACTCCAGCGCCACCAGGCGGTCCTCTTCGGCCGTGAAGGCGACGCTGCCGTAGATCACCTCGCCCTCGGGGCAGTCGGTGACGGTCTCCGTAGTCCCCGTGTCCCCCGTGTCCCCCGTGTCCGTTCCGTCGGGCGAGGGGAAGAGGCACTTGCGGGCCGAGAAGACCTGCAGCGCTCCGGCTTCGAGGGTGACGGGCACGCCGTCTTCGCCGAAGACCCAGGCGCTGCCTTCGTCGGTGTCGCTGTTCGGGTCGGTCACGGTCAGGCGGCAGCCCGTCAGCTCCCGCTCGACGTCGGCCGTGTTCAGGACCTCGAACCACTCCTCGGTCCCCGAGGGGCTGGGCATGATCTCGGTGAACACCACCTCTCCGGCCTGGGGCGGGTTGCGCGGCGGGCACTCGCCGATCCGGCCGAGGGTGGCGACCAGGGGGATGGTCTCGGTGTCGGACACCAGGTGGTCGAAGGCATTGCCCTCTTCGGGGGGGATGCACCAGGCGTCGGCTGTGTCGTTGTCGTCGGTGCCCGTGAGGTCGGGGTGCAGGTTCATCGAGCACCCGCCCTCGGGGCAGTGGAGCGCCTCGACCTCCAGGAAGGCCTCCCAGGCGAAGCGAGCGCTGTCGACCGCCTCCTCGCCGCACACCAGGTGGAGCCACTGCTCGCTGGAGGACAGGTAGAGGTCCTGGTAGCCGTAGAGGTAGTCCGCCGCGATCGAGCTGCCCGACTCGTCCTCCCAGGCGATCGCGACCTCGGTGGACAGGGCCTTGGCCAGCAGCACGTAGGCGTCGCTCTCGACTCGCAGGGACCCGCCGGCGCTGATGGCGTGGGTCCGCGTGTCGTCGTCCTCCAGGAAGGGGTCGGAGGAGCTCGACGTGCGCAGCTCGCAGGTGTGGAGGTTGCAGCCCTCGTCGGCGAGCCCGAAGAGCTCGATCCACTCGTCGCTCTGGTCGCCCGGCGATGGCATCAGCTCGGTGATCAGGACCTCGCCGGCCTGGCAGATGTCCTCGGGCGGCGGGGTGTCGCCGAAGCAGGTGTTCTCGGCGCCCGGCGTGCCGAGGGTCGTGAGCTCCTGCTCGTCGGGGTAGGTGCTCTCCTGGGAGGCGAGGCACCAGGCCTCGGCGTCGTCGTTGACGGTGGCGTCCTCGTTGCCGGGCTCCACGCCCCAGGCGCAGCCGCCGGGCCAGGTCGCCTCGCCCTCGTCGCAGGCCTCCCTGATTCCGCTCCAGTCGTAGGTGATCCCGTCGACCAGCACCTCGGTCTCGGTGCCGTCCAGGCAGAGGATCTCCAGGCTCTTGGCCTCGGAGTTGGACAGGGCGATGCTGTAGTAGTTGTTGTCCGCCTCGATCAGGCAGCTCTTGCCGGTCGCGGACAGGCAGATGGCCTCGTCGCCGAAGTCGCTCGCCGTGCCCTTGCCGAGCAGGAACCGCTCGCCGGGTCCCACGACCAGGTCGCCGTCGGTGACCGGCGTGAGCTTGCAGGTGCGGCTGTCGCAGGTGGTCTGGGCGGGGTCGAAGTCTCCGCCGTTGACGAGGAAGCAGCCGTCGAGGTCGAAGCTGTCCGTGCCGCTGGGGTTGGTGACCTCGATCCACTCCGAGGAGCCCGAAGCGGGGTCGATCAACAGCTCGCTGAGCACCAGGTCGCCGGGACCCGGGGCCTGTTGAGCGATGGCGAGCCCGCTCCAGGAGGAGACGAGGACGATGGCGGCGGTGAGAGCGGTCGTCATCAGAAGCGCATCTCCAATCTGAGCTGGGCGAGGCCGTAGAGCCCCGTGCCTTCCTGGATCTCGTCGTCGGGCACCACGTCGGCCACGCAGGTCCCTTCGAGCTCCGGCGTGTAGCCGGACTCGCAGGCGTCGGCCCAGGAGGCCGGGGCGTCGTCGAGGTGGCTGCCGACCGTGGCCCGCGCCGACAGCTTGATGCGCCGCGGGAAGGTCTGGTCGAGCTGGAGGTAGCCCTCCAGGTCGCGGTCGCCGAGGGATCCCCACACGTCTTCATCGACGTAGCGGACCCGCGCGGTCAGGGCGGTCTCGAGCGAGACCTGGTAGCGGGCGCGGACCCAGCCATAGTGGCCGATCTGGAACCACGCGTAGCAGGGCTCGCCACCGTTGGGGTAGAGCAGGCCGGCGTCTTCATAGGAGCGCTTGTAGAGCCCTTCGAGGCGCAGGCCGGGGACCCCGTCGTAGCGGAGCTGGACGCCGGCGGTCGTCCGCGACCCGGCGCCGTCGACCACCGTGCCGGTGGGATCGTCGAAGGCCTGGGTGTCGAAGCCCCCGTCGCCGAAGTGATTGTCGGTGTAGTCGCCGCCGTAGATCCGGGTCCGGCCGTTGTTGGCCAGGTCCCGGTTCCGGTAGGTGCCGAAGGCGCCGAACACGAAGCCGTCGAGGCCCCGGTAGTCGGCCCGGCCGAGCAGCTCCAGGTTGGTGCGGCCCGTGGACAGGTTCTGCCAGACGTCGCCGTGGACCCGGACGTCGAAGGCCTGCTGCGGCGCGATGATCGCCCGGAGCCGCAGGCCCTGCTCGTCGCGATCACGCATGCCGCCGTACTCGTCGGCGTTGGCCAGGCCGCGGGCGTGGGGGTTGTCGAAGCCGGTGCCGTAGCGGCGGACCGAGGCTTCGAGCTGTCCCCACCAGGGGTCGGCCGTGGCCTTGACCAGGGCGCCGACGCCGCCGGTTCCGGTCACCGCGAGCTCGCCCCGGAATTCGTAGGCCTTCCAGATGGTGCTCGCGTCGAAACCGAAGGCGCCGTAGACGTCGGCCTCGGGGTAGCCGATGCGCAGGATGAGCTCGTCGGGGTCCGTCACCCCGTCGAGGGTGGTCAGCGCCTTGTGGCCGACGTAGCCGGTGAGGCCCACCTCGGTCCCCGGCGCGAGCTGGGCCGTGACGTGGCCTCCCACGAGGTCTTCCCGCCAGGCATTGGGAATCCTCAGCCAGCCCGTCTTCTGGTACGTCCCGTCGGGGTCCTCCAGGTAGATGACGGGGGAGGGTGCGTCGTTGTCGACCGGGTCGAGGGACTCGCCGCCCGCCACGCCGAGGTCGTACTGGTAGATGTCGTAGCGCCAGGACGATGCGAAGACGGTGGCGTCGAGCTGGACCGGTCCGACGCGGATCGCCTGGGCCTTGGCCGCCACGCCGAAGAGACCCCTGGGCAGGGAGAAGCGGTCCACGCCGGAGGCGGACAGGTCGGCGTACCAGCCATCGGGGCTCTGGCGGGAGGTCCGGTCGAAGGTCAGCCCCAGGCCGAAGCCGGCGGTGTAGCTGCCGACCACCACGGCGCCGCGGCCCTGCTCATAGGTCACGAAGCCCTTGCCGAACTCGCCCACCGAGCGTCCCCAGGTGCCGTGGAAGTCCCCGGTCTCCGGTGAGTAGACGAGGTCGTTGATGCCCTCCTGGGCCAGGCCCAGGAAGCCGGCCTTCCACTCCCGACCGTAGCGGGCCCGCACGCCCAGGTACGAGTTGGGAATCGCGCCGTAGCCGAGCTCCCGGACGGTGTGGGTGCGGTGGGCGTGGTCGTCCGTGACCGGGTCCTCGGGATCGATCTCCAGCGCGGTGCGGAAGCGCACGAGGCCACTGACGCCCTTCCAGCCCGGCAAGGCCTTGGGCTGGTTGACCTCGATGAAGGGCTCGATCTGGGTCAGCACGTCCGAGGTCATGCCCGACAGCACCAGCAGGTCCTCGGGCTTGGTGAAGCGGCCCCGGGTGCGACGGTGGGTCACCAGTGCCTGGGCGGTGCGGTAGCTGATGCCGGGCAGCTCGTAGACCTCTCGGACCGACGCCCGGTTCAGGTCCAGCGGGTTGTTCAGCAGCTCGAGCAGGACCTCGAAGTCCCGGTCGTCGATCAGGCCGTCGCTGTAGAGCGACCGGAGGTCCTCTTCGTTGTCGACGTGGATCTCGACCGGGTAGACCTCGGCGGCGGCGGGGGCCGGGACCGCGAGCGCGAGGCCGAGGACCCCCAGACCGAGGAAGCTGCGAAGCTGGCTACTCGTCACAGGTCCACAGCTCCTCGAAGGCCGCCTCGTAGCGATCCGAGATGGGCTCGGACACGAGCTGGATGAGGTCTTCGCTGTTGTTCGTGTTCGCGGACAGGGTGTAGTTGAAGGAGCCGGTGAGCACCACCCGGCCGTCGATCACCGTGAACTTGTGGTGCATGATGCCGCCGCCCTGTCCGCTGCGACGGCACACGGGCACGCCGATGCGCTCCATGTCGGCCAGGAGCGTGTACTGACCCGGGGCCCCATCGGCTGCAGACTGTCCTTCGTCGGCCACCACCAAGACCTCGAGGCCGCGGTCGTGGGCCTCCATCAGGGCGGCGGTGACGTCGGGGAGGGTGAAGGTGTAGATGGCCACGTGGACCGAGGTGGTCGCGGCTTCGATCTCGGCGATCACCAGGTCGCCCGGGGGCTCTTCGGCGGTGAAGACCACCTGTGCCGAGACGCAGCCCCCCAGCAGCAGGCTCCCGCCGATCAGGGCGGTCAGGGGGCTCGGACGTCCACGGAGCATCGGTCTTGGGGGCACCAGCCCCTCTATGGTCTCGCGGTCCGGGGCGCAGCCCGGGGTGTCGGCGGGCTCTTCGGTTAGGGGTCCCGGACCCCGGAGGTCCCGGAGATGGACGAGCGGATCATCACGCTGACGGTGAACGGGGACCGGCACGCCGTCGCCGTGCGGCCCCGCCTGCTGCTGTCCGAGCTGTTGCGCGAGCGGCTCGGGCTCACCGGGACCAAGGAAGGCTGCGGCACCGGCGACTGTGGCGCCTGCACGGTCTTCGTCGAGGGCCGCCCCCTGAACGCCTGTCTGACCCTTGCGGTCGAGGTCGATGGCCGACAGGTCACCACCATCGAGGGCATCGCCTCCAGTGGTGTGACCCTGCACCCGGTCCAGCAGGCCTTCGTGGACAAGGGCGCCCTCCAGTGCGGCTACTGCACGCCGGGCATGGTGATGTCGGCGGTCCACCTGCTGCGCGAGCACCCCGAGCCCGACGAGGCCGCCATCCGCAAGGCGCTGGACGGCAACCTCTGCCGGTGCACCGGCTACAACAAGATCGTCGAGGCGATCGAGGCGGCGTCTCAGGCCGAGGGAGGTGGGGCATGACCCCCGGGACCCTGCCCGACTTCGCCTGGCACGCCCCGACCACCCTCGACGAGGTGGTCGGCCTGCTGGAGGACCTCGGGCCCGAGGCCCTGCTGATGGCCGGGGGCACGGACCTGCTGCCGCGGATGAAGGCTGGGCGGCTCTCCTGCACCGACCTGGTCGGCCTGTCGCGGGTCGAGGACTTCGATCGGGTGGCCTACGACCCGGAGGAAGGCCTCACCATCGGCGCCGGGGCCGTGCTCGCCGATGTCGCCGCCTTCGAAGCGGTGCGGCAGCACTACGGCGTGCTCGCCCGCGCGATCTCCACCCTGGCGACGCCCCAGACCCGCCACAAGGCCACCGTGGCCGGCAACCTCTGCAACGCCTCTCCCTGTGCGGACACCGCGCCGCCCCTGATGGCGCTGGGGTCGACGGTCGAGGTGAGTGGCCCCGTGGGCACCCGGGAGCAGCCCCTCGAGCACTTCATCGTCGGTCCCGGGCAGACCACCCTGGGTCCCGCGGAGGTCCTGGCCTGCATCCGCGTGCCGGTGCCCCCTGTGGGGCTGCGCACGACCTTCCTCAAGCACTCGCCCCGCTCGCGGGTCGACATCTCCGCGGTGAGCGTGGCGGTCGCCCTGGGCCTCGCCGGAGGCCGGGTGGACCGGGTGGACCTCTTCCTCGGCACGGTCGCCCCGACCCCGATGCGGGCCGCGGCGGCCGAGGCCGTGCTCGCGGGCCAGGTCCTCGACCCGGAGCTCATCGCCCGGGCCGCCGCCGCGGCCCGCGCCGAGTGTCGCCCGATGACGGACATGCGGGCCTCGAAGGCCTACAAGGAGCGCATGGTCGAGGTGCTCGTCCGCCGGGCACTCGGGGAGCTGTCATGAGCCTCATCGGTCAGCGCATCCCGCGCCAGGACGCTCGCGCCAAGGTCACCGGCGCCGCTCGCTACACCGCGGACCTCAAGCTGCCCGGCCTGCTGCACGGCGCCATGGTGCGCAGCCCGCTGCCCCACGCCCGCATCGTGCATGTCGACACCTCGCGGGCCGAAGCCCTGCCCGGCGTGCGCTGCGTGGTGACCGGCGCCGGCGTGCCGTCGATCCGCTACGGCAACTGGCGCCTGGTGCCGGAGCTGCAGGACGAGACGGTCCTGGCCCGGGACGTGGTGCGCTTCATCGGCGACGAGGTGGCGGCCGTGGCGGCCATCGACCCCCACATCGCCCGGGAGGCCGCGGCCCTGGTGCGGGTCGAGTACGAGGAGCTGCCGGCGGTCTTCTCGGTCGACGAGGCCCTCGCCGAAGGCGCCCCGCTGCTGCACGCGACCCACGACACCAACATCAGCGTGCGCCGCAACATCGACTACGGCGAGCTGGACGAGGGCTTCGCCCGGGCCGACCTGGTGCTGGAGGACACCTTCACCACCCAGCCTGTCAGCCACGCCTACCTCGAGCCCTGCGCCGCGATGGCCCAGGCCGATCTCGACGGCCGGATCACGCTGTGGACCTCCACGCAGACCCCGTACTACATCCAGTGCCTGCTGGCGCGCACGATGGGCCTGCGGGAGAACGACGTCCGGGTCATCAAGCCCCACGTGGGCGGTGGCTTCGGCGGCAAGATGGAGCTGCGGCCGTGGGAGTTCTGCGCGGCCTGGATGGCCCGGGAGACCGGGCGCCCCGTGCGCTTCACCCTGGACCGGGCCGAGGAGCTGGCCGCGGGTCGTCGGCGACATCCCGTGAGGCTCTTCTCCCGCCTGGGGCTGACCTCCGACGGCCTGATCACGGCCCGCGAGGTCCACGCCTGGCTCGACGGCGGGGCCTACAACGGCATGGGCCCCACGGCGACCTTCCTGATCGGCAACTTCGGCGCGATGCTCTACCGCGTGCCCGCCTACCGCTACCGCGGGGTCTACGTGCGCACGAACAACCCGCCGGCTGGGGCCATGCGCGGCTTCGGGGCGCCCCAGGCGCTGTTCGCCGGCGAGACCCAGATGAACCTCGCGGCGCGGGAGCTCGGCCTCGACGCCATCGAGCTGCGCCTGCGCAACGCCATGGTCGACGGCGACGCCATTCCGGGCGTGGCGCGGGTCTCGAGCTGCGCCTTCACCGAGTGCCTGGAGAGTGTGCGCGAGCTGAGCGGCTGGGAGGAGCGTCACCGCGACCCGCAGCCCGGCCGGGCCCTGGGGTTGGCCTGCTACAGCTTCATCAGCGGTGGTGTCTTCAACTGGTTCGACACCCGCTACCCCTTCTCCTCGGCCGAGGTGCGGGTCTTCGACGACGGCACGGCCCAGCTCAACACCCTGGCCGCCGACATCGGCCAGGGCTCCGACCTGGTGCTGGTCCAGATCCTGGCCGAGGAGCTGGGGCTGCGGGTCGAGGACATCCGGCTGAGCACCGGCGACACGGCCACCTGTCCCCAGTCCGACCTCGGCACCTGGGGCAGTCGGGTCACGCTGATGGCCGGCAACGCGGTCAGAGCAGCGGCTGCCCAGGTGAAGGAGAAGCTCTACGCGATGGTCTCGCTGCGCTTCGACCTCAACGTCATCCACGAGCTGGAGTGTCGCGACGGCCACGTGGTGTGCAAGAACAAGCCCCGGGCCCGGATCCCCTTCGGCGAGGCGGTCGCCATGGCCCAGCGCGCCAACCGCGGCGAGCCGATCCGGGCCACAGGCAGCTACACCCCGCGGGACGTCGGGCTGGTGTCGCCGGCCTTCTCCTTCGGCGCCCAGGTGGCTGACGTCTCGGTGGACACCGAGACCGGCGTGGTCACCGTGGAGCAGATGTACACCGCCCACGACTGCGGCACCGAGATCAACCCCCTGCTGGTCGAGGGGCAGCTCGAGGGCTCGATCCAGATGAGCCTCGGCTATGCGCTCTGCGAGGAGCTGCACATGGAGCGGGGGCGGACCCTGAACACCACGCTCTTGGACTACAAGGTCCCGGTCGCGGCCGACATGCCGCCGTCCCGGTCCACCACCGTCGAGTCCTACGAGCCCGACGGTCCCTTCGGGGCCAAGGAGGTGGGCGAGGGCCTGGCCTGTCCTACGGCGCCGGCGATCGTCGATGCGGTGGCCAAGGCGACCGGGTTCTGTTGTCGGGACCTGCCGATCACGGCGGAGAAGGTGGTGGAATTCCTGGAGGGACTGGACGGCGGCTAGATGCCCTCGGCATGAGTGGTGAGCCGGTGCGCGAGGCAACTTCCGTCCC
>CAZCVP010000060.1:0-36795 GCA_964501915.1 uncultured Enterobacterales bacterium
ACCGACACCGACACCGACACCGACACCGACACCGACACCGACGCCGACACCATGGCCGTCGTGGCGACGGTCGCCGGCGACTACAGCGTGGGGGCCCTGGCCACCGTCCAGCTCTCGGACTGGTCCGTGACCGACGAGATCATCCCGCTGTCCACCGACGCCTACCTCTACGTCCACGAGGAGCTGCTCGTCCAGATGAACGGCTTCGGCACCGACACCTGGTCCGCCTGGACCCTCGGCGACTACAGCGAGCCCCTGCACGAGCAGAAGATGGCACCCGGAGCCAACCCGATCACGGCCGCGGTCTGCGCCGACAAGCTCTTCGTGGGCCAGTACGGCAAGGACAAGATCGCCATCTACGACCCCGACACCTGGGCCCTGACCGGCACGGTCGACCTCGCGGCCTACGACGACGGCGACGGCGCCGTGGAGACCGCCGATCTGTTGACCTGGAACGGCACCCTCTACGCCGGGCTGCAGCGACTGGACCGCAACACCTCGAACTGGGCCTCGGTCGGCGGCAAGGTCGTCGAGATCGACTGCGACACCGAGACCGCGACCGACGCCTGGGACGTGGGACCGAACCCCTCGCTGCACCCCTGGCCGGGCCACGACGGCGAGCTCGTGGTGCGCACGGGCATCTGGTACGGCGAGGACTGGAGCGCGCTCTTCGACGGTGGCCTGGCGACCATCGACCTGAGCACGGGCACGGTCACCGAGACGGGGCTGTCCGAGGTCACCGAGAACCTCAACCTCAACGAGCTGGCGATGGGCACGGCCACCACGGGCATCGTCGTGGCGACCGACGCCAGCGACGTCTACGGCATCTACTGCCTCGACACGACGGACTGGTCCCTGACCCTGGCCGAGAACCCGTCGCTCTACCCGCGCTCCGCCAAGGCGAACAGCGAGGGCGAGGTCTGGATCACGGCGCGACCGTCCTGGTCGGAGCCCGAGGGGGCCAGCGGCATCATCGTCTACGACTCGGCGACCTGCTCCTCGCTGGTGCCCGACGGCCCGATCGAGACCACCCTGGCCCCCTACGAGCTGGCCTTCTACTGATGCTCGGAGGCGCCCGGATCGGGTTGTTGCTCGGGGGTGTCGTGGCCTGCGCCGCCCCCGCGGAGCCGGATCCGTGCGCCGAGATGTGCGCGGCCGCCGCCGAGCTCTACGGCGCCTGCCTGGAGGACTGGGGCGTCGGCTGGGAGGGGGCGGGCTACGAGGACCGGGAGGACTTCGTGGACGCCTGCCACACCTGGGCCTGGGAGCTGCGGCTGCTGGAGGAGGACGCCGTGGATCGCGGCGTCGCCGAAGAGGTCGGCGCGGTCGACGCGGTCTGCCAGGATCGCGACGCGGCGATGCGGGCCCCCGACGCGACCTGCGAGGCCTACACCGGCGTGGACTGGAACCAGGTGCCTTGGGAGGAGGAGCCGTGATCCTGGGCCTGCTGCTGTCCTGCGCCAGCCCCGAGCCGCCGGTGGAGGGGGAGCTCGTCTTCGTGCGCGACGGCGTGCTGGCTCCAGGGGCGAGCGGACAGGACGTGGGAGGGGGGCGCGTCCTCGTCGAGCGGGCCTGGAGCCCTGGGGAGTCGGTCTCCCTGGCCGGCCTGACGGCCACGGCACCGGCGCGTGCCGAGTGCGTGACGCTGTTCTCCCAGGACCTCGGCGACGTCGCACGCCTGGTGGCGATGGGCGGGGCGGCCCCGGACACGGCCCTGGCCTGGTCACCGGACGCCACCCGCCTCGCGGTCGGGTCCTACCGAGGCGACGTGCTGGTGCTCGACGGCTGGACGGGGGAGGTCATCGCCCGCCGTCACCTGGCCGAGACGATGGTCAAGACCGTGGCCTGGTCTCCCGACGGAGCGGTGCTCTACGCCACCGAGCAGTCCCCCGACGCCTCCCTGCGCGCCCTGGACCCCGACCACCTCGAGGATCGCTGGGTGCGCCACCTGTCCGAGGAGGTCGAGACCTCTCCCGCACCGGACGGCGAAGACCTCTACGGGGTCTACACCCTGCCCGCGGCCGTCGGCCTGGACGTGCTCCCAGGGGGCGATCTGCTGGTCGTGGCGGCCCACGGCTGGAACACGGCCGACGGGCAGCGTCTCAACCGCAGCCGGGTCCTGCGGCTGGCGCCGGACGGCTCCACCCGACAGGCCTGGCCCGAAGAGGTCGCCGACGCGGTCTTCCGGGCCGCGCACGTCGATGTCGAGGGCGGACTCGCGGCGATGCCCATCGGGCGCACCGCCTCCGGTCCACCGCCGGATCTGCCCATCGATGGGCTGGTCGTGCTGGATCTCGAGACGCTGGAGCCGGTGGTGGCGCTCGAGGAGGAGCCCCTCGCGCCCTGGTTCACGAGGTCGTTCCTGTTCGAGGCCGTCGGGATCTCGCGGCAGGCCGGGCGGCTGTTGATGGGCTTCGGTGACGGCCGGGTCCAGCTCCGGGATCTCGACGGTGCGGTGGTGCGCCAGGTCGACGTGGGCACGCCGGTCCTGGCCGGGGAGGTGCCGATCGTCGCCAGCGTGGGCTTCGGCTTCGTCGCCGAGGACGGCGTGGCGTTCTCCACCTCCGGCACGAACATCCCCTGGGGAGCGGCGGCCCCGGAGCTGAGGCCGCCGATGGCCCACCCCCGCGAGAACACCCTCTGGGTCCACGACCTCGCTGGCGAGCCCCAGTGGGCCTGGTCGGGGGAGCAGCGGATCGCTGGCGTGAGCCGCGGCCCCGCCGGACACCAGTGGGTGCTGGGGGCGGGCGAGCGACAGACCGACACCCGGCAGGACCTCTTCGGTGCGCTGATCTTCGACGGCGCCGACCCCGGCGACGGACGGGGTGGACCGGAGCGCCTGCGAGCGATCTGCAGCACCGAGGGCCCCGTCTTCTTCCGCCAGGCCCTGACCGCCGACGGCCGCGTGGCGGTGGCCGAGTACCCCCACCAGCGTCCCGACGGCGCCCTGAGCGGGGCCTACCGGGTCACCGTGCTGCGCTGAGCGGGTGAGGTTCGTGCTCGGCTCGGTGCTGGTCCTTGCGGCCTGCAGCGGCTCGCCGGCGGCGCCCGAGGTGGACCTCGTCGGCCAGCGGCTGCGGGTCGAGGCGGCCGAGGGCCTGGAGCGGGTGACGGTGCTCGACGCCAGCGGCCTGCCCCTGGTCCGGCGCCGCCTCCCGGCCCCGGTGGAGCACCTGGAGGTCGAGGTCCCGTGGACCGAAGCGGCGCCCTTCGAGGTGCGGCTCCAGGTGGACGGGGAGGACTTCGTCCAGGTCCTGGAGCGGGGGCCCGTGCTCGGGCCGGTGGCGCTCGAGCTCCAGGCCCCGGTGGGGCAGGGGAGCCGTCCGGTCGACCACGGGGAGCTCGTGGCGGTCCACGTCATCGGCCAGGCCCCCGCCCAGGTCGCGCTGACCGTGTTCGCCCAGGAGCCGGGGGACGTGCTGGCCCGGCTCGGCGACCAGGAGGTGGCTCGCCAGGACCTGCGGGTCGGCGAGCGGATCGTGGTGCTGGCCCGGATCCAGGAGGCGACCGACGGCTACGTGGAGCACGCGGGAGGAGAGGTCCGCTTCCGGGTGGTGCTCCGACGGGTCTCGCTCGCCGAGGCGCGCCAGGAGCTGGTCCTCGAGGACGTGCACTTCCCCGCCGAGTCATCCGGCGAGGTCGACGCGTCGAGGCCGGTCGACCGCATCACGCTGCCCTCGCCCTGGTGGCAGGCCGTCCTGCGCCGGACCTCGCTGGGCTTCCGGGCGCGGGACACCAGCGTGCCCTGGGCCTGGCAGGGGGTGCGCCTGACGAACCACGGCGACGCTCCCCTGAACCTCGTGCTGCGCAGCCGGGTGGTCGGGACCGAAGGTGAGCCCGACCTCGCCTTCCGGCCCACCATGCGAGACGTCGACGACGGCACGGGGCTGGTGTCGGTGCTGCTGCGGGTCCCGGCCGGCGCCGAGGTCGTCGGAAGCGTGCCGCTCTACCTCGACGAGCTGGCGCTGGGTGACGGCCCCTGGACGCGCCAGCTCGAGATCGCCCCGGTGGGCTCCTCGGAGGTCGTGCACCGCTGGGAGGCCCCGCTCTACGTCAGCCGGGGCAGCACGGCGACCAGCCTCGCCCTGGGCATCACGATCCTCGCCTCCCTCGCCGGAGCCGGCCTGATCTGGCGCCGTGGCGGTACCTGGCTGCGCCGGATCCCGACCTCGCAGCTCATGACCATCGCGCTGTTCGGGTCGATGGCCTTCGTGGTGAGCGCCGTGGGGCGCCTGGTGACCGTGAGCGTGGCCGCGGTGCTCGGTCCCTTCGCGCCGCTGCTGACGGGGCTCTTCGACGACGCCTTCCGCATCACCCTGCTGGCGACCCTCGTGACCCTCGTCCCGCGACCGGGCACGGCCACCCTCGCCGTGCTCGTCCAGTGGCTGCTGAGCGGCATCGCGCTGGGCTCCTTCTCGCCGATCGACGTCTTCTTCGTCACCTCCCGCATCGCCTGGCTCGAGGGCTTCTTGTGGGTGGCGGGCATCACCCGCGAGACCGGCTGGCTGGAGGACCCTCCCGCCCGCCAGTGGCTGCGCCTCGGGGTCGGCTTCGCCGGGGCCGGTGCCTTCACGGCCGCCACCGCCCTGGTGCTGAGCATCGTGCTCTACCGGCTCTTCATCGCCCCCTGGTACGCGGTGCTGGTCATCGGCGGGCCCGGGTTCGTGTACGTGCTGCTCGCCTGCGGGCTGGCGGTGCCCTTCGCGGCCTCGCTGCGACGGGTGGCCCCGTGAGCGAGCGCGCCGGGCTGCTGCTCCAACAGGTGGGCTACACCTACCCGACGGGCACCGCGCCGGCGGTCCAGGACGTCGACCTGGTCGTCGAGCCGGGTGAGGTCGTGCTGATCACCGGTCCGACCGGGTGTGGCAAGTCCACGCTGCTGCGGCTGGCGGCCGGGCTCTTGGAGCGGCACGGCCGGGGTCGCGTGGCGGGCCGGGCCACCTGTGGCGGGCTCTCGCTGGCCCGGGCGGCCCCGCGGTCCCGGGTGGAGGCCCTGGGCTTCGTCAGCCAGGAACCCGCGGACCAGCTCGTGGCGGCCACGGTGGCCGACGAGGTCGCCTTCGCCCCCGAGTCGGCGGGCTGGGCACCCGCGGACATCGATGCCCGCATCGGCGTCGTGCTGCGGGAGCTGGACCTCGACGTGGAGCCCGAGCGGGCGGTGGCTGCGCTCAGCGGTGGGCAGCAGCAGCGCCTCGTCGTCGGTGCCGCCCTCGCCGCTGGCGCCGCCACCCTGCTGCTCGACGAGCCCCTGGCTCAGCTCGACCCCCGGGCTGCCCGCAGGCTGATGGAGGGGCTTCGCGCCCTCGCCGATCGGGGGCGGGCCGTGGTGATGGTCGAGCACCGGCTCCAGAGCTGCCTGCCCTGGTGCGATCGGGTGGTCCTGCTCGCCGAGGGCGCCGTGGTGTGGCAGGGCGAGCCCGGGGAGCTGCCCCTGGAGCGGCTGAGGAAGCTCGGCCTGACCCTGCCGGGCCTGGTCGATCTGCGGGACCGGCTGGGGGGCCGCGACCCGGACACGCTGGCCTTCCGCCAGGCCTCCCGGCCCGCCGTGGCGCCGGGCGAGGTGCTCGTGTCCGGGCGGGACGTGCGCTTCGCCTGGCCGGGCTCGGGGGGCGGGTTGCTCGGCATCGACGTCGAGATCCGGTCCGGGGAGCGGGTGGCGCTCGTCGGCGGCAACGGCGCCGGCAAGTCGACGCTGCTCGGCGCCCTCTCGGGAAGACTCGAGACCGGTGGCGTGGTCCACCACGCCCCGGCGCTGGAGGTCCCCCAGGACCCGGACCTCAGCCTGTTCTGCAGCACCGTGGCCCGGGAGCTGGCCTACGGTCCACGGGAGCAGGGCCTCGGCGAGGCGGTGGGAGCGCGCGTCGCGGCCGCCGCGGCCGCGCTCTCCGTCGCGGACCTGCTCCAGCGGCCACCCCAGGCGCTGTCCCGGGGTCAGCGCCTGCGGGTCGCCGTGGCCGCCGGTCTCGCCTGTCGCCCCCGCCTGCTGCTGCTGGACGAGCCGACGAGCGGCCAGGACCGGGACCAGGTCGAGCGCATGCTCCTGGCCCTGCGCCACGCCCTGACCGACGGGGCCCTCGTCTTCGCCACCCACGACCTCGACCTCGCCCTGCGCCACGGCACCCGGGTGTTGCTGCTCGAGGACGGGCGGGTGGTGGCCGACGGTGAGCCGAGCGCCGTGCTCGGGGAGGTGCCCGAGGACGGACCGCTGCTGCTCCCAACCCTGGCCCGGTGGTGCCTGGACCGGGGCCTGCCGCCGGCCACGGCGGCGGAGCTGGCCGACCTCGTGGACGGGGAGGCCGACTGATGGACCCGAGGACCCGCCTGGGCCTGCTCGCCGCGGTGGGGGTGCTGGCGATCACCCTGGACCGACCCGGCTCGCTGCTGCTGCTGGTCGCGATCTGTGTGCTGCCGATGATCGCCGTGCGCCCGTCGCGGGCCTGGTGGCTGCGGGGTCTCGGCGTGGTCGTGGCCCTGGTCTGGAGCACGGTCTTCTCCCAGGCCATCTTCTATGCCCAGCTCCCCCGTGTCCCGCTGGGCTCCCTCGGGCCGCTGGTGTTCTACCGGGAGGGCGTGAGCTATGGCCTGGTCCAGTCCCTGCGCCTGGTGGCGGTGGGCCTCGCCGGTCTGGCGCTGGCGGTGACCACGCCGAGCGATCGGCTGCACGCGGCGCTCTTGCGGCTGCGGCTGCCCTTCGGCGTAGCCCTGATGACCGCCACGGCCCTGCGCTTCGTGCCCGAGGTCACCCGGGAGTGGCAGGTCGTGCGCCGGGCCCGTGCCGGTCGCGGTCGTCCCGCCTGGCGCCGCACGCCCTGGGCCTGGCTGGCCCTGGAGGTCTCGATGCTGCGCCCGGTGGTGGCCCGCTCGGTGCGTCGGGCCTGGGCCCTGGCGGCCTCTCTCGATGCCCGGGGCTTCGACCCGGTGGCGCCGAGGACGGCCCGTCGGCCCCTGGTGCTGTCGTGGTGGGAGGTCGCCCTGCTGCTCGGCGTCGCCGTCGGGGTCGCGGGGGTGGTGGCGGCGCGGCTGCTCTACGTGCTCTACACCAGCGAGACCTTCTACGCCTCTGCGCTGCGCCCGCTCTATGGCTTCGTGCGGGGCTGGCTCTGAGGGTTCAGTAGAGGTCCGTGTGCCAGAGGTAGCCGAGCTGGAGGTGGAGCTGCGGCGAGGAGAACGAGCCGTACCCGACGGTCATGCCGAGCTCGAAGAAGAAGCCCAGGTCCGTGCGCAGGTCGTAGGCCACTCCCCCGTAGGCCCACTCACCGAAGGTGAGGCGGGAGTACCCCACGATGAGCATCACGGCGTTCGAGGTGCGCTCGCCGGCGAAGTCGAAGCCCGCTCCGAGCTGGACCCCGTGGATCGCCGGCCCGAGGTAGCAGCCCCAGGCGCGCACGCCCAGGCGACCCGCCCACAGGCCCAGGCCGGTGTTGATCCCTGCGGGCAGGCCGAGCGACAGACCGACCTCCAGGGTGGGAGCCCAGGGGCTCGCCGTCGCGCGAGGACTCCAGGCCAGGGTCGCCGCGAGGAGAGAGGTCAGTCCGAGCCGGGTCATGGAACCCACCAGCTCGATGGTGCCACAGCCAGACGCCGCTCGCCGCGGCTGCCACAATGGGGCATGGCCCCTCGCGACGTCGAGCCCCACGATCATGACCTGCCCACGCCGAGCGGGCTCCCAGCGGCCGCCTTCGAGCGGGCCGCGGCGATCTTCCGGGCCGCGGGGGACCCCTCCCGGCTGCGCATCCTGGAGGTGCTGTCGCGAGAGGAGTGCTGCGTGAGCGCCCTGGCGGAGGCCAGTGGCGAGGGCATGTCCACGGTCTCGCAGAGACTCGGGATCCTCCGGGCCCAGGGCCTGGTCATCCGTCGCCGGGAGGGCCGGCACATCTACTACCGGCTGGTCGACCGCCACGTCGCCGAGCTGATCCGCAACGCCCTGGAGCACGCGAGCGAGGAGGAGGGGTAGCAGGTCCTCTGCGACCAGGTCGGCTGGCCGGCATTCGGACCCCATGAGCACCCTCCTTCTCCTGACGCTCGCCTGTCGCCCCGATCCGCCGCCGCCCGGGACCGGGTCGAGCGGCGATGACACCGGCACGCCGGCCCTGACGGACACGGCCACGGACACCGCCACCGACACGGCGACGGACACCGACACCGACACCGTGACGGACACGGACACGGACACCGACACCGACACCATCACCGAGCCCATCGTCCTGAGCGCGACCTGCGAGGCGCCGAGCGACTCGCCCCAGGACCCGATCACCGAGCACTCCAAGCTCCAGGACATCGACGCTGGCGCCTTCTACGAGCTGACGGACCTGGAGTACCTCCCGGACGACGAGCTCACGGTCGCCGTCGGCCAGGGCGGGCTCATGATCTTCCGCGCCGGCCAGTCCGAGCCCTCCCTGCTCGGCAAGGAGCCCTCCAACCCCTTCGACGACGGTCGGTTCCTGAAGCTCGAGACGATCGGGTCGGACGCCGTCGCCGTGTCCAACTGGAACAGCAACTACGACATCCAGTTCGCCATCTACGACATCTCGGATCCCACCACCCCGACGCTGATCAAGGACCTGGACCTCGACCAGCCCACGACCATCGCCTGGAGCGATCCCTACCTCTACGTGGCCTCTTTTGACGGCTCGCTCCACATCCTCGACGCCCTGGAGCTGGACAGCGTCCAGCTCCAGGACACCATCACGGGGCTGGGCTCCCCCTTCGAGATGGCCCAGGTCGGCGACCACCTCTACGTGGCCGACATCTCCAAGGGCCTCGTCACCCTCGACGTGAGCACCCCCGCCTCGCCGGTGATCGTGCGGACCGACGCCGACGCGGCGGGTGCCTACGACCTGGCGGCGGACGACGACTACCTCTACCTCGCCCTCGGCGGCGGCGGCATGGCCATCTACGACCTCGTGGACCCGGCCGCCCCGTCCCTCGTCTCCCAGGTCACGGGCATCGACAGCATCTTCGGGGTCAGCATCAGCGGCGACGTGCTGGCGACCGTGGGGCACCAGGACCTGATCCTCTTCGACGTGAGCGATCGCACGGATCCCGGCTTCATCGGCAAGCAGCGGAACAACCAGTTCGGGCTCGCGGTGGAGCTGGACGGGAACCGCGCCTACGTCGCGGACTGGGGCTTCCTCTCCGTGTGGGACCACGACGTCGGCGTGGTGTCTCCCGAGGCCAACTTCTCCAAGAGCGAGGTCTACTTCTACGAGGGTGAGCAGACGTTCACCCTCGAGGTGTCCAACTACGGCGCCGACACCCTGGACCTGCTGGGCGCCACCACGGGCGACGAGCGCATCACGGTCACCGCTTCGACCGACCGGGTGCAGAGCGGCGAGACCGCCGAGCTCTACCTGACCTTCACCGACGACGGCGGGGGCCAGCCTGTCGAGACGACGCTCTGCGTGGCGTCCACCGATCCCGACGAGCCCGTGACCGAGATCGACCTGATGTCCACCTCGGTGCCCGGTGTCGGCGACCTGGTGGTCGGGACCACGGCGCCGGACTTCATCCTCGAGGACCTCGACGGCGACACCCATCGGCTCTCGGACCAGCTCGGTCACCCGGTGGTGCTGGTCTACTTCGCCACCTGGTGACCGATCTGTCCGTCCGAGGTCTCGGACATCGAGCAGACCCTCTGGCAGGCGTACAAGGACCAGGGCCTGGTGGTCTGGGGCATCGCCTCGGCGGACAACCAGCAGGACACCGTCGAGGACTTCCGGGACGCGCTGGGCGTGACCTTCCCGATCCTGTGGGACGGCGGTGGCGACGTCTACGACGACTACGAGCTGATGTCCCGGTACCCCACGGCCGTGTTCCCCAAGGACTACATCATCGATGTCAACGGCAAGGTGGCCTACGTGAACAACGGGTACGAGCCGGACGAGATGATCAGCGTCATCGAGCGCGAGCTGGGTCTGCGCTGAGCGTCAGGCTCCTGTCAGGCGGTTGATCCGGCCCGGTCCCTGGCGTAGAACCCAGGAGGCACCTCGGAGCTCGCCATGCACATCGCACTGGCGACGGCCGTCCTGCTGCCGGCCTGCAGCGACTACGAGCTGAACGTCGACCCCGACGCCTTCCCGGGGGACACGGCGGCCCACACCGGCGTGGACACCATCGACTTCGACCGCTGCGAGGACGGCTACTACGCCCTCTACTACAACCTGCCCGCGGACCATCCGGACATGGAGCAGGAGATCACCGGGCTGCGCCCTGGCGATCTCCCCGGAAACCACGACTGGTGGGACGCCGAGTGGTTCTCCTACACCCAGGTCGACCCGGGCCTGGACTACGGCAACGACTGGTGGCCCCTGGACGAGGGGCTCGCCGGGGACCCGCACTACTTCGCGGTCCACTGGATCGCCTTCCTGGACATGTCCGTGGACGGCACGGTGTCCTTCGAGCTGGGCAGCGACGACGACAGCTGGGCCTTCATCGACCACGTGCTGATCGCCGACCTGGGAGGCATCCACGCGGTGGAGGAGACCACCTTCGAGCTGGAGCTCACCCAGGGCGTGCACCGCCTCGACCTCTACATGGCCGAGCGCCACACGTCGCAGTCGGGGTTCTGGTTTCGGTGGCTGTCGGACGCGTTGGACTTCTACGCCTGTCCCTGAGGGGGCTGGTCAGGGCGCTGTCCCGGTACCACCAGAACCACGATCCCTCGTCGACCCGACCGTCGAGATCGTCGTCCAGGCCGTTGCAGATCTCCGAGGCTGGACCGCTACATCCATGCGCCGGGGCCGGCATCAGTCCGAGTCCGAACACTTGGAGAGCATCCTGCGAGGACCCAGGGTCCCCGGTGGCCCTCTCCCCCCCACACGCTCTACGGTTGGACGGTGGCCGTCCCCTGGTCACAGGCCACGGTCACGTCATGCACCTGCACGTTCGACCGCATCACCTTGCCCTCGCTGTCCCGGAAGCCGGTCAGCGGCATGCGGTCTTTTTGGGCCGAGCCCAGGGCGTGGAGGAAGTCGTGCCAGGTCTGGTTCACCGTGACCTTGCAGGCGGTGATGCTGCCGGAAGCGTCGTTGTGCACGGTGAGGACGCGGGCGGCTGCGAAGCCGCCGGAGACGGTGACCCGGACGTGCAGATCGCTGGGAGGAGCGGGTTCGGGAGCGGGCTCGGGTTCGGGAGCGGGCTCGGGCGCTGGGGGTGGCTCGGGCTCGGGCGCAGGCTCACCCTCCGCCACCACGGAGATCGCCGATCCCGAGACATCGAGGGTGCCCTGAGCGGTCTGGACCAGCACGCGGACCACGTCGCCGGTCAGGCTGCCCTCGCAGCCCGAGAAGGCCAGCTCGGCCATCGCCTCCGCCGGCACCGCCTCGGCCCTGCAGACCAGCGTGCCGTTGACGATCACCAGCACCTCCTCCCAGTCGGTGCCCGAGTCGTTGTGCAGCCAGAGGCGCTGGTCGTCGTCGGGACCCGTGACCTCGGCACGGCCCGTGAGGCTCGCGGCCAGGCCGAGAGAGGGGAGGAGGCAGAGAACGAAGAGAGTCAGGCGTCGCATGGCACCTTCCAAGACACCGCAGAGCCTATCGAGCGCTACTCCTGCTCGCTGCCCTGGTTGTTCAACGTCCACGCCACCAGGTAGGCGATCAAGACGGCGGCCAGGATCACGGACGCGGTCCTCGGGTGGATGGCGGCGAGCTTCTCGTCGGACCAGCCGGTGCCCAGCATCTCCTGGAAGCGGCCGATGCAGAGGGTGATCCGGCCCATCACGGTGTAGCCGAAGGAGGCCCCGAAGCTCAGCATCAGCACCAGGATGCCGAAGCGGCTCACCCACTGCATCGAGGGGCTGTGGGGGGCGGAGAAGTAGAAGTGCAGCAGGCAGGCGGCGAGGCCGGCGACCAGGAAGAGGCCGCTGATCACGCCGTCGCCGTCCGCCGCCCAGGACCAGAGGCCGTGCTCCTGCCAGAGCTCGGCGAGGTCCGGCATCGACTGCGCCATCTGGGTCATCAGGTTGGCGTTGGCCTCGCCGGTGAGCTTGACCCCGGCATAGGCCGCCACGATGAAGGCGATGGGCACACGGGCCAGGTACCCCACCTTCCTGGACAACTTGAGGAAGAGCAGCACGAACATGACCAGCGGGAAGATCCGCAGGAGCTGCCCCTCGGCCAGGGCGTCGAACATGTTGGGCTTGAGCGTGCCGTAGTAGATCTCGATGCACGAGATCCCGATCGAGACCCCCAGGTAGAGGTGCTCGGCCAGCTTGTAGACCGGGTTGTCGGCGTAGAGGAAGCTGAAGATGCACAGCGTGAGCCCGATGCTGATCCAGGCGCCCAGGATCTCGGCGAATTCCATCAGCCCGCCCCCCCTTCGAGGTCCTCGCGGCGACGCGTCAGGAAGTAGGCCAGGTTGCCGAACACGATCAGGACGATGATGTAGATGTGGCCCACGCTGACCACGTTGTAGGCCGGCTCGCCGAGCAGGGGCACGCGCGGATCGTCGGAGCCGTCGGGGAAGACCAGCTTCTCGTACTGGGCGCTGCCGGGAATGCCCCCGGCCAGCCCGAAGAGCTGGTCGGCCTTGTAGAAGGGGATGTAGTCCGGAGCCGAGACGGCCGTGGTGGCGCTGGCCAGCTCGAGGTTGTACTGGCCCTGGATCTGGAGCACGTACTCGCGGGTGCCGGGGAAGCCCGCGGACACGTTGATCAGCATCGCGAAGTCCTTGGCCTGCTTGAAGCCCTGCATGACCGGGAGCTGGGTGGTCTTGCGGCCGCGGGAGTCGACGGGGAAGGCCTTGGGGAGGTTCTCCCCGATGGCCTTGATCGCCAGCTCCTTGCCGGGCTTGTAGCCGAGGAAGGCGTAGTCCGAGCCGTACTGCTTGTCGTGGTAGGTGGCGATCTCCTCCAGGATGGGCAGCACCAGCGGCGGCGCGTACTCCCACAGCGTCAGGGCGACGACCTTGACGTCCTTGCGGAAGAGGTGGTGGAGGTTGGCCCGGTAGAAGGGCTCCAGCTCGGGACGGCTCGCCGGGTCGAAGTCGGCGGAGATCAGCACCGTCGAGCCCGCCGGCAGGGCCTCGACCTCGTCATAGAGCGCCTGGACCCGCTCGTCGATGGCGAACTCCATCTCGTAGGGGAAGAGCATCGGCAGCAGGATCGCCAGCGACATGCCGAGGAAGACCCAGCGCCGGTCCATCCGCTCGAAGCGACGCATGCGATCGGTCCAGGTCGCGCTCATCCGTCACTCCCCAGGTGGGAGCGCTCGAGCCCCAGGATGACGCGCAGGGCCGGGGCCCCGGCCCCCCCCCCCGCCCCCAAGAAGATGGCCCGGCGGGCCGCGGTGTTGGGCACGTCCATGATCCAGTTGACGATCCGCGGCATGTACTCGCCGATCACCGGCAGGTTCTCGCCATAGGGGACCCGGCCGATCATCACCAGCACGGCGGCGCCCAGCAGCAGGGCGGCCTCCAGGTTGCGCGCACGGAACGCCCGGAAGGCCGCCGAGGCGATGTAGAAGGCCAGCAGCGAGAACATGGTCGCGTTGAGCGGCGTGAGCACGAAGTCGTAGAGCCAGCGGTAGGCGGTGCCGGGGTCGTAGCGGGTCTCGGCGTCGACGAAGCCGATCACCAGGGTCACGGCGATCCCGACCAGCATCACCGCCTTGTAGCCCCACTCCGGCTCCCGGCGCAGGACCTTGGGCAGGTTGATCTGCACCAGGTTGAGCAGACCCAGCAGGTAGGCGGCCGCCGCGAGGATCAGCCCCCAGATCAAGAGCTCCGCGGTCACCTCGCGGTAGGCCCAGTGGGGGATGAAGAACTCCCCGATCATGAAGATGCCGACCACGAAGGTGAGCACGAGCGGGACGGTGCGACGCATGGGCCCCTACTCCGTGATCGAGAAGAACTGGATCATCCAGTCCGTCCCGAAGCTGGCCAGCACCGTGCCGATCAACAGCAGCACCACGCAGTAGACCTTGATGTAGTCGCTGGCCTTGAGCGACGAGACCAGCCGAGGGTCGCCGGACAGGTAGGCCGACACGGCGAAGAGCTCCTCTCCGATGAGGGTGTAGTCGCAGGCGGCGACGAAGAACGGGAGCTGCGTGGCCTCGGCGGTCCCCGCGATCTGGATAGAGCGGTTGATGAAGCCGGTCTCGGCCAGGATCAGCGACTCGGCGAAGAAGCGGCCCAGGTAGATGTTGGTCGCCGGCTTCTCTCGCAGGATGATGCCGTTGGTGCCGGCGCAGAAGGCGAACTGCTCGCTGGAGATGAAGCGGGTGTTGCCGGGGTTGTAGGCGTCGGGATGTCCGGCCTGGTAGAAGCCGGCCTTGACGACCTCGTCAGCGACCTCGCGCACGATGGGGATGCAGCAGCTCACGATGATGTCCGACTGGTACTCGGCCACCGTCTCCGCCACCTGGCCCAGGATGAGCACCGAGGCGATGGTCTGGATGTCCTGCAGCTCGTCGATGCCCGGCACGTAGAGCACGGGCTTGCCCATCTCGGTGGCCCGGCCGATGCCCTCCTCGATGGCGTCGATGCCCGGGATGCGGCGGATGAAGATCTCCTCGCCCTTGCGGGCCCGGTCGGTGAACCAGATCATCAGGCCGCCGACCGCGAGGATGAGCACGAGCAGGTGGAGGTGCCCGGCGTCGGTGGCCACGAGGCTGGCTTCGGTGTGGCCGGCGACCGGCGCGGAGACGGTCCCTCCCAGCAGCGCCTCGACGTAGCGGGCCATGGCCGCGTCGTTCTCGGCCTCGCTCGCCTCGTCCTCGAGCTTCAGGACCGGTGTGGCCGCTGTCCGGCTCACGACCCGGTAGTGGTAGGTCGCGGCGGGCGGGTCCTCCCAGACCTCGGTGGTCACCTTGTCCGAGATCGAGTGGTTCGACGGGGGGACCTCGTCCGAGGCCAGCGTCCAGGGCCCGGCGGGGTCGGTCGCCCGCAGCACCGCGTAGCCGGTGACCTGGTCGTCGGCGGGGTCGGCCGTCCAGGAGACGTCGAGGTTGAGGCCGCTGCCGTTGTCCGGTGCGGTGATCTGGACGTCCGTGACCGGCCCCGCCAGCACGGCGCCGACCCACAGCCACAGGGCGTAGAGCGCGGCCATCATCGCTCGATGACCTCCACGTTGGCCCGCGGCACGATGGCGGTCTCGCCGTCGCCGAAGTCGATGGTCATGACGCGCGCCTTGGAGCCCGTGTCGAGCACGGTGGGCTCGATCGGCAGGCCCACGACCCGGCCGATGTGCCCGAAGTAGGGCGTGCGGATGCCGCGGACCTGGTCGCCGACACGGATGCCCTTGGGATCCGGCGGGCGGACCTTCTCCTCCGGGATGTCGGCGTCGTCGTAGGTCACCACGACCTCGGGCCGGATCACCCCAGCCCGGATCTGGGTGGCGCCGTTGATCGAGGCCCGCAGCCCGGCCTTGGAGCGCAGGAGCGCGAAGGTGGCGGGGGCCATCTGGATGTGGCCGAAGCCCTCGGTGACCACCAGGGTCAGGCCGAGCCTCTCGCCGCCGGTGATCGCCACGCCGACCTCGTAGCCGAGCAGCTCCTTGATGTCGTCGTAGTCGAAGCCGCCGACCACGACGCCCGCCACGCCGATCTCGACCGCCTTGCGGAGGCCGTCCAGGGTGATGTAGGAGCCACCCACGACCACGTGGCCCTTCATGTCGAAGGTCAGGTCGCCGGCGTCGAGCACGTCGGTCGGGTGGTCGGCGACCATGCGCAGCGGGGCCTTGACCTCGCCGCCGAGCCCGAAGATGCCCTGGACCAGGGTGGCCTGGCTCTGGATGACGCAGCCCTCTCCCTCGATGACCTCGACCACGCGGCCGTTGATGTAGGCGTCGATCTCCACCGGGATCGGGTCGGCCTGGAAGATGACCTGGCCGGTGATGGTGGAGATGGACTCGATGGTGCCGGTCACGATCGAGCTGGCGGTGCTCTTGAAGAGGCCGAAGAAACCCGGTGTCTCGGCGATGACCTCGCCCTGGGTGACCGCCTCGCCTTCCGTCTTGTTCATGTAGGTGCGGAGCTGGCCCGGGTCGACGCCGAGCTGGTTGGCGATGTTGACCGGGTAGACCTTGCCCGGCAGCTCGGTGCGGGCCACGACCTGGTCGGCGCGGACCATCTGGCCCGCCTCGACCATGACCTCTCCCTCCATCGGCAGACGCCGGTCCTTGAGCACCACGGTGTGCTCGGTGACCTTCAGGCCGGGGGTGAAGATGGCGGCCACTACTCGGCGTACTCGTTCAGGTCCTGGACCCAGTTCTTGAGCAGGCGGACCCGCTTCGTCGGCTCGTCGGGCAGGTCGATGGGGCGGCCGCGGGTGTCGATCACCACGCCGACCTCGCCGCCTCGGAGGCGGGTGGTCAGGGGCTTGCCGGGCCCGGCGCCGACGTCGAGGTGGCGCTGCAGTGGCGTGAGGGTGGCTTCGAGGCGCTCGTCGTGGCCGCAGGGCAGCAGCTTGAGGTCCTCGACGCCGAAGCTGCGGTCCAGGGTGGTGCCGTCGGGGAGCCGTGCCTCGACCCGCAGCAGGGGCCGGTCGGCCCTGAACCGACCGACGGGAGCCACGCAACTGCCGAGGTAGACGATGCAGTCCTTCTCGAAGACCTCGGTCGCGGCCGCCTCGTGGATCGAGGAGAGCACGCCCAGGTGGGGCATCATGAAGATCGAGTCCACCGCGAGGTCGGTCACGCCCTCGGGTGCGAAGGCGTCGATCATCATGCGCATCGACTGGACCCGCCTCGGCGCGTGGCTGAGCACGCCGCCGCTGCCGACCACCAGGTCCAGCTCCATCATCTTCACCAGGGTCTGGCCGCCCTCGCCCTGACGGAAGGCGTCGGCGATGGTGCGCTCCTGCTGGATGCCCTTGAGGGCGACGGCGAACTCCTTGTGCTGGAGGAAGGCCAGGCGCAGCGCCTCCCGGGCGATGGCCTGCTCGATCTTCAGCTCCGCGAGGGTCTGGGGGATGGTGGTCGGCCGGATCATCTTGTTGCCGATCCGGTTGCGCAGGCCCTTCTCGTCGATGGGGAAGGGGACCCAGCGGAGGATGGCCGGCAGCCCGGCCTCGGCGAGCACGTTGCTCACCGAGTAGCTCATGCCCAGGTTGGCGCTGACGGTGCGGTTGAAGACGCCGCCGAAGACGCTGAAGACATCGGTGGTGGCCCCGCCGATGTCGACGCCGAGCACGTTGATGCCGCGCTGCCTGGCGATGGTCTCCATGATGCGGCCGACCGCGCCCGGCGTGGGCATGATCGGGGCGTCGGCCCAGCCCATGAGCCTGTCGTAGCCCGGGGCCTGGGCCATGACGTGCTCCATGAAGAGGTCGTGGATCTTGTCCCGGGCCGGGCCCAGGTTCTCGGACTCCATGACCGGGCGGACGTTGTCCACCACCTGCAGGTCGCTGACCGGTTCGAGCTGGTCGACGATGACGTCGCGGACCGCCTTGTTGCCGGCGTAGATGATGGGCAGGTTGAAGCCGCCACCCAGGCGCGTGCGGGGTCGGGCGGCGGCGACCATCTCGGCCAGCGCCACCACGTGCTTGCGGGTGCCGTTGTCCACCCCGCCAGCGAGCAGGATCATGTCCGGTCGGAGCTGCCGGATGCGCTCGATCTGCTCGTGGGGCTTGCGCCGGTCGTTGGTGGCGAAGGTGTCCATCACGATCGCGCCGGCTCCCAGCGCCGCCCGCATCGCCGACTCGGCGGTCATCGAGCGGACCACGCCGCCGACCACGAGCTGGAGCCCACCGCCGGCCGACGAGGTGGAGATGTAGACGTCGACGCCCTGGCCTCCCACGTCGGGGGTCTGGATGCCGGTGCCGTCGTCCCGCACGAGCTTGCGACCGGACAGCTCCTCGATCTCGGAGGCCGCGTTGAGCACGCCGCGGGTGACGTCCTCGAAGGGAGCCTCGACGGTCGTGGGGGACTCGCCGCGCCAGGTCTGGCGCCACTCGTCGCCCACGCGCTCGATCAGGATCGCCTTGGTGGTCGTGCTGCCACAGTCCGTGGCCAGGACCGACTTGAGGTCCTTGGGGGAGGGAGCCCTCACTCCTCGCCGTCCGCCCGATCGATCGCCTCGATGCGCTCCAGCACGTAGTCCAGCCCGCGGCGGTCCTCGAGGAGACGCGCCAGCTCGTCCCAGTCGTCGACGGTGAGGAAGGCGGTGATGGAGGGGGAGAGCACGTGCATGAACTGGCTGCCCACGAACGACAGTGGGCGCAGGGACTCGAGGGTGAGGAGGGCGGGGACCGTGAGGTGGAACCGTACGACAAAGCGGGCCACCCGGTCTACAGCGGCGGCCTGGGCGTCGGTGACCTCGAGCGGGGGTCGGCTCATGGGAGGAAACGACGTAGCTCGGCTTCGACCTGCTCGCGGCGGCCCGGGCAGCGGATCCTCGCGGAGCGTCGTCGGCGCACCCACCGATGAGGGCCTCGACCGGTGACCTCGAAGCCCTCCTCGAAGGACGTGAACCCGCTGAGCTGGGACCAGCTCAGCGACTTGCCACCGAGGGGTCTGTCGATCCTCAGCCCCTCGTCGTCGACGGTGTAGCGGGTCGGCAGCAGGACCTCGCCGGTCGAGAACACCAGCAGCACCAGGCCCAGCACCGACAGCAGCGGGTCGTAGACGGCGGCGAGACCGACGGTGACCAGGACGATCGTGGCGGCGAGACCGGATCGGTAGGGCGCTCGCCGCGCCGGCCAGTCGGTCCAGGTCACTCGGGGCTGTCCGGTGGGGGAGGGTGGCGGGCCTCGCGCGACTCCGGCGCCAGCCCCTGTCTCAGGACCCGTCCCGGGAGCTCCTCGGGGACCGGCAGCCCCATCAGGTGCAGCGCGGTCGGGGTGATGTCGAGCACCGTGGCCTTGAGGTCGTGGATGTGGTCGGCCAGGCCGGGGCCGGCCGCCAGCAGCAGGCCGGGGGTCGTGGGCCCGTGGCTGCCGGTGCGCAGCCGGTAGTCGGTCACGGCCTCTTCGATGAGGTGGTCTCCGACCTCCAGGTTCGCCCCGACACCGACCTCGCTGAAGACGACCACCAGGTCACCGGTGTCCCCGGGGCCCGGCTCCTCGACGCGGAAGGCGAGGGTCTGGGTGCCCTGGTAGTGGACCTGGGCGAGCTGCTCCCGCAGGGTCGCGAGCAGGGCCTCCTTGTCCGCGGGCCGCACCCGCCCCCGCCGCTCCCGGCCCGCGAGGTTGACCCGCACCTGCTTGCGCGGCTGGGAGAGCGGCGAGTCGAGCACGTAGAGCCTGGTGCGGCGCCAGTCCGGCTCGCCGGCCCCCCAGGTGAGGTGACCGAACCAGGTGAGGACCGGTCCCAGATCGCACCGGATGCTGGTGGACTCCGGCACACCACGGAAGCCGTAGGCGGACACCACCATGACCCGAGCGCCGGGGCCGGCGGCCTCCACGAGGCGACCCACCGCCGTGTCGGCGCTGACGTAGGCCTCGTAGAAGAGCTTCGCCTCCATCTCCCAGCCGATCTCCCGGGCGCTCCCGTAGGACTGGGGCTCGAAGTACTTCCAGTAGCGGTGGGAGACGCGGTCGACGCGGCGGATGTAGACCATCGCCAGGTCCGTCGGGGCGGCCCGGAGCTCTCGCTCGGCCGCCCAGACCGCCAGCCGGTCCGACGGCGCGGCGTGCTCGTCTCCCGGGAAGACCGACCCGAGGGCCTCGTCGGCCTTGCGCTGCCAGCGGGCGAGACCGGCCGCGACCTTGGGGGGATGGGCAGCGGCTGCGCTCACCTCCACCGCCGCCCGGTTGCTGAGGACGACGCCGTTGACGGCCTCGGCCGGGTAGGTGACCGGCCACCCGGTGACCAGGGTGCGCCGGCCGGCCTCGGAGGCGAGGCTCCACAGCGCCGGGGTCCGGCGCAGGTCGGTGGTGGCGCCCAGGGCCTCCTTGCCGGTGCGGCTCGCGACCCCCTTGGTGATGCCGTGGTCCGCGGCCCGCCGACCCGTCGCCAGCGTGGTCCAGGTCGGACGCTCCACGCCACCGTCGGCCGTGCCGAGCCTCGCCCGGAAGCCGCGGTCCCGCAGCGACGCCAGGTGGGGCAGGTAGCCCTCGGCCCACATGGCCTCGACGACCCGCGCCTCCAGGCCGTCTATGGCGATGATCAGCAGGGGCGGCTGCGGCGGACCGGCCCGCGCACCCGCGACGAGGCCGGCGACGACCAGGACCCACACCACGACCCGCGACAGCCCGTACATCAGGGTTCCGTATAGCCCAGGGCCTCGGTGCGAGCGGCATCTTCGGAGGTCGTCGGGAGCTGGACCGGGCGCCAGCCCTCCAGGTGTGGGGCGAGGGAGGCGTCGCCGGTGCCCGGGGTGCCCCGTCGGTCGCGGCAGGACCGGTCCCCGGCGTAGACGACCACGTCCTTGCCGGCGAAGCCGGCGGGTCGACACCCGGCGGCGCACTCGGGGTCGCAGAGTCCCGCCTCGCCGACCCAGACGGCGCGGCCCTCGTGGGGCGCCGAGAGCAGGTCCTGGCCGTCGTGTCCGGCGGGAGGTGTCAGGCCCGCCAGGCCGTGCAGGGTCGGGTAGAGGTCGACGAGACCGACCCGCTCCGAGCGGGTGGCGGGCTCGATGTCGGGGCCGGCGATGACCAGGGGTATGCGCAGGACCTCCGGCGTGGCCGAGCGCTCGTGCTGCCAGCCGCAGCGCTCCTCGTCCAGCACCTCCCCGTGGTCCGAGGTGAGCACGATCGACGCCCCGGCCCCCCGGGCGGCCTCCAGCAGCGGGGCCAGGTAGCGATCGGCGGCGTGGACCTCGCCACCGTAGCGATCGCGGTCCGTGTCCTGGCCGTCGACCGCCTGCAGGTCCTCCGCCGGGGGCGCATAGGGCCCGTGGGGCTCGTAGAGGTGGACCCAGGCCAGCCAGCGCTGCCGGCGGGCCCCGATCCAGCTCACGGCCTCGGCCACGGCGGTCGTGCCCTCCCGCTCGCCGGCCAAGGGTCCGGAGAAGCGCTCCCAGCCCTGCTCCAGGCCGCCGGCGGGGCCGGCTGGCCAGCCGCTGACGAAGGCCGCGGTGCTCCAGCCGGCGGCGGCGAAGGACTCGGCGACGGTGGTGAAGGACCCGGCCAGCTCGTAGCCGTGGTGGTTGTTGCCGCGCACGCCGGTGGCGGGTGGCTGTCGGCCGGTGAACAGGGAGGCGTGTGCCGCGGTCGTCAGCCCGATCGGGCTCCAGGCGTCCTCGAAGCGCAGCCCGGAGTGACCCAGCCTCCAGGCGTTGGGGGAGTGGGTGGCCGTGAGGTGGTCGGCCCGCCAGGTGTCCACGGTGACCAGGAGCACCCCCGGGGGCCCGGGAGACCGACCGGAGCAGGCTGCGAGCGCCAGGAACAGGGTCGGGCTCATGCGGGGGAGAGCCCCTTGGGGTGGCTCACCCAGCGCGTGTCGGCGACGGCCAGGCGCCAGGGGGCTCGGACGTGCTCGGGGTCGGCGTAGTCCACGCCCACGCGAGGCCCGGACAGCACCCGGTCCACCGGCTCGGCATCGCGGACCTCCAGGCCCCCGGCCTCGTGGAGGGGATGCCAGCTCCAGGAGGTGTCCAGGCCCAGCGCGGCCCCCACCTTGCCCGGGCCGGTGAGCAGCACCGGGCCCTCGCGACCACCTCGCCGGGCCTGCACGACCTCCAGCCCCGCGAGGGGCTCGCAGGCCCTCACGAGCACGGCGGCCCCTTCGCCGGCCGGGTTCGTCACCAGGTTCAGCATGTTGTGCAGCCCGTAGCACAGGTACACGTAGACCTGGCCCGGTGGACCCCACATCGCCGCGTTGCGGGCCGTGCGACCCGAACGGCAGTGGTTGGCCGTGTCACCGGGCCAGCGGTAGGCCTCGACCTCGGTGATGCGCAGCGTGACGTCGTCGCGCCTCAAGGTCTTGCCGAGCAGGTCCCGGGCCACCTCCAGGGCGTCGCGGTCGTAGAAGCCGGGCGGGAGCAGGGGGGTCAAGGGACCTCGTCGCCGGGTCGAGTGTACACTCCCCCCTGGTCGACGCACGGAGGAGCGATGGCCTTGTGGCTGGCGTGGACCTGGGTCGGTGCATCCCTCGCGGCCCGTGCCCCCGAGGACCCCGTCGCGGCGCGGCTGAGCCAGCCGCTGCGGGTGGCGGCCGACCTCGCGGATCGCGGGGATCGAGCGCGCTGGGCCCGCCTGCGTCCCGGGGCCCCGGGAGCGGACCGGCTCAAGGTGGTCGTGGTGCCCGACGGCTCGATCCCCACGACAGAGCTCGCCGACGAAGCCCACTGGATCGACCCCGACATCGAGGTCCAGGTGCTGCGCGACGACGCCCTCCAGCTCCTGGTCCCCTACGCCACCCTGCGGGAGCTCGCCGCGCTGCCCGGCGTGCAGAGGGTCCGCGAGCCCTACTACGCCCGCACCAAGGCCATCGAGTCCGAGGGCGTCGACCAGATGCTCTTCATCGACTGGCACGCCGACGGCAACACGGGCGCCGACACCCGGGTCGCCATCCTCGACGTCGGCTTCGCCGGCTGGACCAACGTCGGCGACGACGAGATCCCCGCCGACACCGTCGACGGCACCTCCACCGGCTGGCAGACCACCGACCACGGCACGGCGGTCACCGAGATCGTGCACGACGTCGCCCCCGATGCCGAGCTCGGGATCTTCAACTTCCAGACGGACCAGGAGTACGTCGACCTGATCGAGCAGCTCGTCAACGACGACTGGGACGTCATCAACGCTTCGATCGGCTTCGACAACGTCTGGCACGCGGACGGGACCTCGCCCTACAGCCTGACCGTCGACTGGGCCCACGGCCGGGGCGTGGTCTACGTCGCGGCCGCCGGCAACGAGGGCTACAACTACGTCAGCGGCGAGCTGACGGACAAGCTCGACGACCAGGGGGTCGCCGAGAGCGACGGCTGGGCGGAGATCAACGGCAACAACGGCATCTGGCTGCCCGTGTCGGGAGGCCGCGGCGAGGCCTCCTTCCGCTGGACGGACCCCATGGGGGCCTCCAGCAACGACTTCGACCTCTACCTCTTCCACGACGACCAGAGCACCACGGCCGACAACCTCTGCGGCGCCTCCGAGGAGCCCCAGGAGGGCGCCGAGGACCCCTACGAGTACGTCTCCTGCGCGTCGGACGGCTCCTGGGTCTACGCCCGGGTGGCCCTCACCGACGGCGGCGACTTCCCCTCGAGCCGGGAGGGCTTCCTCTACTGCTACTTCGGCATCGACGAGTCCGTCGCCACCACGGCCCGCACCCTCACCCTGCCGGCCGACGCCGCCGGAGCGATCACGATCGGGTCCTACCGGACCACCGGTGAGCTGGCCTGGTACAGCTCCCAGGGGCCCACCGAAGACGGTCGCACCAAGCCCGACCTGGTCGCCCCCACCGCGGTGAGCACCAAGATCTACGGCTCCCGGGCGGCCACGGAGGGCACGTCGTTCTCTGCCCCCCACGCGTCGGGAGCCGCCGCGCTGGTGCTCGGGGCGGGCTGGCGCATGGACCCGGACGAGGTGCGCACCTACCTGCGCGACAACGCCGAGGACCTCGGGCCGGACGGTCCGGACACGCTCTTCGGCTGGGGGGCCCTGACCTTGCGGGATCCGCCCGAGGGCTGCGGCTGCACCTCTGTCGTCGGCCGTCGAGCCCTCGGCCTGGTGCTGCTGCCGGTCCTGTTGGTCGGGGTCCGCCGCAGGCTCTGAGATCGTGCTCTCGCTCCTGTCGATCGCCTGTGCCACCTCGACGACGGGGCTGGTGATCGAGGTCCGGGGCACGGTGCTGGACCCGGAGTGGAAGCCCATCGCCGACGCCGAGATCTCCCTGGTCAACGACCAGGGCGCCTGGATGGGCACCACCACCAGCGACGCCGAGGGCTCCTGGGGACTGCCCGTGATCTACGAGGAGGAGGGGGAGTACGCCGTCGAGATCCACGCCACCCGCGGGGGAAGGGCCAACTCGGTCGTCTACACCACGGTGCTCGTCCGAGGCCTGCCGGACCCGATCCCGCTCCGCATCGGGCCCGGCCAGCGCCTCGCCATGGCCGAGGTGCCGGTCGCGCCGGTCGTGCTGCCCCTGGAGGGGGAGGGCTCAGGCTCCGGACGGGTGATCGACGGCCTGACCGGTGAGACCGTGCCTCGCCTCCAGCTCTCGGTGCAGCGCGGCTGGAACGCCCCCGCGGATGCCGCGGTGGTCGCCCAGGGGGCCACGGACCACGACGGGGACTTCGACTTCGAGCTCGCCTCCGGGGTGTACACCGTCCGCTCGGAGGAGCAGGAGGGCTACAGCGCGACGGTCTTCCCCCTGGTGGTGGACCCGGACGGCGTCCCGTACCAGCGGGGCTTCGTGGTGCCCCCGCCCGGCGAGCCCGAGCTGTCCGTGTTGCTGGCCTGGGACGGGGCCGTGGCGGAGCTCGATCTCCACGTCACCGGCCCCAAGGCGGGCGCCGAGGAGCTGGGCCGCTACAACATCTACGAGGGCGACCCGTTCTTTCCGGTGTCGGGGGACCCGGTCGCCGAGCTGGTCCACACCTCCCCTGGCTTCGAGTCGATCCGGGTCAACCACCACGTCGCCGTGGGCGCCTACCGGGCATCGGCCTTCGATCCCGAGGCCGAGCTGGGCGATGGGTCCGATCGCCTGTCCCGCAGCGCGGCGATGATCTGGATCTGGTGGGAGGAGGAGGTCTGGTTCGAGACCGCTCCCTACGGCGTCGAGGCGAACGCCTGGAAGGCGATGGAGCTGGAGGTCTCAGACGGTTCGCTGACCCGCCTGCAGCTCTTCGCCGACAGCGCCGAGGAGACCGACGACCGGGACTTCTGAGCTTCGTGGAAAGCGGGGATCCGGTTGCCAAGGGGCAATTGCTGCGCTACTCAGGGGCCCCTTCCGCTCGGCTCGCCAGCGCCTATGTCCTTGTTTCCCGACGTCCTTGTCCAGAAACTGAGAGACATCCAGGGCGCATCTCACTCCTTCCTGCGTCAGCTCTGCGAGCCGGAGGCCGCCCCAGCCCGCGCCGCCCTGGCGCGCACCGTCGACGTCCTGGACGACGAGCTCCGGATCCGGATCGAGGAGCGGCTGTCCTCGCTGGACAACCGGGTCTTCTTCCAGGGGTTCTCCGAGCTGGTCGCGGCGAGTGCGCTGTCCGCCAGTGGCTGGCAGGTGACCGCCGGGCCGGGTCGACAGGGTCTGCTGCTGGCGCGTCACCCCGAGGGCGGCCCGACCAACGTCATCGTGCTCGGCTTCATCCACGCCCAGCGACCCGGCTTCGACCAGATCGGCGTGAAGCGCCTGGTCCAGGCCCTGGAGCGGGTGGCGACCAGGCTGCGTTTCTCCGTCTACGTGCGGCGCTGGCTGCCCCCGGACTTCGACCCCGAGCCCGTGCGCCGGGCGGTGGAGCTCTGGCTCCGGGAGTGCGAGGACGGCGCCTGGGAGGGCACCCAGGCCGCCTACGAAGACGACGGCGTCGCCCTCGAGTTCACCCTGACCGGCAAGGAGGTGGTGGACGGCGAGAGCCCGGTCGCCATGACCGCCGGCCCCTTCCTGGCGAGCCGCATCATGCAGGCGCTGGAGCGGCGGGTGGTGATGGAGCTCGACCGCTACCGTGTGGGTGCGCTGGGAGACGAGCCGGTGACGGTGGTCGCGGTCGCCGACCAGCCCTGGCAGCTCAGCCGCGGCTACGTCCGGGAGTTCCTGCTGGGCAAGCCGCGCTTCATCACCACCGACACCGACGACTCGGGGACCCAGGGCGACGCCGTCCCCTGGGAGGCCGGTCTCTCCCGGGACCGGGAGCCCTGTCTGTTCAAGGACGCGGTCTACGAGTCCGTCCGCGGCGTGATGCTGATGTCCCGGACCGGACGCGACCTGCTGGAGGTGACCGGCCAGGCCTACGCCAACCCGTTCACCCGCCACCCGCTCGATCCGAGCTGGTGCCCGGTGCCCACCCTCTACCGTCACCGGGAGGAGGACGGGCAGCCGGTGGTGCGCTGGGACGACAACGGCCCCGATCGGTTCCTGCTCGGGGGCCCCTGATGGACCCCTACCCGCGCGACACGGGCTGGATGGAGACCATCACGGGCTGCATGTTCTCGGGCAAGACCGAGGAGCTGATCCGGCGGGTCCGGCGGGCGATGTACGCGCGGCAGGCGGTGGTCGTGTTCAAGCCCCGGATCGACCAGCGCTACGCCGACGACGCGGTCGGGAGCCACTCCGGCCAGACCCTGCGGTCCTTCCAGATCGACCACGCCGGGCAGATCCCGGAGCTGGTCGCCGACGCCCAGGTGGTGGCGGTCGACGAGGCCCAGTTCCTGGGCCTGGAGCTGGTCGCGATCTGCGAGAACCTGGCCAACGAAGGCCGCCGGGTCATCGTGGCCGGCCTGGACATGGACTACCGGGGCGTGCCCTTCGAGCCCATCCCACAGTTGTTGGCGGTCTCGGAGTACATCACCAAGAACCTCGCGATCTGCATGGTGTGCGGCAATCCGGCCGACCGCTCCCAGCGCATGGTCGCCCGGGACGGGCGCTTCCTCGTCGGTGCGGACGAGTCCTACGAGGCGCGCTGTCGGGCCCACTGGAGCCCGGACGTCACGCCGACGGCCCAGGGGGCCTTGCCGCTGGGGAGGAACCTGGCGGAGAGCTGACGGAGCGACCCCGTCAGCCCCCCTCCTTCCCGAACACCACCTCCGCGATTCCCCCCAGTGTCTTCATCGTCACCCCCCCGGCGATGATCGCGAACCCGAGGGTGAACAGCACCGCCTTGAGCCCCCCGTCGGGGGTGACCGACTCGGCGAGGAAGACCGAGGCGAAGGTGAGCACGCCGATGTCACCGGCGAGGCGGTCCGTGCCCAGGCGGGCGTCGCAGAAGATCGCCAGCAGGCAGCAGACGGCGACCAAGGGGAAGAGCACGATCCGCGGTGGGGTGCCGGGGATGGCCCGAACGGAGACCCCGGAGGCGGCGCCGCCGTACCAGTTGCCCAGCCAGACCTCGGCGTGGCCGAGGCCGCCGGCCCGGAAGCGGTCGTGGCGGTCCTCGCCCCACAGCAGCGTCAGGGTCGTGCCCTCGCCGGACAGCGACGACTCGCCTCCCATGGTGTCGGCGGCCCTCACGCTGCCCGCGCCCCGCTTCACCTTGCCCATCAGGGTCTGCTCCCAGGCCCCGCCGGCGAGCTTGATCACGTAGTCGGTGGACTGGACGGTCGGGTCGTCGGCCTCGGCGAGGCCGATCGGCGCGATGGTGGCCGTGACCAGCAGGTCGTGCCCTTCGGGGACCTGGAGCGTGCCGCGGCCATTGGGAGGCTCCAGCGGGCACTCCGAGGCGGCTTCGCCGGGGAACAGCGCCATCCAGCCGGAGGCGAGGGGGGCCCCGACGGCGGGCAGCAGGATGATCCAGAACAGGACCGGCGTGGTCTTGTGGGTGACCAGCCGGCCCACCGAGGAGGCGGCGACCAGCAGGGTCAGGACAGCGACGGCGCCGAAGGTGATCAGGGGTCAGTCCACCGAGCCGATCTCGTACTGGACGATCGCCGTCCAGACGTCCTTGTGCTCGTAGCTGAGGACCACCTTGGAGCCGTCCACGATGCTGTCGGTCTCCAGCAGGCGGGCGTCGGGCGCGCGCCAGACCTCCCACACGCCGATCTCCAGGACCGCCGGTGCCAGGCACTCTTCGCTGGCGGTGTCGGGCAGCTCTCCCATCTGCGAGCCGCCGTCGGTGATGATGCGTCCCTCCGCGTGGCCCATGACCCAGAGGTTGCCGCCGTCCTTGGGCGTCAGGCTGCCGACCTGGAGCCAGTCGTCCTCCGGCCGGTCGTCGTCGGTGTCTCCCTGCACGGTCACGCTCAGCAGCGACAGCGGGAGGGTCACGGCTTCCGGACAGACGGGGCCGCTGTCGCAAGAGAGGAGTGCCAGCACCAATGGGGTGGGGAGTGTCACGGTCCGAGCGTATCTCATTTCCCGGTGAAGCCCGCCCCCCCCCGATGGACCACTGGATGTCCCTGAGCTAGTGGGGGGTCTCCTCTCGAGCTCCAGGTTCCAGCACATGATCTGCACACTGCTCGGTCTCGGTCTCGCGGTCACTCCGGTTCACGCTGCCGTGAACGGACGTACCAAGGCCTCCTCCTTCCACGTCGACGAGGAGGGGACCCGACACAGCGCCGGCCGCCTCGTCGATGGCCTGCTGACCAGCGGCTGGGCCGAAGGGGAGGACGGCTACGGAGAGGGCTCCTGGGTGGAGGTCGACCTCGGCCGCAAGACGGTGGTCGAGCGGGTCTCGCTGTGGCCCGGCAACCTGTCGAAGGGTCGCCAGTCCTACAAGCAGTTCTCCCGCCCGCGCACCGTGCGCATCTCGCTGCTCGGCGGCGCCGAGCCGACCGAGCTCGAGTACCTGCTCGAGGACCGCATGACCCGGCTCGACCTGGACCTGGAGGAGTCCGTCGAGGTCCGCAAGATCCGGGTCGAGGTCGTCGACCTCTACGAGGGCATCGTGTTCTCGGAGATGCACATCGCCGAGATCGCCGTGAACTTCGGGCGCAGCGGAGACCGCATGGACGGCCTCATCAAGTGGCTCGACAGCCCGGCCGGTCTCGAGGCCGCCGAAGCGCACGCCGAGGAGGTCAAGGGACTCTTCCAGGTCGTCAAGGACGCCGAATTCGGTGACCTGGAGACCCTGCGGCTGATCATGGACCAGGCCGGTGACGGGCCGGACTACCTCCGCGCCCGGGCCGGGGCGCTCGTCGACGTGGGCTACCGGGCGGCGGCCATCCGGCCCTCCGAGGTGGCGCTGAGCGCGCTGCGCAAGCTCAAGGACCCCAACGCCATCCCGGCCATCGAGATGGCGGCTCTGCGGAGCTGGGGGCGCGCCGAGCGCGAGCTGCACGACCTGGCGGAGATCTTCTACGCCCACCAGGAGCTGCTCGGCGCTCGCAACAACCTCCCCTACTGGGGGGTGAGCGGCTGGGAGCTGGGTGCGATGCGGGGCTTCGACGAGCCGATCAACGTGGAGATCGACCGCCACGGCAACGTGTTCGTGGCCGACATCGGCAACAACCGGGTCCAGAAGTTCACCTACGAGGGTCGCGCCGAGCGCCAGTGGGGCGGCGACCCGGGCATCACCAACGCCTGGTTCCGCGACGGTCGCAGGTTCTACGCCTCCGGCGCCGCGCCGGGTGACGGGGCCGGCCAGTTCGTCAACCCCCTCGACGTGGTCCTGATCCCCGGTGAGGAGGGCGAGGGCTTCGCCGTGCTCGACTACGAGATGCGCATCCAGATCTACGACGAGGAGGGCCGCCAGCGCATCGGCTGGAGCATCGACAGCGACGCCCGCATCGACTCCGGCGTGGGCGGCGAGGGGTTCTTGGCCTGGGTCCCGGGCAAGCAGCGGCTCTACGCCGTCGTGGGCGAGGACCTCGTCGGCTTCACCCTCGACGGAGACGAAGTCCTGCGTGTCGAGCTCGAGGACGGCACGCCCAACGGACTCGAGGTCTTCAAGGGCAAGCTGCTGATGGTCTTCGGTCGCGAGATCGTGCGCTACGACCTGGACGGCTTCCGCTGGGGCGTCGTGCTCGACGAGGAGCACCTCGGCGAGGGCTACGAGGACCTCGACCTGACCGTCGACGAAGCGGGCCGGCTGTGGGTCATCACCGACAAGGGCTGGGCCTACAAGTTCAAGAAGCCCGGCAAGCTGGACTACAAGGTCATGCTGAGCGACGTCGACCTGGTGCGGCCGCGCATCGCCGTCCAGGAGGACATCCTCTACTGCACGGACCGGGATCGCATCATCCGCGTCGACGCGCTGCAGGCCAAGATGGACGCCGAGGCGGAGGCCGAGGCGGCCGCGGAGTGATCGCGGCGCTGCTGCTGCTCGGGAGCGCCTGCACGACCTCCGAGGCTCCCGAGGGCCCTGGCCCGGTCGAGACGGTGGAGGTCGCACCCCACGAGCCCGGCCGCCCGGAGCTGCGGCCGGCGACGCACGAGCGCATCACACCCTTTGCCCTGCCGGCCACCCCCGACGTGGACAAGGCGCTGGAGGTGCTCGGGGCCGTCGTCGACATCCACGCGGCCGACCCGGAGAGCCCCTGGGCCATCGCCCATGGTCTGCTGGCCCGCGGCGGCGGCTTCACGCTGTCGAACCAGCAGCCGGCCGTCAGCTACCTCTTCCAGCGCTACGCCTACGAGCAGGTCCTGGGCGGTCGCTCCCTGGTGGGCTTCCCCCGCAGCCTCGGAGAGGTCCGGGTCGAGCCGCACACGGACCTGATCCTCAAGAACCTGACCGAGACGGACCTCGGACCCGACTTCGTGGTCGAGGTCGAGGGTCACCCGCACGAGCTGGGGGACCTCTGGTCCCACTCGCTGCGGACGACCTGGCTCAAGAAGGCCGACGGGTCCTCCTCCTACGACAGTCCCAACGACATGCCCTGGGGCATGCAGGGCCTCGCGGCCTGGGGTCCCGAGGACCTGACCTGGGAGGCCTGGGAGGGCACGCCGATGTCGATGGACGACATGGCGAGGCTGCTGGTCCACGTCCTCACCTCGGAGTCCGGCTTCATGCTCCAGGCCATGGAGAGCGGCCAGGACTTTCAGCGGCAGGGGCAGGGCATCTTCCAGTACACCTGCGGCGGGGCCCACCTGCTCCAGGGGGCCGCCCACGTGGTGGCCCGGGGCTATGGTGGCGAAGCCGAGCGAGCCAAGATGGCGGCCCAGGGGCGTCTGCTCTACTACCGGCTGCCCCGTGAGCTGGCGATCTACCAGGAGGCCATGCAGCGGCTGCCGAACCGGCGCCTGGTCCTGATGGTGCAGCAGCTCAAGTTCACCGGCCACTGGCTGGAGAGCGCCCACAAGCTCGCCATCAGCGAGCTCTACACGCCGGACGCGGCAGAGCAGCTCCTGCTCGGCGAGGCGGTCGGGGTGCTGGTGGCCACGGTGAGGGAGCTGAAGGCCCTCGGCGCGATGGACAACCTCGAGGAGCTGCGGGCCAAGAACGAGCAGCTCTACCTGGACATCGTCGGGGACAGCGCCCACGCCATCCGCGGGCTGGAGCTGGCGCTGGGGCGGGGCGCCTACCGCTACTGAGTGCCGGCTACTCCGTGGGCGCTGCGTTGAGCTGCCCGAGCATGGTCGCGAAGCGGAAGGCCTGGTAGCGCAGCGAGGACATCACCGGCGGGATCTCATGGCCCGCCAGCCCCTGCTCGACGGCGAGGGCGACGTTGTGGGCCTCTGTGGCGGCGTCCTGGTCGCCCTGGGCTCGCAGGATGGCCACGGCGATACCCAGGTGGGCCCGCCACTGCTCCCGGACCTCCACCTCCGCGAAGGCCTCGTCGGCTGCGTCGGCGAAGGCGCGGTCCCGGCGCTCCTGCTCCAGCTCGGGGGAGATCTCCAGCTCGGAACCGAGCTGTTCCTCCAGGTCGGCGAAGAGCTTCTCCATGGCCCCCTTGGGGAGCGGCCAGTAGCTGAACCAGGGGCGGACCGTCAGCGGGTCGGTCTCGGCCATCTCCCGCAGGGCCGCCGTGTCGAGGGTCGAGGCCAGGCCCGCGGCCGGGTCCAGGAGCTGGGCGGCGGTCAGGGTGCCCTCGGCCAGGTGGCCGAGGAAGTGGGGCCAGTCCTTGGGCGCAGCGCCGGTGAGGCTGCGGGCGTGCTCCATGCCGCTCCGCACGAAGTGGAGGCCCGTGGTGAAGTCGATCTCGACGAGCTCGCTGGACTGGACGGCGTCCTTCCAGACCTCGCGCAGGTCGCCGCGGGTGACGTGGAGGTGGTAGGTGTTGCGCACGCCCTGGCCACCGCCGACCTCGCCGGCGAGGATGCAGCTCCCCTCGTCGTCGGTGGTCGAGAGCAGGAAGGGGGCGTAGCCCTCCTGGTGGGGGAAGCCGAGGAAGGCCTTGGGGGCGACGGCGACGGCCTCCTTGCGCAGGCTGAAGGTGGTGCTTCGGGGGGTGTCCTCGATGACGACGCCCGAGGAGCGCAGCCGGTGCAGCGCTCGCCGGGCCGCCTTGCGCAGACCCTTGTCAGGGGAGTCATCGAGGCCCTGGAGGCGGGGGACGGCCTGGGTGCTGGCGGCGGCTTCGATGGCGCTGAGGGCCAGACGCGGCTTGAGGCCCTCGAGCTGTCCGGAACCCTCCGCCAGCCACTCCTGGGCCACGGCCCAGCCAGCGGGCGCCTCCTCGGGGGCGGTCCCGGAGGACAGGGCCTCGATCCAGGCGGGCACGGGCTTGGACTTCTTCTTGGACATGGGGCTAGGCCTCGCGGGCGTGCTTGATGGCCTGGTTCACCGTCAGCGCGGTGATGTTGACGATGTCGTCGACGTCCGAGCCCAGGGACAGGACGTTCACCGGTGCCCTGAGGCCCACGAGCAGGGGGCCGATGGCCGTGGCTCCACCGAGCTGCTGGAGCAGCTTGTAGGCGATGTTGGCGGAGGCCAGGTTGGGGAAGATGAGCACGTTGGCGTTGCCGGCCAGCGGCGAGAAGGGGAAGAGGTTGGCGGCGCGCTCGGGGCTCACGGCGGTGTCGGCCTGGACCTCGCCGTCGACCATCAGCTCCGGCCACTCGGCGCGGATCAGGGGCAGCGCCGCCCGGACCTTGTCGGCCTCGGGGGTGCCGCGGTGCTCGCCGAAGTCCGAATACGACAGCAGCGCCACCCGGGGCGTGTAGCCGAGGCTCTCGGCGACGCGGGCGGTGTTGATGGCGATCTGGGCCAGGGTCGCCGCGTCCGGGTCCCGGTTCACCGTGCAGTCACCGAAGAACAGGTAGCGATTCTTGAACAGCATCGCGTAGACGCCGGAGACCGTCTTGGCGCGCGGATCGGCCCCCACGGTCTGGAGCGCCGGTCGGACGGTGTCGGCGTAGGGCACGCCGAGCCCGGCCACCATGCCGTCGGCCATGCCCTGGTCGACCATCATGCAGCCGTACCAGGTCGGGTTGTACATCGCCCGCCGCGCCCGGGGGTGGGTGAAGCCCTTGCGCTGGCGCTTGGCGTACAGGGCGTCGGCGAGCTGGTCGAAGCGCTGGCCGGGCACGGGCTCGACGATCTCGACCCCGCGGAGATCGACGCGGGAGTCTTCGGCCCGCTTGATGATCTTCCACTCCTCGCCGAGCAGGATCGGCACGCAGATGCCTTCGTCGACGAGGATCTGGGCGGCCCGGAGGACCCGCGGCTGGGTGCCATCGGAGAAGACGACGCGCTTCTGGTCCCGCGCCAGCTTGCGGGCCCGGTTCATCAGGGGGCGCAAGAACTCCTTGGAGCGCTCGATGAGTCGCTCCAGCTCTTCGCGGTAGGCATCGAGGTCATCGATCGGCTCACGGGCGACGCCGGACCGGGCAGCCGCTTCGGCCACGGCCGGGGCCACCCAGGTCAGGACCCGCGGGTCGAAGGGCTTGGGGATGATGTACTCGGGGCCGAAGGCGAGCACCTCCACGCCGTAGGCTCGCAGGACGGCGTCGGGCACGTCTTCCTTGGCCAGGGCGGCGAGGGCGCGCACGGCGGCGACCTTCATGTCCTCGTTGATCCGGCGGGCGCGGCAGTCCAGCGCTCCGCGGAACAGGAACGGGAAGCCGAGCACGTTGTTGATCTGGTTCGGATAGTCGGAGCGTCCGGTGGCGACGATGGCCTCGGGCACGGCCTCGGTCGCTTCGCCGGGGTGGATCTCCGGGTCCGGGTTGGCCATCGCGAACAGGATCGGGCGCGGGGCCATCGACCGGACCATGTCCTGGCTCACCAGCCCGCCGACGCTCAGCCCGATGAACACGTGGGCGTCGACCAGGGTGTCGGCCAGGGTGCGCTCGCGGCGGTCGGCGCTGCGGGCGTAGGCGCCGGCCTGGGCGGAGAAGGGCCGGTCACGACCCTCCTTGATCAGGCCCTTGGAGTCGCAGAGCCAGATGTTGTCGTGGGTGACGCCGAGGGAGCACATCAGGCCAGCGGTGGCGATGGCGGCCGCGCCGGCCCCGGAGAAGACCACCTTCAGCTCGCCGATCTGCTGGCCGGTGACCTCCAGGGCGTTGAGCAGTGCCGCGGCGGCGATGATCGCGGTGCCGTGTTGGTCGTCGTGGAAGACCGGGATGTCGAGCTCCTCCTGGAGCCGCTGCTCGATCTCGAAGCAGTCGGGGGCCTTGATGTCCTCGAGGTTGATCCCGCCGAAGGTCGGGGCCAGGGCCTTGACCGCCGCGATGACCTCCTCGGGGCTCCTGGCGTCGAGCTCGATGTCGAAGACGTCGATGTCGGCGAACTTCTTGAAGAGGTTGGCCTTGCCCTCCATGACGGGCTTGGACGCCAGCGGACCGATGTTGCCCAGGCCGAGCACGGCGGTCCCGTTGGTCACGACGGCGACCAGGTTGCCCTTGGCCGTGTACCGGAACACGTCGCTCGGGTTCTCGTGGATCTCCCGGCAGGGCTGCGCCACGCCGGGCGTGTAGGCCATCGACAGGTCCCGCTGGGTGAGCAGCGGCTTGGTCGGAATGACCTCCACCTTTCCGGACCGGCCGGACTCGTGGTATTCGAGGGCGTCGGATTCGATGGACATCAAGACCTCCGAGACAGACCGCCCTAGGCTTGTCGCCTGTCCCTGTCAAGAGCCTCGGCGGAGGGCCTGACGGGTGTCCGATTCGACACGCGCCGACCGCATCCGCAAGCTGCTCGCGCTGGAGATCGATCGGCTCCTGGACGATCTGGAGCGTCGTCGGGACTTCTTGATCGAGGTGTGGGGCCATCATCGCGCCCGAGCCCCCTTCCTGGAGACCGTGTTCCACCGCTGGTCGAGCCTCGGGTTCCCGGACCTGGTCATGCTCGAGGTCGACGAGGTCGCGATCGTCTCGGCCTTCTACCGGGAGCTGGAGGACCTGCGCATCTACCTGTCCCACACCCAGGACATGCCGCGGGCGCTGGCGCTCCGCTACGACCGCGCCTTCGTGCGGCTCAGCCGGCTGGGGGAGGAGGCGCTCGCCGCCTTGGGGGGTGCGCCCTCGCCGCCGATGGTGCCTCTCGGGGACGCCGGGGCCTGGTTCGGCCAGGTCCTGGAGGGCGAGGAGTAGGGGGGTCGGAGAGGCCCATAAGCCGGGTCCTGTGTCTCCCGGGCGATCGCTCGCCGGGGAGTGATGGTCATTCGTCTAGGACCGCCGTTGCCGACGGCCTCGAGCGGCCTACCCAGGAGCACGGACGGGCCGCCTTCTCCAGTCTTGGCCTTGCACCAGGTGGGGTTTGCCTGGCCGACCCCGTCACCGGGACCGCCGGTGGTCTCTTGCACCACCGGTTCGACCTTGCCCGGGGTCGCCCCCGCCAGCCTGTGTGAGCGTCGTGCCCCCGTGGTCGGGGGATGGCCCTCACCAGCGACCGGAAGGACCCGAGGGTCCCTGGCGGTGTGCTTTCTGTTGCGCTTTCCTCCGCGTCACCGCGACCGGGAATTACCCGGCACCCTGCCCTGTGGTGCCCGGACTTTCCTCCCGCGGGCGAGCCCGCCGGCGACCATCCGGACCTCTCCGACCGAGGGGGATCTAACCGCTTGGAGCGAGGTACCGCCCGCAGTTGTCGCAGATGAAGATGTCGACGCCCCGCCGCATCTCGCTCAGGCGGATCGACGGGATGCCGACCCGGCAGACGCCGCAGGCCTTGTTCTCCACCGGCGCCAGCACCGAGGTGCCGCGGCGGCGGAGCTGGTCGTAGCGGGCGAGCACGTCGCGCCGGACGTCGAAGCGGGCGTCGTCCCGCTTCCGGGTGAGCGCGGCGAGCTCCTCCTCGAGGCCCGGCATGCGTCCAGCCTGGCGCTGCCGCGCGGTCTCGGCCTGGGTGCGGCGGAGGTTCAGCCCGGACTTCGCCCGCTCCTGGGCGGCGGCCAGCTCCTCCTGCTGCTCGTAGAGCTCGAGCAGCTCCAGCTCGACATCGTCGATGATGGCCTGGCAGTCATCGACCTGCTTCTGGGCCACGAGGTAGTCGGCGATGCGCCCCTCTTCGAGGGCCCGGGCCGTGCTGTCCCGGCGGCGCGTGTACTGCTCCACCCGGCGGTTGTGGGCCCGCTCCTGGGCGGCCATCTCCACGCCGCTGTCGGCGAGGATCGCGATGTGGCTCTCCGCCCTGCGGATCTCCGCGTCGGCCTCGGTCACGGCCTCCGCGAGGCCCGCCGCCTCGGCGAGCAGCGCGTCGCGTTCCTTGTCGAGGCGCCACAGGGTCTGCAGCACCAGCACCTGCTCGTTCATCCGGTGAGGCTAACGAGTTGGCGTCGACCCCGTCCCCGTCGCCGGACTCGCCCGGGCCTGGCGCGACCTCGAATGTCGCCAGGAGCGACACTCAGCCTCGGGCCAGCCGGGCGGCTGGCGCCGCGTGGCGCCTCAGCCGCCCAAGCTGGAAGTGGGCCCGCTAGGATTCGAACCTAGGACACTCCGGGTATGAGCCGGGTGCTCTAACCGCTGAGCTACGGGCCCAGGTCCGGGGTCCCTATCCCTCTATGAACGACCGGAGCCGCTTGCTGCGCGACGGGTGACGCAGCTTGCGCAGGGCCTTGGCCTCGATCTGACGGATGCGCTCGCGCGTCACGTCGAAGTCCTGGCCGACCTCCTCGAGGGTGTGGTCGGAGCGCTCCCCGATGCCGAACCGCATGCGCAGGACCCGCTCCTCGCGAGGAGTGAGGGTCGCCAGGACCTTGCGGGTCTGGTCGGCGAGGTGCTTGTTGATGACCGTGTCCGAGGGGTTCTCGATGGTCGAGTCCTCGATGAAGTCACCGAGGTGAGAGTCGTCCTCCTCGCCGATGGGGGTCTCGAGGCTGATGGGCTCCTTGGCGATCTTCAGGATCTTCCGGACCTTGTCGACCGGCATCTCCATCTTCTCGGCGATCTCCTCCGCGGTCGGCTCCCGGTTCATCTCCTGGAGCAGGTAGCGGCTGGTGCGCGAGACCTTGTTGATGGTCTCGATCATGTGCACCGGGATGCGGATGGTGCGGGCCTGGTCG